>NZ_WIWH01000001.1:0-305634 GCF_009600035.1 Pseudomonas sp. FSL R10-2964 | reverse complement strand
TTTCCGGCGAAGTTGGCTCGCCGAAAAGTGTCCACCATGTCCCCGCACACCCGTCAACCATGTGTCCGGTCCGTACAGGTCCTTCCAAAAGGGACTCGACGTAAGGTCGAAACCATAGTCTCAGTTAGACACAAATGCTGGATATGTACGCGCAATGCCATTTAAAACTACCGAGTACATACCTATTCGGCCTCACGAAGGGCGAAAAAATCAAAAGCGCGGGCTTCGGCCGCTTACCTTATTCGCGCGGGGCCTTGGAATAGAACCAGGATGCTCCTATCTATTAAGAGAAGCGATGGCTACAGGCCCACGACTAACGCCGACCGTCTGTTAGAATCGTACTTTTATGACGGCGTGCCGCGATTCACAGCACGCCCGCAATCCTGATGATGAGCGCCAACGCGCGAAGAGAGCCCGAATGACCGTCACCCTCAAAACCCCAGAGGACATCGCAAAAATGCGTATCGCCGGCAAACTGGCCGCCGAAGTCCTGGAAATGATCGCCGAGTACGTAAAACCCGGCGTCACCACTGAAGAGCTGGATCGCATCTGCCATGACTATATCGTCAATGTGCAAAAGGCCATCCCTGCCCCGCTCAACTATAAAGGCTTTCCCAAGTCGATCTGCACCTCGATCAATCACGTGGTATGCCACGGCATCCCGGGCGACAAGGTATTGAAGGACGGCGACACCCTGAACATCGACGTCACCGTGATCAAGGACGGCTACCACGGCGACACCAGCCGCATGTTCCACGTCGGCAAGGTTCCGGTATGGGCCGAGCGCCTGTCGCAAGTGACCCAGGAATGCATGTACAAGGCTATCGAAATCGTTAAACCGGGCTGCCGCCTGGGCGATATCGGCGAAGTGATCCAGAAGCACGCTGAAAAGAACGGTTTTTCTGTAGTACGCGAGTTCTGCGGCCACGGTATCGGCAAGGTATTCCACGAAGAGCCGCAGATCCTGCACTACGGCCGCGCTGGCACCGGTATGGAGCTCAAGGCCGGCATGACCTTCACCATCGAGCCGATGATCAATCAGGGCAAGGCCGACACCAAGGTGCTGGGCGACGGCTGGACCGCCATCACCAAGGACCGCAAGCTGTCTGCCCAGTGGGAACACACCCTGCTGGTCACCGACACCGGTTACGAAATTTTCACCCTGCGCAGCGATGACACCATCCCCCGCGTTTCGGCCTGAAACTTGCGTGTTTTCACCGTTTAGCCCGTAAAACCCAGCACAGGAATGCCAATCGATGCCGCAGGTGGATCCAGAACTTTTTGACCGCGGCCAGTTCCAGGCCGAGCTGGCATTAAAGGCGAGCCCCATTGCCGCTTTCAAAAAGGCGATCCGCCAGGCTCGGGAGGTACTCGACGAACGCTTCAAAAAGGGGCGTGATATTCGCCGCCTGATCGAAGACCGTGCATGGTTCGTCGACAACATCCTGCAACAGGCGTGGGACCAGTTCAGCTGGAGCGCTGAGGCCGACATCGCGCTGGTCGCCGTCGGCGGCTATGGCCGCGGCGAGTTGCACCCTTATTCCGATATCGATTTGCTGATACTGCTGGACAACGCAGATCACGAAGTTTTCCGTGATTCCATTGAGCGTTTTCTGACACTTCTATGGGACATAGGCCTAGAAGTAGGTCAGAGCGTGCGCTCGGTGGATGAGTGCGCAGAGCAGGCCCGCGCCGACCTGACCATCATCACCAACTTGATGGAAAGCCGCACCGTGGCGGGCCCCGAGCATTTGCGTCAGCGCATGCTGGACGTCACCAGCACCGCCCACATGTGGCCCAGCAAGGAGTTTTTCCTGGCCAAGCGCGCCGAGCAAAAGGCCCGCCACCACAAGTACAACGACACCGAGTACAACCTGGAGCCTAACGTCAAGGGTTCGCCCGGCGGCCTGCGTGATATCCAGACCATTTTGTGGGTAGCCCGCCGCCAGTACGGCACCCTGAATTTGCGCGCCCTTGCCGGCGAAGGCTTTCTGGTAGAAAGCGAGCACGCCCTGCTGGCCTCGTCCCAGGAATTTTTGTGGAAGGTGCGCTACGCCCTGCACATGCTTGCCGGGCGTGCCGAAGACCGTCTGCTGTTCGACCACCAGCGCAGCATCGGCGAACTGCTCGGCTTTGCCGGCGAAGACGCCAAGCAGACCATCGAAAATTTCATGCAGCAGTACTACCGGGTGGTCATGAGCATTGCCCAGCTCAGCGACCTGATCATCCAGCACTTCGAAGAGGTGATCCTCGCTCCCGAGGACGAGGCGCCACCAACCCCGTTGAACTCGCGCTTCCAGTTGCACGATGGCTATATCGAAGCCACCAGCGACCACGTGTTCAAGCGCACTCCCTTCGCCATGCTGGAAATCTTCCTGCTGATGGCACAGCACCCAGAGATCAAGGGCGTGCGGGCCGACACCATCCGCCTGCTACGCGAACATCGCTACCTGATCGACGAAGATTTCCGCAAAGACATCCGCAACACCAGCCTGTTTATCGAACTGTTCAAGTGCAAGATCGGCATCCACCGCAACCTGCGCCGGATGAACCGTTACGGCATCCTGGGCCGTTACCTGCCCGAGTTTGGTTTTATCGTCGGGCAAATGCAGCATGACCTGTTCCACATTTATACGGTCGATGCCCACACCCTGAACCTGATCAAACACCTGCGTAAGCTGCAATACACCCAGGTATCGGAGAAATTCCCGCTCGCCAGCAAGTTGATGGGCAAGCTGCCCAAGCCCGAGCTGATCTACCTGGCCGGGCTGTACCACGATATCGGCAAGGGCCGCCACGGCGACCATTCCGAAATCGGTGCCGTGGATGCAGAAGCGTTCTGCATCCGTCATCAGTTGCCGCAGTGGGACACGCGCCTGATCGTGTGGCTGGTACAAAACCACCTGGTGATGTCCACCACCGCCCAGCGCAAGGACCTGTCCGACCCGCAGGTCATCCATGATTTTGCCCAGATTGTGGTGGACGAAACCCACCTCGACTACCTCTATGTGCTGACTGTCGCCGATATCAACGCCACCAACCCGACGCTGTGGAACTCCTGGCGCGCCAGCCTGTTGCGCCAGCTCTACACCGAGACCAAGCGTGCCTTGCGTAGAGGCCTGGAAAACCCGGTGGACCGCGAAGAACAGATCCGCCAGACGCAAAGTGCGGCGCTGGATATTCTGGTGCGCGGGGGTACCGACCAGGATGACGTGGAACAGCTCTGGTCACAGCTGGGCGACGACTATTTCCTGCGACACTCCTCTGCCGACGTGGCCCTGCATACCGAAGCCATCCTGCAGCAGCCTGCCGATGGCGGCCCGCTGGTGCTGATCAAGGAAACCACCCAGCGCGAGTTCGAGGGCGGCACGCAGATCTTCATCTATGCACCCGACCAGCACGACTTCTTCGCCGTGACAGTGGCCGCCATGGACCAGCTCAACCTGAACATCCATGACGCACGCATTATCACCTCCAGCAGTCAGTTCACCCTCGACACCTATATCGTGCTCGACAACGATGGCGGCTCGATTGGTAACAACCCGGCGCGTATCGAAAAAATCCGCAAGGGGCTGACCGAAGCCCTGCGCAACCCGGACGACTACCCGACCATCATCCAGCGCCGCGTGCCGCGCCAGCTCAAGCACTTTGCCTTTGCGCCCCAGGTCACGATCCATAACGACGCCCAGCGCCCGGTGACCGTGCTGGAGCTCAGCGCCCCCGACCGCCCGGGCCTGCTGGCTCGCATCGGAATGATCTTTCTGGAGTTTGATCTGTCGCTGCAGAACGCCAAGATTGCCACCCTGGGTGAACGCGTCGAAGACGTCTTTTTCATTACCGATGCAAACAACCAGCCGCTGTCCGACCCGCAGCTGTGCATGCGTTTGCAGGAAGCGATCGTCGAGCAACTGACGGTCAATCAGGATTCAACCCCAGAACCGTGGCGCCTGAGCATTTAACCGCCGCCGAGTGAGACCCGCACCCCATGAACAACGCTCTAAACCAGCTGCAGCCTTACCCGTTCGAAAAATTGCGCGCCCTGCTTGGCAGCGTGCAGCCCAACGCCGACAAGCGCCCGATCGCGCTGTCGATTGGCGAACCCAAGCACCGCTCGCCGGACTTCGTGGCCAAGGCACTGGCTGACAACCTCGACCAGATGGCGGTCTACCCGACCACCCTGGGCATCCCGGCGCTGCGCGAAGCTATCGCCGACTGGGCCGAGCGTCGTTTCAACGTGCCAAAAGGCTGGCTTGACCCGGCGCGCAATATCCTGCCGGTCAACGGCACCCGTGAAGCCCTGTTTGCCTTCACCCAGACCGTGGTCAACCGTGGTGACGACGCTCTGGTGGTGAGCCCGAACCCGTTCTACCAGATCTATGAAGGGGCCGCCTTCCTGGCAGGCGCTCAGCCGCACTACCTGCCGTGCCTGGCCGAGCATGGGTTCAACCCGGATTTCGACGCCGTATCCGTCGACACCTGGAAACGCTGCCAGATCCTGTTCCTGTGCTCGCCGGGTAACCCGACCGGTGCGCTGATCCCGCTTGAAACCCTGAAAAAACTGATCGCACTGGCCGACGAACACGACTTCGTGATCGCCGCAGACGAGTGCTACAGCGAGCTGTACTTCGACGAGAAGACACCACCGGTCGGCCTGCTCAGCGCCTGTGTGGCCCTGGGCCGTGAAGACTTCAAGCGTTGCGTGGTATTCCACAGCCTGTCCAAGCGCTCCAACCTGCCGGGTTTGCGTTCCGGTTTTGTGGCCGGCGATGCCGACATCCTCAAGGCGTTCCTGCTGTACCGCACGTACCATGGCTGCGCCATGCCGGTACAAACCCAGCTGGCAAGCATTGCCGCCTGGAACGACGAAGACCACGTACGTAGCAACCGTGACCTGTATCGCGAGAAGTTTGATGCGGTGTTGAAGATTTTAACCCCGGTACTGGATGTGCAGCGCCCGGATGGCGGCTTCTACCTGTGGCCCAGGGTTGAAGGCGACGACGCCGAATTCTGCCGCGACCTGTTTGCCCAAGAGCACGTCACCGTAGTGCCGGGCTCTTATCTGTCCCGCGAAGTAGACGGTTTCAACCCCGGCGCTGGTCGCGTACGCATGGCCCTGGTTGCGCCACTGGCTGAGTGCGTGGAAGCCGCCGGGCGGATCCGCGACTTTATTCAGCGTCGCGGCTAAACCGCCCCTGTGGGAGCGGGCTTGCTCGCGATGCAAGCGATGCGGTCTGCCAGACGAACCGCTGCGATGCCATCGCGAGCAAGCCCGTTCCCACATAAAGCTGGGTTATTTCACCGTTCCCAGGTTGGCCTCGCTCAAGTCCAGGTCCTTGAGGATTTCGCTCAGGGCGTCGTCGCCGATTTCGTGGTGACGGCGCAAGCTGTAAAGCTCCAGCCGCTGCGCCCGCAGCGCCTTGAGCCGCAAGCGGCTTTCCAGCTGGTCCATTTGCGAAGCCAGTGCCTGGGCCTCCGCCGAGTCGTTGTACACCTCAAGCTGATGACGGTACTCAGACATGATCCGCGCCTTTAGCTCAGCCGCCAGAGCCGCCTGGGCCGCATCCTGCTGACCATCGGCCTCCACCACCTCTTCTGCTTCCAGCGCATGAATCGCCGCTTCCGCAGTGCGTCGCCAGGCTTCGCGCACTTCTTTGCGCATGGCATCGTCCGGGCTTTTTGGAATACCGCGCAACAACACCGGCAAGGCGATGCAGGCTGCCACCAGCGACAGCAAAATCACCCCGGCAGCAATAAAGATCAGCAAATCACGCTCAGGAAAATTCAAACCCTCGCTGACCAGCAGCGGTACCGACATCACGCCCGCCAGGGTCACCGCACCGCGTACCCCGCCCACGGTCAGCAGCCAGCAGGAGCGGGCTGTCGGCACCATCGTCAGCTCGCCCTTGCCACGCCAGCGTCGCAACAGGCCGGACAGCCGCCAGATGCTCTGCACCCAGATGAAGCGCAGCGCCAGCAGCACCAGGAAAATCGCCACCACATCCAGGCAGCGATACATCAAGGTCGGCCACAGAGTCGTTTCGTGGCTGACCACCGCCTTGATGATGTCCGGCAATTGCAGGCCCAACAGCAAAAAGATCAACCCGTTGAAGGCAAACTCCAGCAGCGACCACACACTGCGATTAAGCAGGCGGGTGCTGGTCTGACGCGGCAACAGGTCCAGCCAGCTCTGCATCATCCCCGCCGCCACCGCCGACAGGATGCCCGAAGCACCCAAGCGTTCGGCCAGTACATAGGCGGCAAAAGGCAGCAGCAACATAAACACCACATGGGTGGCCGGGTCATCCCAGCCACGAGCGATCATCCACGCGCGCAAACGCCCCACCAGCCAGCTCAGGGCGACGCCAATGGCCAGCCCGCCACAGGCCACCAAGATGAAGGTCAGGCTGGCATTGGCCAGGGAAAACACCCCGGTAATGGCAGCCACCAGGGCGAACTTGAAGGTCACCAGGCCCGTGGCGTCATTCATCAGCGCCTCGCCTTGCAGCATGTGCATCAAGGGTGCGGGCAAGCGATTCTGTGCAATGGCCGATACCGCCACCGCATCAGTGGGTGACAGTACTGCTGCCAGGGCAAATGCCACCGGCAAGGGGATGGTCGGCAACAGCCAATGGATGAAATAACCCGCACCCACCACCGTAAACAAAACCAGCCCTACTGCCAGGGTCAGAATCGGCCCGCGCAGGCGCCAGAACTCACGCTTGGGCATACGCCAGCCATCCGAGAACAGCAGCGGCGGCAAGAACAGAAACAGGAACAGCTCAGGTTCCAGCGCCACATGCAGGCCCAGTGTCGGCCAGGCCAGTACGGCACCGGCAGCAATCTGCACCAGCGGCAAAGGCAGAGGTATGACACGCCCCAACAGACGCGAAATCCCCACCAGCATCAGCAGGATAAGGACGGTATAGGCGGTTTGCATATCAGCAGAGTTCCCGAACGATCAGTTTTAAACTAAATAAATAGCAACAATTTCCCATTGCGCTCCATAGTAGCGTCTAACCGTAAAAGCCGAGCCTGAACAAAAGTAGCAGTGCGACGACATGTCACAAGTCTGTGCCAAGCTCGCAGCCAATCACGCCCAAGGGCGCTGCGCATGGCATAATCCGCGACTGCTCATTTACCGCATCTCCAAAGGGGGGGCAATTTCCGTGACCGATTCAAGCAAGACGTTGCACCTTTTCGGCATCAAAGCCTGCGACACCATGAAAAAGGCTCGCACCTGGCTCGATGAACATGCAGTGCACTACGATTTCCATGACTACAAAAGCAGCGGCATTGACCGTGAACACCTGACCCGCTGGTGCAATGAGCACGGCTGGGAAGTGGTGCTCAACCGCGCCGGTACAACCTTTCGCAAGCTCGACGACGAACGCAAAGCCGATCTCGACCAAGCCAAAGCCATTGAACTGATGCTCGCCCAACCCTCGATGATCAAGCGCCCGGTGCTCGATCTCGGTGACAAAACCCTGATTGGCTTCAAGCCAGATCTTTATGCGGCGGCCCTTCTGTAAGCGCCCGCCCATTTATTTTTGTAAGAGGTAATTGCATGTCTACTACCCTGTTCAGCGCAGCCTTCGGCGTCGGCACCCAAAACCGCCAAGGCGCATGGCTGGAAGTGTTCTACGCACAACCCCTGGTCAATCCATCGGCCGAGCTGATTGCAGCCATCGCACCGATTCTGGGCTACACCGGTGGCAATCAGGCAATCACCTTTACTACCGCCCAAGCCGCACAGATGGCTGAAGCCGCCAAACCGGTCGACGCCGCCCAGGCTGCCCTGCTGACCCGCCTGGCCGAAAGCCACAAGCCGCTGGTTGCCACCCTGCTGGCCGAAGACGCCACTCTGACCTCGACACCAGAGGCCTACCTCAAGCTGCACCTGCTGTCCCATCGCCTGGTCAAGCCCCACGGCCTGAGCCTGGCGGGCGTGTTCCCGCTGCTGCCAAACGTGGCATGGACCAGCCAGGGCGCCATCGATCTGGGCGAACTGGCCGAGCGTCAACTCGAAGCGCGCCTGCGTGGCGATCTGCTGGAAGTGTTCTCGGTCGACAAGTTCCCGAAAATGACCGACTACGTGGTTCCGGCCGGTGTGCGCATCGCTGATGCGGCGCGTATTCGCCTGGGCGCCTACGTCGGCGAAGGCACCACCGTGATGCACGAAGGTTTCGTCAACTTCAACGCTGGTACCGAAGGCCCGGGCATGATCGAAGGCCGTGTATCGGCAGGCGTGTTTGTCGGCAAAGGTTCGGACCTGGGCGGCGGTTGCTCGACCATGGGCACCCTGTCGGGTGGTGGCAACATCGTGATCAAGGTCGGCGAAGGCTGCCTGATCGGCGCCAACGCCGGTATCGGCATCCCGCTGGGTGACCGCAACACCGTCGAGTCCGGCCTGTACGTGACCGCAGGTACCAAAGTGGCCCTGCTGGACGAAAACAACCAGTTGGTCAAAGTGGTCAAGGCCCGTGACCTGGCTGGCCAGCCTGACCTGTTGTTCCGCCGCAACTCGGAAACCGGCGCTGTGGAATGCAAAACCCACAAGTCGGCCATCGAGCTGAACGAAGCACTGCACGCTCACAACTAAGCGTCTGTCTGCAACTGACGGGGCCGGCTTCCGGCCTCGTCAACAGAGCCCGAACACCATGCTTTTGCCTTCTCCCTGGCGCGCTGACTTTCCCGCCATCGCCGCCTTGCAACGTCAGGACCAGACGTATCTGGACAGCGCTGCTACCACGCAAAAACCCCAAGCCCTGCTCGACGCACTGACGCATTACTACGCCAACGGCGCAGCCAATGTACACAGGGCCCAACATCTGCCGGGCGCCCACGCGACCCAGGCATTCGAAAACACCCGCCACAAAGTGACGCAATGGCTCAATGCCGGCGAGTGCGGGCAAATCGTGTTCACCCACGGCGCCACGTCAGCGCTGAACCTTCTGGCCTACGGCCTGGAGCACCAATTCAATACGGGCGATGAAATCGTTATCAGCGCCCTGGAACATCACGCCAACTTGCTGCCGTGGCAGCAACTTGCAAAGCGTAAAAAGCTGGCCCTGGTGGTACTGCCACTGGATGCCGACGGCGTGATCGACCTCGTGGCCGCCGCACGCCTGATCACCCCGCGCACTCGCCTGTTGGCCGTGAGCCAGTTATCCAACGTCCTTGGTGTGTGGCAGCCCCTGCCCGAACTGTTGGCGCTGGCCAGGGCACAGAATGCACTGACCGTGGTTGACGGCGCCCAGGGTGTTGTCCACGGTCGCCAGGACGTTCAGGCGCTGGGTTGTGACTTCTATGTGTTTTCCGCCCACAAGCTCTATGGCCCCGACGGGCTGGGCGTGCTGTTTGGCCGTCATGAAGCCCTGGCCCGCTTGCAACACTGGCAGTTTGGCGGCGAGATGGTGCAGGACGCCGACTATCAGCACGCCACCTTTCGCCCGGCACCGCTGGGATTTGAGGCTGGTACCCCGCCGATTGCCAGCGTGATCGGACTGGGGGCAACCCTCAACTATCTGGCCAACCTCAACCAGGGCGCAGTCCAGGCCCACGAAACAGCACTGCACCGATTGCTCGTCGAGGGTTTGCAGCAGCGCCAGGGCATTCGTCTGCTGGGCGCCCCGCAACTGGCCCTGGTCAGTTTTGTAGTCGAGGGCGTCCACAACGCCGATCTGGCCCATCTGCTGACCGAACAGGGGATTGCCGTTCGCGCCGGGCATCATTGCGCCATGCCACTGCTTAAAAGCCTTGGTCTGGCTGGTGCCATCCGTGTTTCGCTGGCGCTGTACAATGACTCAGAAGATCTGGAGCGTTTTTTCCTCGCCCTCGATCAGGCGCTGGAGTTGCTGCAATGACCCTGCCCGCCGACGCCCAGGCGGCGCTCGACAGCTTTGAGCATTGCACCGGCTGGGAACAGCGTGCACGCCTGCTGATGCAATGGGGCCAGCGATTGCCGGAACTCAGCGAAGCCGACAAAACCGACGCCAACCGGGTGCATGGCTGTGAAAGCCAGATGTGGCTGGTGGGCAAACAGGTCGATGGCCAATGGCAGTTTGCGGCCAGCAGTGAAGCGCGACTGATTCGCGGGCTGGTGGCGTTGCTGCTGGTGCGGGTGAACGGCTTGACCACGCAAGAGCTGCTGCAGGTCGATTTGCCGGGATGGTTCGAGCAATTGGGGCTTAGCCGGCAGTTGTCGCCATCGCGCAGCAATGGGCTCAATGCGGTGCTGGTGCGGATGCGGGAATTGGCAGCCTGACCATTGCCGCCCCCTGTGGGAGCGGGCTTGCTCGCGATGCGGGCGATTCGGTTTATCTGAAACACCGCGCCGGTGCTATCGCGAGCAAGGCCGCTCCCACAGGCCAGGTCCGAGGCGAGCCTTATTCCTGTGGTGCAGGCTTTACCTTCTCCGAAGGCCGGCGCACGCCCGCCACGATCTTGTCCACCGCCTTGGTCGCCGCCACCATGCCGAAGGTGGCCGTCACCATCATCACTGCGCCAAACCCGCCAGCACAGTCCAGCTTCACCCCGTCACCGACAAAACTCTTCTGCAGGCAAATGCTGCCGTCCGGCTTTGGGTAGCGCAGCTGCTCGGTGGAGAACACACACGGCACGCTGTAGTGACGGGTCATGGTGCGCGAAAATCCATAATCGCGGCGCAAGGTCGAGCGCACCTTGGAGGCCAGAGGGTCATTGAAGGTACGGTTCAAGTCACAGACCTGAATCAGCGTCGGGTCAATTTGCCCGCCCGCGCCACCGGTGGTGATGATCTGTATCTTGCGCCGCTTGCACCAGGCAATCAGCGCCGCCTTGGCATTCACACTGTCGATGCAGTCGATCACGCAATCAATATCGGGGGTGATGTAGTCGGCCATGGTTTCGCGCGTCACGAAATCGGCCACCTCATGAACCTTGCAGTCAGGATTGATCTGACGCAGGCGTTCGGCCATCACCTCAACCTTGTCCCGACCAATGGTCGTACTCAAGGCGTGTAACTGGCGGTTGCTGTTGCTGACGCACACGTCATCCAGATCAAACAGCGAAATTTCGCCGACGCCGCAGCGAGCAATCGCTTCCGCTGCCCACGACCCGACGCCGCCTACACCGACGATCGCCACATGCGCCGCCTTCAGTCGTTCAAGGCCTTCCAGCCCATATAACCGGGCTACACCGGCAAAACGTGGATCTTCTGTACTCATGACCAACACCCCAAAAACCGGCGCGCATTATAGGGTTCTTACATTGCATTGAGTATCTTTCCTACAAGCTATGCGACCAAGCCTGCTTTAATAGCCTGCTAAGGAAGAAGATAAGAGCTACAACTAATAAAGAAAGAACTTAAGTCGGCTGTGAGTGCCAAACGCCAGACTCAATTCCGCCCGCTATACGATTGGTCAAAGCACAGTGTAGGATGCGCGCCGTTTGGCACCCGCCGACCGATCTTCGTTCCACTCCCTTTGGAACCCGAAATAGTTATGTCATCGCGTAAATTTGGACTCAATCTGGTGGTGGTCCTGGCCATCGCCGCGCTCTTCACAGGCTTCTGGGCGCTGATCAATCGCCCGGTCTCTGCGCCCAACTGGCCCGAGCAAATCTCCGGTTTTTCGTACTCGCCGTTCCAGCAAGGGCAGTACCCACAGAAAGACCAGTACCCGACCGACGACGAAATGCGTCGCGACCTGGAAATCATCAGCAAGCTGACCGACAACATCCGGACTTACTCGGTTGACGGCACCCTGGGCGACATTCCCAAGCTGGCCGAAGAATTCGGCCTGCGCGTGACCATCGGGATCTGGATCAGCCCTGATCTGGAGCGCAACGAGCGGGAAATCCAGAAAGCCATCGAGCTGGCCAACAACTCACGCAGCGTGGTGCGGGTTGTGGTGGGCAACGAAGCCCTGTTCCGCGAAGAAATCACGCCCGAAGACCTGATCGTGCTGCTGGATCGGGTGCGCGCCGCGGTCAAGGTGCCGGTCACCACGTCCGAGCAATGGCATATTTGGGAAAAGTACCCGCAACTGGCCAAGCACGTTGACCTGATCGCCGCGCACATCCTGCCCTACTGGGAATTTATCCCGGTGGACAAGGCCGGCGAATTCGTCCTGGACCGTGCCCGCGACCTGAAAAAAATGTTCCCGAAAAAACCGCTGCTGCTGTCGGAAGTTGGCTGGCCGAGCAATGGCCGCATGCGCGGTGGCGCTGACGCTACCCCGGCCGACCAGGCGATTTATCTGCGTACGTTGGTCAATACCCTCAACCGCCGGGGCTACAACTATTTTGTGATCGAAGCCTTCGACCAGCCGTGGAAGGCCAGCGACGAAGGTTCAGTGGGCGCGTACTGGGGCGTGTACAACGCTGCCCGCCAGCAAAAATTCAATTTTGAAGGGCCGGTGGTGGCGATTCCACAGTGGCGCGTACTGGCCATCGGCTCGGTGGTCATGGGCCTGCTGTCGCTGGCACTGCTGCTGATCGACGGTTCCGCCCTGCGCCAGCGTGGCCGCACCTTCCTGACCTTTACCGCTTTCCTCTGCGGCTCGGTGCTGGTGTGGATCGCCTATGACTACAGCCAGCAATACAGCACCTGGTTCAGCCTGACTGTGGGCTTTCTGCTTGGCTTAGGTGCGCTCGGGGTGTTTATCGTGCTGCTCACCGAGGCCCATGAACTGGCCGAAGCAGTATGGATTCGCAAGCGGCGAAGGGAGTTTTTACCGGTAGAAGCCGACGATGCCTACCGTCCGAAAGTCTCGATCCATGTGCCGTGCTACAACGAGCCGCCGGAGATGGTCAAACAGACCCTCGACGCCCTGGCCAACCTCGACTACCCCGATTTCGAAGTGTTGATCATCGACAACAACACCAAGGACCCGGCAGTCTGGGAGCCGGTGCGCGATTACTGCGCCACCCTCGGCCCGCGCTTCAAGTTCTTCCACGTCGCGCCCCTGGCCGGTTTCAAGGGCGGCGCGCTGAACTACCTGATCCCGCATACCGCACCGGATGCCGAAGTGATTGCCGTGATCGACTCTGATTACTGCGTGGACCGCAACTGGCTCAAGCATATGGTGCCGCACTTTGCCGACCCGAAAATCGCCATCGTGCAATCGCCACAGGACTACCGCGACCAGAACGAAAGCACCTTCAAAAAGCTCTGCTACTCCGAATACAAGGGCTTTTTCCATATCGGCATGGTCACCCGTAACGACCGCGATGCGATCATTCAGCACGGCACCATGACCATGACCCGCCGTTCAGTGCTCGAAGAACTGGGCTGGGCAGACTGGTGCATCTGTGAAGACGCCGAGCTGGGCCTGCGGGTATTTGAAAAAGGGTATTCCGCCGCCTATTCCCACAACAGCTATGGCAAGGGCCTGATGCCCGATACCTTTATCGACTTCAAGAAACAGCGATTCCGCTGGGCCTACGGTGCGATTCAGATTATCAAGCGTCACACCTCCAGCCTGTTGCTGGGCAAAGACACGGAGCTGACCCGTGGCCAGCGCTATCACTTCCTCGCAGGCTGGCTGCCATGGGTGGCCGACGGCATGAATATTTTCTTCACTGTCGGTGCCCTGTTGTGGTCGGCGGCGATGATCATCGTGCCAACGCGGGTCGACCCGCCACTGTTGATTTTCGCCATTCCGCCACTGGCGCTATTTGTGTTCAAGGTGGGCAAGATCATTTTCCTGTACCGCCGTGCAGTGGGGGTCAACCTCAAGGACGCCTTCGCCGCGGCACTGGCCGGGCTGGCGTTGTCCCACACCATCGCCAAAGCCGTGCTGTACGGGTTCTTCACCACCAGCATCCCGTTCTTCCGTACGCCTAAAAACGCCGATAACCACGGCTTTTGGGTAGCGATCTCGGAAGCCCGCGAAGAGGTGTTCATCATGCTGCTGCTCTGGGGCGCGGCTGTGGGGATTTTCTTCGTACAAGGCCTGCCGAGCAACGACATGCGTTTCTGGGTGGTGATGCTGCTGGTGCAATCGTTGCCGTATCTGGCAGCGCTGATCATGGCCTTTATGTCTTCGTTGCCTAAACCGGTCGAAGAAGCACAAGAGCAACCCGCTGCATAAATCGACTGCAACCACTAAACGGCGGCCTCTGGCCGCCGTTTTGCTTTAAGATAACCGCCCTTTTGTGCCTTGTGTCCCGCTTCGGAGTCCCTACCATGACGGCCCACGCCGACCTTTCGCCGACCCTGCAACTCGCCTGCGATCTGATCCGTCGCCCTTCCGTGACGCCGATCGACGCTGACTGCCAGAAGCTGATGATGCAGCGCCTAGGCGATGCCGGCTTCATGCTTGAGCCGATGCGCATCGAAGACGTCGACAACTTCTGGGCCACCCACGGCAAACACGAAGGCCCGGTGCTGTGCTTCGCCGGCCACACTGACGTGGTACCGACCGGCCCGGTACAGGCCTGGCAGAACGACCCGTTCGACGCGCTGATCGATGAGCACGGCATGCTCTGCGGCCGTGGCGCGGCCGACATGAAAGGCAGCCTGGCAGCCATGCTGGTGGCCGCTGAACGCTTTGTCTGCGACTACCCGGACCACAAGGGCAAGGTCGCATTTTTGATCACCAGTGACGAAGAAGGCCCGGCCCATCACGGCACCAAGGCCGTGATCGAACGTTTCGCCGCACGTAACGAGCGTCTGGACTGGTGCATCGTCGGCGAGCCGTCGAGCACTTCCCTGGTGGGTGACGTGGTCAAGAACGGCCGTCGCGGCTCTCTGGGGGCCAAGCTCACCGTTCGCGGCGTTCAAGGCCATGTGGCCTACCCGCATCTGGCCAAGAACCCGATTCATCTGGCCGTGCCTGCGCTGACCGAGCTGGCCGCCGAGCATTGGGACAACGGCAATGCCTTTTTCCCGCCGACCAGCTTCCAGATTTCCAACCTCAACTCAGGCACAGGCGCGACCAACGTCATCCCGGGTGATCTGGTTGCAGTGTTCAACTTCCGCTTCTCCACCGAGTCCACCGTTGAGGGCCTGCAAAAGCGCGTCGCGGACATCCTGGACAAGCACGGCCTGGACTGGCACATCGACTGGGCGCTGTCCGGCCTGCCGTTCCTGACCGAGCCGGGGGCGCTGCTGGATGCCGTGTCGTCGAGCATCAAGCAGGTGACCGGTCGCGAAACCAAGGCTTCCACCAGCGGTGGCACATCCGACGGTCGCTTTATCGCGACCCTGGGCACCCAGGTGGTAGAACTGGGGCCGGTCAACGCGACCATTCACCAGGTCAACGAGCGGGTGCTGGCCAGCGATCTCGACGTGCTGACCGAAATCTACTACCAGACCCTGATCAAGTTGCTCGCCTGATGCTCGCCTGCCCGATCTGCTCCGAGCCGCTCAACGCGGCAGACAATGGTGTGGTGTGCCCTGCCGGCCATCGCTTTGACCGTGCCCGCCAGGGCTACCTGAACCTGCTACCGGTGCAACACAAGAACAGCCGTGACCCAGGCGACAACCAGGCTATGGTTGAAGCCCGCCGGGACTTTCTTAACGCCGGGCATTACGCCCCTGTGGCCAAACGCCTGGCCGAACTGGCCGCCGAACGCGCGCCGCAGCGCTGGCTCGACATCGGCTGTGGCGAGGGTTACTACACCGCGCAAATCGCCGACGCGCTGCCCAACGCCGATGGCTACGCGCTGGATATCTCCCGCGAAGCGGTCAAGCGTGCCTGTAAACGCAGCCCGCAACTGACCTGGTTGATCGCCAGCATGGCCCGCGTGCCACTGGCTGACGCCAGCTGCCAGTTCCTGGCCAGTGTGTTCAGCCCGCTGGACTGGCTCGAAGCCAAGCGCCTGCTCACCCCCGGTGGCGGCCTGATGCGTGTAGGCCCGACCCGCGGTCACTTGATGGAATTGCGCGAACGCCTGTACGACGAAGTCCGGGATTACGCCGACGACAAGCATCTGGCCCTGGTGCCCGAAGGCATGTCGCTACAGCACAGTGAAACACTGGAGTTCACCCTCAGCCTGAGCGAACCCCAGGATCGCGCCAACCTGCTGGCCATGACCCCTCACGGCTGGCGTGCCAGTGCCGAGCGGCGCGCCGAGGTCATCGAGCACCCCGAGCCTTTAGTGGTGACCGTGTCGATGCGCTACGATTACTTCGTACTTAAATAACCCATTTTACGGCCAGGGGCACATGCCCTTGGCCCGACTAATCCGCGAATGGATTTTTCAGACACGCAGTGAGGACATCCATGCGCCAACCCGATATCGAGATTTACCTGAAAGAAGCCGTCACTTACAAAGACGTCGAAGCCTGGCTGGCAAACGTGCTGGGACCGTGCACGGAATGGAAAAAGAAAGGCGAAACCTGGAAGTGCATGGCCGGCAACGTGCCCGTAACCTGGATGCCAAAAGCTGTAGGCAAATGGAATAGCCTGTACCTGGACAGTGACCAGACGCCGTGGGAAGACGACATCGCCTGCGCCAAGGCTGCTTTTGAGGCATTGCACATCGAAGTGCGCTGCGCGCCGGGCAGCTGGGTTGAAGAACAGGGCGAGGCAGACGCCGATCGCTGGATCCGCATCAGCGAAGACGGCCAGGAAGAAATCACCTGGAAAACCGGTTCCTGATTCGGACCGGCCATAGATCCCTTGTGGGAGCTGGCTTGCCTGCGATGCGACCGACGCGGTGTCTATGTGCACATGCGCTGATGCAATCGCGAGCAAGCCCGCTCCCACAGGGAGGGCAAGCAGTGCCTTACAACCCCACTACATCCTCGGCCTGCAGGCCCTTGGCGCCCGAGACCTGGGTGTATTCGACCTGCTGACCTTCGGCCAGGCTGCGATGGCCTTCACCGCGAATGGCACGGTAATGCACAAACACATCAGCCCCGTCTTCGCACTGGATAAAGCCGTAGCCCTTTGCGTCGTTAAACCACTTCACATTGCCCGTTACACGTGCAGTCATGGAACTTCCCCCCTTTTTATTATTGATCGGGCTCGTTAACTGGCCCTTTGAGAACTATCGTTTGAACCTGACTCTGCAAAACTCTGTCTGACGCAGTATCGCGAAAGACCACCGAGTATAGGTCAGGCAAAAAAACACTCAATCAATATTAGTTCAGCGCTTTTTTGCCGATTTTGCGCTGATACTGCAAACTACCCGACCGAGTAAACGCTCGTTTAATTCACTAACGCAGAAGCCGTATGACCCCCTCCCCATTCCGCCGCCTTGTATTTGGCGCCCTGCGTCGCTTGCTGTACCTGTGGGTGCGCTCGGAGACCATCAACCAGTCTTCGCTGACCCTGAACCTGGATCGCAGCCGACCGGTGTTCTATGTACTGCAATCGCCCTCGCTGACCGAGCTGGCCGTTGTCGACGCCGAGTGCTCCAAAGCCGGCCTGCCGCGCCCGGTGCTGCCAGTTGCCGTAGGCGAGATGATAGAGCCAGCTGCCTTCTTCTACCTGACCCCCGAGCCGGACTGGCTGGGGCGTCAGGACAAGCGTGGCGCACCGCCGGTATTGACCCGACTGGTTGACGGCTTGAGCCAGCACCCGGGGGAAGACGCGCAAATCATCCCGGTCAGCGTATTCTGGGGCCAGTCCCCCGACAGCGAGTCCAGCCCCTGGAAACTGCTGTTCGCCGACAGCTGGGCCGTGACCGGGCGTTTGCGGCGCATGCTGCGCATCCTGATTCTGGGCCGTAAAACCCGCGTGCAGTTCTCGGCCCCTATCCATATGCGAGAGCTGGTCGACCTCAACAAGGGTCACGAACGCACCGTGCGCATGGCCCAGCGCATTTTACGGGTGCACTTTCGCAACCTGAAAATCTCGACCATCGGCCCCGACCTGTCGCACCGGCGTACGCTGGTAAAGGGCCTGGTCAACGAGCCTTCCGTGCGCCAGGCGATCCTCGATGAAGCCGAGCGCGAGAATATTTCGCCCGACAAGGCCCGTGCCCTTGCGCTGCGCTACGCCAATGAAATCGCATCGGACTACACCTACACCGCGATCCGTTTTTTTGAAGTGCTGCTGAGCTGGTTCTGGAACAAGATTTACGATGGGGTCAAGGTCAACCAGATCGAGAGCGTGCAAAAGGTCGCCCAGGGCCATGAGATCATTTATGTGCCATGCCACCGCAGCCATATCGACTACCTGCTGCTGTCCTATCTGCTGTTTCGCAACGGCCTGACCCCGCCGCACATTGCCGCCGGGATCAACCTGAACATGCCGGTGCTGGGCCCGCTGCTACGCCGTGGCGGGGCATTTTTCATGCGCCGCACCTTCAAGGGCAACCCCTTGTACACCTCGGTGTTCAACGAATACATGCACACCCTGTTCACCAAGGGTTTCCCGGTGGAGTACTTCGTCGAAGGTGGCCGCTCGCGCACCGGACGCATGCTGCAACCGAAAACCGGGATGCTGGCCATCACCGTGCGCAGCTTCCTGCGTTCATCACGCACGCCGATCGTGTTCGTACCCGTATACATCGGTTACGAACGCGTTCTTGAAGGCCGTACCTACCTGGGTGAGCTGCGCGGCGCCAGCAAGAAAAAAGAGTCGATTTTTGACATTTTCAAAGTGATCGGTGCGCTGAAAAAACAGAAGTTCGGTCAGGTCGCAGTCAACTTCGGCGAGCCGATCAAGCTGGCCGAGTTTCTTGAGCAGGAGCAGCCGGGCTGGCGTCAGCAGGAGCTTGCACCGTCCTACCGCCCTGAATGGCTGAGCCAGACCACCAACCGCCTGGGAGAAAAGGTTGCCCGGCATCTGAATGAAGCGGCGGCCATCAACCCGGTAAACCTGGTGGCACTGGCCTTGCTGTCCACTACCCGCCTGGCCCTGGATGAGCAAGCCATGGCCCGGGTACTGGACCTCTATCTGGCCCTGCTGCGCCGTGTGCCTTACTCGCCGTACACCACCTTGCCCGAAGGCGATGGCCCGGCGCTGATCAAGCATGTCAAAGACATGAATCTGCTGGCCGAGCAAAGCGATGCGCTGGGCAAGATCCTCTATCTGGATGAGCAGAACGCGGTACTGATGACTTATTACCGCAACAACGTGATGCATATCTTTGCCTTGCCATCATTGCTCGCCAGCTTCTTCCAGAGCACTTCGCGCATGAGCCGCGAACAGATCCTGCGCTACACCCATGCGCTGTATCCGTACCTGCAATCGGAACTGTTTATCCGCTGGTCCGAGCAAGAACTCGACGGAGTGGTCGATCAATGGCTTGAAGCCTTTGTCGAGCAAGGGTTGCTACGGTTCGAAAAAGACGTGTACCTGCGCCCTGCGCCAAGCTCGCGACACTTTGTATTGCTGACGCTGCTGTCCAAAAGCATTGCGCAAACCCTGCAGCGCTTTTACATGGCCATATCCCTGCTGCTCAACAGCGGCCAGAACACCCTGAGCGCCGAAGAACTGGAAGACCTGTGCACCATGATGGCCCAGCGCCTGTCGATTCTGCATGGGCTCAACGCCCCGGAATTCTTCGACAAGAGCCTGTTCCGGCACTTTATCCAGACCTTGCTTGAAGAGGACGTGTTGCGCCGCGATAGCAATGGCAAGCTGAGCTACCACGAACTGCTCGGTGAACTGGCTGAAGGGGCCGCCAAGCGCGTGTTGCCTGCGGAAATCCGCCTGTCCATTCGCCAGGTGGCATTGCACCGAAGTGAAGATGCCGCGGATATTTCCGAGAGCGTGGGGTAATCCTGCAAAGTTGAGTTGAAACGTCTCAACCGGTTTCAGCCTTCCAATCCGCGACTAGCCTTGGATGTGTGCCGAAGATGTCGGCACACATCCAAAGCAAACCAACGATAAGGAAGTCTGGAAATGACCCAAGACAACAAAACCCCCTCCGAACACCCCTCTCCTGAAACCAGGGGCAATGCTGGCACGCCCTGGCATGTTCAGAATCCCGATGGCAGCGTCCACGGTGGCAACGGCATCCAACCCGCCAGCCACAACACCCCCCCTGACGAATCCCAGGATGAACCTCTGACTGAATAACCCACTGAAACAGCAGCGGTTGTCAGGCACAGGTTTGCCGCTTCAAGGGCAAGTTCATTGCTAGAATCCCTTCCATTCTCCAGTGTGAAATGTCTTACACAGGAAAAGAAACGGAGTCTGCCCTATGAAAAAGTTACTTTTACTGAGCCTGACCGCCCTGCTGGGAGCCTGTAGTTCCATGACCTCGACCCCGCAAGCGTCCCTCGACGGTGAAGTGTTCTACCTGCAACGTATCGCCCTGCCACCTACCGCTACACTGGAAGTGAGCCTGCAGGATGTGTCTCTGGCCGACGCGCCAGCGGTAACACTGGCCAAACAGAGCGGCCCGGTAAAAGGCCAGGTGCCACTGCCTTTCCACCTGACCTATGACCCGGCGCAAATCAAACCCGGCCACACCTACGCAATCAGCGCGCGGATTGAAGAGAACGGCCAGTTGCTGTTTATCAACACCGAGCGCAACAGTGTCGACCTGACGGCCAAGACCCAGCAGCCGATCCGTGTGCGCGTGGATCAGATTCGCTAATCCGCAGGCTCGCCCTCACCCCAACCCTCTCCCGGAGGGAGAGGGAGCCGATTAGGGGGATTTTCAAGAATCTCGGCAGTCTGAAAGCATTGAGTTGAATCCCGCATCAACGCGGTCGGTCCCCTCTCCATCCGGGAGAGGGGCTTTGGCTCCTAGACCTTCTTCACCTTGAACCAAGCCGCATACAACGCAGGCAAGAACAGCAACGTCAGCACAGTCGCCACGATCAACCCGCCCATAATGGCCACCGCCATCGGCCCGAAGAACACGCTGCGTGACAGTGGAATCATCGCCAGTACCGCCGCCAGCGCGGTCAGCACAATCGGCCGGAACCGCCGCACCGTCGCTTCAATCACCGCCCGCCACGGGTCCAGCCCCGCCGCCTTGTCCTGCTCGATCTGATCCACCAGGATCACCGAGTTGCGCATGATCATCCCCGACAACGCAATGGTGCCCAGCATCGCCACAAAACCGAACGGTTTGCCAAACAACAACAGGAACAATGTCACCCCGATCAAACCCAAAGGCGCCGTCAGGAATACCATCACCATGCGCGAGAAACTGCGCAACTGCACCATCAGCAACGTCAGCACTACCACGATAAACAGAGGTACGCCGGCCTTCACCGAGTCCTGGCCGCGGGTGGAGTCTTCCACCGTGCCACCCACTTCCAGCAGATAGCCATCTGGCAGCTCGGCACGCACACCTTCCAGGGTCGGCAGAATCTGCTGCACCAGGGTCGCCGGTTGCTCCTTGCCGTAAATATCCGCCCGCACCGTCACGGTCGGCAGACGATTGCGGTGCCAGATAATGCCTTCTTCAAAGCCGTACTCCAGGGTCGCAATCTGCGACAGGGCAACGCTCTGGCCATTATCGGTCGGTACCGCCAGGCTCGGCAGCAGCGCCAGTTCGGTACGTTCCTGGGCTGTGCCGCGCAGCAGAATTTCGATCAACTCGTTATCTTCGCGGTACTGGCTGACCGTCGAGCCCAGCAAGGTACTTTGCAAGAAGCGCGACAGGTTGGCCGTACTCACCCCCAGGGCACGCGCCCGGTCCTGATCGATATTGAGGTTGACCACCTTGCTCGGCTCTTCCCAGTCCAGGTGCACGTTAACCACATGGGGGTTGCCCCGCACCTGGGCTGCGACCTTGCGCGCCAGCGCCCGTACCTCTTCGATATGCTCGCCGGTCACCCGAAACTGCACCGGATAGCCCACAGGCGGACCGTTTTCCAGACGCGTCACCCGCGAGCGTATCGTCGGGAACTGTTCATTGAGCGTGTCGATCAACCAGGTGCGCAGGCTTTCCCGGTCCTCGATGGTCTTGGCCAACACCACAAACTGGGCAAAGCTCGCCGCGGGCAGTTGCTGATCCAGTGGCAGGTAATAGCGGGGCGAACCGGTGCCTGCGTAAGCCACATAGTTCTCGATGCCCGGGTGATCCTTGAGCAGTGCCTCGAGCTGCTTGACCTGGTCGGTGGTGTTGCTCAACGAAGCACCCTCGGCCAGCTTCATATCGACCATCAGCTCCAGTCGGCTGGACGCCGGGAAGAACTGCTGCGGAACAAACTTGAACAGCACCACCGAGCCTATAAACACCAACGCGGTCAGGGCAATCACGGTTTTGCGCCGGGTCACACACCACTCCACCAACCGACGTACGCGCTGGTAAAATGGCGTTGCATAGGGGTCAGGCACGCCAGCCCCTGTGCCGTGTTTGGCCGCATGAATCTTCGCCAGGTCCGGTAACAACAGCGCGCCCAAATACGGCACAAACACCACCGCAGCCACCCACGACGCCAGCAGGGCAATGGTCACCACCTGGAAAATCGAGCGGGTGTATTCGCCGGTGCTCGACTGCGCCATGGCAATCGGCAAAAAGCCCGCAGCCGTTATCAGCGTACCGGTGAGCATCGGGAACGCGGTGCTGGTCCAGGCAAAGCTGGCGGCCTTGAGCCGGTCGTAGCCCTGCTCCATTTTGATCGCCATCATTTCCACGGCGATGATCGCGTCGTCGACCAGCAGGCCCAGCGCCAGCACCAACGCGCCCAGCGAGATCTTGTGCAGGCCGATGCCAAAGTAATGCATGGCGGCAAAAGTCATGGCCAGCACCAGCGGAATGGTCAGCGCCACCACCATGCCGGTACGCACACCCAGGGAGAAAAAACTCACCAGCAAAACGATGACCAGTGCTTCGACCAGCACCTGCACAAACTCACCAACGCTGGTTTTCACCGCCGCAGGCTGGTCTGACACTTTGCCCAGTTGCATCCCCGCCGGAAGGTTTTTCTGGATCCGCTCAAACTCGGTGTCCAGTGCCTTGCCCAGCACCAGAATATCGCCACCGTCCTTCATCGCCACGGCCAGGCCAATCGCGTCCTGGCCCATAAAGCGCATGCGCGGTGCCGGAGGATCATTAAAACCGCGACGCACATCCGCCACGTCGCTGATGCGCAAGGTGCGCTCGCCTACGCGAATGGGGAAGCGTTCGATCTCTTCGACCGTCTTGAAGTTACCGCTCACACGCAATTGCACGCGCTCGGTCGGGGTTTCGAAGAAGCCCGCCGTCGATACTGCGTTTTGCTCTTCAAGGGCTTTTTGCACGGCCGCCAGCGGCAAACCCAGGGTCGCCAGCTTGAGGTTGGACAGTTCGATCCAGATTTTTTCGTCCTGCAGGCCCAGCAACTCGACCTTGCCCACATCCTTGACCCGCTGTAGCTGGATCTGGATACGGTCAGCGTAGTCCTTGAGTACCGCGTAGTCGTAACCTTCGCCGCTCAGGCTGTAGATATTGCCGAAAGTGGTGCCGAATTCATCGTTGTAGAACGGCCCCTGCGCATCCGGCGGCAAGGTGTGGCGTATATCACTGATCTTTTTGCGTACCTGATACCACAGCTCGGGAATCTGGTCGGAATGCATCGAGTCGCGGGCCATAAAGGTCACTTGCGATTCACCCGGGCGCGAGAACGAGACAATGCGCTCGTACTCGCCGGTTTCCATCAGTTTCTTCTCGATTCGCTCGGTGACCTGACGCGAGACTTCTTCAGCCGTGGCGCCCGGCCACAGGGTGCGGATTACCATCGCCTTGAAGGTAAACGGCGGGTCTTCGCTTTGCCCTAATTTGGTGTAAGAAAGACCGCCAACGATTGCCAGCAACAGCATCAGAAACAGGACGATCTGACGATTTCGCAACGCCCATGCGGAAAGGTTAAAACCCATGGCGACTACTCCTTGGCCGCGACATTGATCGCCCGGTTGGAGCGATTAATCGGCCGCACCTCCTGGCCGGGATGCAACACATGCACACCGGCGGCAACAATCCAGTCATCGGCCGTAAGGCCTTCGAGCACCGGCACGCTGCTTTCGCCAAACGGCCCCACACGCACGGGCACCTGCTCCAACTTGTTGCCCTGGCCCACCCGCCACACATAGGACGCACCATTTTCCGCAGTCAGGGCCGACAACGGCACCGACAGCGAGCTGACACCTTCACTCTGAATAAACACCCGGGCACTTTGTCCCAGTTCGGCAGGCACTTTGCCAGCGGTGAAAGCGATACGCGCAGCAAAGGTGCGCGATTTAGGATCAGCTGAAGGCGACAGTTCGCGGATGCGGCCGCTGAAGCGCTGGCCAGGCTGCGACCACAACTCGACCGCTACCGGCATGCCTATCTTGAAACGGCCAAAATCCTGTTCCGGCAAGCTGATCAATACCTCACGCTCGCCGTCGGCAGCCAGGGTAAACACCGTTTGCCCGGCATTGACCACCTGCCCCACTTCGACCTGACGCTGGGCAATCACACCGTCTTGCGGCGCACGCAACACCGCATAACTCGCCTGATTGCTGGCCACGTCCTGCTCGGCCTTGAGCTGTTGCAGCCTGGCTTCGCCTGAGCGGTAGAGGTTTTCGGCGTTGTCGAACTGCGAACGGCTGACCATCTGCCGGTCCAGCAGGGTCTTGTAGCGGTCGCGCTCGGCACGCACCAGGTTCAGGTTGGCCTGCCCGGCGGCGACCTGGGCGCGGGTGGCGTCCAGTTGCAGGCGCACGTCCTGCGGGTCCAGCTCGGCCAGCGGCTGATTAGCCTTGACCCGCTCCCCCTCGTCCACCAGACGCTTGGTAACTTTGCCGCCAATGCGAAACGCCAACTGCGGGTCAAAGCGTGCCCGCACTTCGCCGGGGTAACTCTGGCTGGCCAGTGCCGAAGGCTGCGGTTGCACCACCATCGCCGGGCTGATGCTGATTTTTGCGGGCTCCTGCTGCCCACACCCAGACAATAAAAACAGCAGACACACAGGCACAGCGCGGGGCAAGGCATGGCGCAACATGGTGATGACCTTTCGCTAATGGGGCTTGGAATATTTATACTGGCAGCATGTTATTAATACTAAACTCACCAGTCCAGTAATAAACGGATATGTCTGACAATCCTTTACCCCCCAATGCCCTCGGGCGCCCCAAGGACCTGGCAAAACGCCAGTCGATCCTCGACGCCGCCAAAACCCTGTTTTTGACCAAGGGCTATGCCAACACCAGCATGGATGCGGTTGCGGGTCTGGCAGGCGTGTCAAAACTGACGGTCTACAGTCACTTCACCGACAAGGAGACCCTGTTTTCCTCGGCCATCATGTCCAAATGCACCGAACAGTTGCCGGTACTGTTCTTTGAATTGCCGGCGGGCAAGCCGATCAAGGATGTATTGCTGAACATTGCCCGTGGTTTTCAGGTGCTGATCAACAGTGAAGAGTCGCTGAACCTGCATCGCCTGATGGTTGCCCTGGGCAGCCAGGATCCGAAGCTGTCGCAGATCTTTCTGGAGGCCGGGCCGGAGCGTGTGGTGCACGAGATGGAGGGCTTGCTGCGCAAGATGGATCAAAGCGGCGCGCTGCAGATCGACAACCCCCATTATGCGGCGGAGCACTTCTTCTGCATGCTCAAGGGCGCGCCGAACTTTCGCCTGCTGTTTGCTGGCGGTGAACCGCCGGGGCCCGAGGAAAGCGAGGCCCATGTGCAGGAAGTGGTGGGGATATTTATGCGGGCGTATCAGCCATTGTCGTGAGACCGCGGCGCCTTTTACCCTCACCCCAACCCTCTCCCGGAGGGTGAGAGGGCTGATGTGTGGTGTTACGCAGATTTGCTTTTACCTTTTAGGCCCCTCTCCCTCCGGGAGAGGGCTAGGGTGAGGGGCTTTTAAGGTTTCAACGCTTTTTTCGGATAAATATCGTAACGGCTCGACTTACCATCCAGCGCATGGCTCGGCTTGGGCCCGGCAATGCACGGTGCCTTGCGCGGGCGCTTGACCACCACCCGGTGGCTGGCCAACGCCAGCGCAGCTTCCAGCAACGCCGGGGCATCGTTGTCATCACCCACCAATGGCCGGAACAAGCGCATTTCCTTTTTCACCAGGGCGGTTTTTTCGCGATGGGGGAACATCGGGTCCAGGTAAATCACCTGCGGCGGTTCGCCTTGCCAATTGCGCATCACTTCGATCGAATTGCACTTGAGCAAGTGCATACGCGACACGATCGGCGCCACCTCAAAGTCATCCAGACCACGGGCCAGCCCGTCTTCGAGCAAGGCACCGATCAGCGGCTGGCGCTCGATCAGGCTCATTTCACAGCCCAGGCTCGCCAGCACAAATGCATCCTTGCCCAGGCCCGCCGTGGCATCCAGCACCCGCGGGCGCACACCCTGCTGAATCCCCACGGCCTTGGCGATCATCTGCCCCGTGCCGCCGCCAAACAAACGTCGATGGGCCGCGCCACCTTCGACAAAGTCGACCCGCACCGGGCCCGGCGCATCTGCGCCCAACTGCTGCAGCTGCAAACCCTGGGCGCTCAATTGCAAGGCGAACTCGGCGTCCGGTTCGTCCAACGACAAACCCAGACGCTCGGCCCATTGCTCGGCCAGGGCCTGATAAGCCTCGTCCAGTGCCTCGACTTTGATACGACAGCCCGCTGTTTGCTCAATCATCTAAAAACACGCTCAAAAATTTAATGATCGGCAAAGACTGCCGATAAATGAAATATCCGGCATTTTGCCAGAGCTGAGCGCCAACCGAGAGTTATGTCAGACATTCAATCCGCATCTATCGGCTTTATTGCGCCCATTGGTGACTTTGGCCGACACAATTCCCAGATCACAGGAAGCGTCAACCACCTGTGGAAGGACTTCTACGCCCAGGCATTGGCCGAGCAGTCCGGTACTGAAGACTATGCGACGGTTGATACAGCGCCGACAGCCAAAAATGAAAATGCCGAGCCCCGTGGCGGCAGTGAGGTTTTGGGCACTATCGTGACCCAGCGCCACTGCGACGTTCAGGACACTGAACTGCGCCCGCCTGAAGCCCTGTTTTTGCCCATTGCCGAATTTGAACTGGACCTGCTGCCACCGCCCGCCGTGCCCTACCCGCCTGAGGTCATTGTAGAGCAACAACACCAGCAGGATTTCAACACTACGTGGGTGCGCCCAGTAGTCATGGCTCAGGGCCATCCGCTGCCTGAACCGGGCCCTGCGCCTGAACCTCGCGCGTTGCATCTGCCCATTGCCGAGTTTGAGTCTGACTTGCTGCCGCCGCCTGCCGAGCCCTTCGATGCCATGACCCTGATCGAGCAACAACGGGCCATGGATTTCGATCTGGGCTGGGCACGCCCGCTGGTGGTCAACAACTTGCGCCTGGCGGCTTAAAGCAGGCCTAGTTGTTCGCGACTCTGGGGGGGATGCAGCTCGGGCAATGCCGGCAACCCAGGTAACCTTTCACTCAGTTGAAGATGAAAACGCCGTGCCAGTTCCGGAGCACGGTGATTGTCCGGCGTGTGCAAAAAAACATAGGGCGTGCGCCCTTCCTCGATCCAGCCCGCGACTTTTTCAACCCAGGGCACCAGGTAAGGATCGTTGGCCTCAAGCTCCGGACGGCCAATAAAACGCACCTGCGGACATTGCGTGAAAGCCGCCGGACGTGGGGGCACCCTGGGCTTTTTCGATTGTGCGTGAAGCACGGCAGGGTCGCCCGAATCACAACTGAACAGTGCCCGCGAATCAAGGCAGATACGCTCAACCCCTCGATCCATCAGCAGACGATTGAGCAGGCGCTCGGCATCGCCCTTGGCGAAGAACTCCGGATGCCGCACCTCAACCGCCAACGGCCTCTGCAAGGCGTCCACAAAGCTCACCAGCTCCGCCAGGCGCTGTGGCCCGAAGCTTGCCGGGAGTTGTAGCCAAAATGGCGCTACACGCGCTCCCAAGGGCTGCAACAGTTGCAGGAAGTCTTCGGCTGCATGCAATTGCTCGCGCAAATCACCGCCGTGACTGATATCCCGAGGGAACTTGGCCGTCAGCCGAAAGTGTTCAGGCAGGCTTTGTGCCCATCGGACCACCGTGGTCGGTGCAGGCCTGGCGTAAAACGTGGTGTTGCCCTCGACCGCATTGAACACCTGCGCATACAGGCTAAGAAAATCCGCCGGGCGGGCGTTTTGCGGATACAGCCCTTCGCGCCAGGCGTTTTCACTCCAGGACGGACAACCGAGGTAGTAAGGAAGGTCAGTCATGTACTCAGATGTAAAGATCCAGGCCCAACACTTCCTGTTCCCAGTCGACGAAGCCTGCGGTGGTCAGGTAGCTGGCAAGGGCACTGGCCGCGCTTTTGCTCATGGCGCGCTGGAAGATCATGTCTTGCGAGCGCACCGGCAACTGGCTGATGCGCTCGGCGCCGGAGGATGTGCGGGGGGTGTTTTCGGGCGCAGCCTCAGTGTCTTCAACCGACTCATCAACCACCGCCTGACCATTACGCGGCTTGCGCTTGATGGGGTATGACCGGGGAGAAAAGCTGTCAATGCGCATGGCTGCATGCTCTGTAACGATAGATACAATTTAGCGGCGCAGGGCAGACTAAGCAAATGGGCCGGCCATTTTGTAGCAGCAGCCTCGCTCCGCTCTGCAGCTGCTACAAAAGCGGATCAAACGCCACGTTCGGCTTTTGTAGCCGCTACCTTGTCGCGCAGGTACACAGGCTGGGCGTCATCGGCACGGATGGCTTCGCCGCGGGCCCAGGCAAAGCGGGCCAGGGTCAGCAGGTCTTCGGCGTGGGGCAACATGCCTGCGTCCATTGCATACGGCTTGACGTTCAAGCGCTCGGCATAGCCCCAGCCAGTGCCCGCGCCATACCAGTCGCCTGTAGCACCATCGGGCAAGGCCGCAGCCTCAGGCGCCAATACCGCTTCAGCGCCTTGCAGGCGCATCTCACCCGCTTCTTCGCGGTAGCAGCCCCAATACACCTCATCCATGCGCGCATCGATCGCCGACACCACCTGGGTTGCGCCGTGCTCACGGTGAGCACGCTGGGCCAGGACCGCCAGGTTGGAGATCGGCAACACCGGGCGCTCCAGTGCAAAGGCCAGGCCCTGAACCACGCCAATGGCAATACGCACACCGGTAAAGGCACCAGGCCCGCGACCGAAGGCAATGGCCTCAACCGCCGACAGCTCGACACCGGCCGCGGCCAGCAGCGCCTTGATCATCGGTAACAGCTTTTGCGCATGCAGGCGCGGGATCACCTCGTAGTGGCTAGTAACCTTGCCATCGTGCAACAAGGCAACTGAGCAAGCTTCAGTCGCGGTATCCAGGGCCAGCAAGGTGGTCATCGGTGTTCCCGTCAGAATCAGAATTGAAAAAAGTGCAGCAGTATAAACAACAACAGCCCGCAAGCGGGCTGTTGTCATGACGCAAAATCGACTTATCAGCTCAGTGCTTCAAGCACCTTGGCCGTGATCGATTCTACCGAGCCAACGCCTTCAACGTGGCTGTACTTGGGCTTGCCCTGAGCAGCGGCCAGCTTCTGGTAGAAGTCCACCAGCGGCTTGGTTTGCGAATGGTAAACAGACAGGCGGTGACGAACGGTTTCTTCGGTGTCGTCCTTGCGCTGTACCAGATCTTCGCCGGTCACATCGTCCTTGCCTTCAACCTTTGGCGGGTTGTAGACGGTGTGGTACACACGGCCCGAGGCTTCGTGTACACGACGGCCAGCAATACGCTGGACGATCTCTTCGTCTTCAACGGCGATTTCCAGCACGTGGTCCAGCTCGACACCGGCTTTAACCAGCGCTTCAGCTTGCGGAATGGTGCGCGGGAAACCGTCGAACAGGAAACCGTTTACGCAATCCGGCTGAGCAATGCGCTCTTTGACCAGATTGATGATCAGGTCGTCGGAAACCAGGCCGCCGCTGTCCATCACGCCTTTGGCGATCAGGCCCAGCTCGGTGCCGGCTTTTACGGCTGCACGCAACATGTCGCCGGTGGAGATTTGCGGGATGCCAAATTTTTCAGTGATGAACTTTGCCTGAGTACCTTTACCGGCCCCGGGAGCTCCCAGCAGAATTACGCGCATCGATGTGCTCCTCAAATTTTTTATTTAAATGACAACAAACTCGCCTCTTTGGGCCAGTCTCAAAATCGGGTTATGGCCATCAAAACGGCCAAGGGCTGATCAAGATACACAGCAGGCCCGGCCCACACAAGCCGCCCAAAGTAGGAAAAATTACAGCCAAACGGGCCTGTGCGGCCGGGTGTCACAGGTCGCAACCCCACAATAAAGTGTCGCGCCCGCGCAGCGATCGGCATCCAGTCTGCCGTGTCCCCGCCCGCTCTGGCGCGACATTTGCCGCTGTTTTGCCTTAGCCGGTGTTGCGCAAGCCGGCCGCGATCCCGGCCACAGTCACCAGCAACGCTTGTTCCAGAGGGCTGTCCTGCGCCGCTTGCTGGCGACGCGAGCGTGCCAGCAGCTCGGCCTGCAATAGATGAAGAGGATCAAGGTAAGTGTTGCGCAAACGGATGAACTCGAGCGTCTCCGGGCTATGTGCCATCAACTGCGCCTGCCCGGTCAAGCCCAGCACCACTGCGCACGCCTGCGACAATAAGTCGCGTAAGTGCGCACCCAATGGCAGCAGTTCCGGGCTCACCAGGCGCTCGTCGTAAAGCCGGGCGATATCGGCATCGGCCTTGGCCAGGACCATTTCCAGCATGTCGATACGGGTGCGAAAGAAGGGCCACTGCTCACGCATTTGTGCCAGTTGATCACCTTCACCGCGCTCCAGTGCACGACGCAATGCAGTTTCCCAACCCAGCCAGGCGGGCAACATCAGGCGGGTCTGGGTCCAGCCAAAAATCCAGGGGATGGCCCGCAGGCTTTCAATGCCCCCTGCCCGGCGCTTGGCCGGCCGACTGCCCAGAGGCAAGCGGCCCAGCTCCTGCTCCGGAGTGGACTGGCGAAAGTACTCGACGAACTGCGGATTATCCCGCACTACGCCACGGTAGGCAGCGACCCCGTCTGCCGCCAGCTCATCCATCAGTACCCGCCAGCCCGGCTCCGGCAGGGGCGGTGGCAGCAAAGTGGCCTCCAGCACGGCGGCCAGGTACAGGTTGAGATTTTGCTCGGCAATGTCCGGCAGGCCGAATTTGAAGCGAATCATTTCGCCCTGTTCAGTGGTGCGGAAACGCCCCGCCACCGAGCCCGGCGGCTGCGACAGGATGGCCGCGTGAGCCGGGCCACCGCCGCGCCCCACGGTACCGCCGCGACCATGAAACAACAGCAGCTCGACGCCTTGCTCACGGCAGATATTGACCAGGGCTTCCTGCGCCCGGTACTGCGCCCAGGCGGCCGCGGTGGTGCCCGCATCCTTGGCCGAATCGGAATAGCCGATCATCACTTCCTGCGGGCCCTGCAGGTGCGCGCGATAACCCGGCAACAGCAGCAGGCGCTCGATCACCGGCCCCGCATTGTCGAGGTCGGCGAGGGTTTCGAACAGCGGTACAACCCGCATCGGCCGCTCCAGCCCAGCCTCCTTGAGCAACAGTTGCACCGCCAGTACATCCGAGGCAGCACCGGCCATCGAGATCACGTAGGAGCCCAGCGAGGCGCCCGGTGCGGCAGCGACTTCGCGGCAGGTCGCCAGCACTTCGGCGGTGTCGGCCCCCGGCTTGAAATAACCGGGCAACAGCGGCCGACGGTTGTTCAATTCGCGCATCAGAAAGCTAAGACGCGCATCTTCGTCCCAGTCCTCATAGCGGCCCAGGCCCAGGTAATCGGTGATTTCAGTCATGGCCGAGGCATGGCGTGCAGCATCCTGGCGCACATCGAGGCGCACCAGGAACAGGCCGAAGGTTACAGCCCGACGCAGGAAATCGAGCAGCGGGCCATCGGCAATTACGCCCATGCCACAGGCATGCAGGGACTGATAACACAGCTGCAACGGCGCCAGCAGTTCGCGATTGTCCTGCAGCACTTCAGGCGGCGCGGCCTGGGTGCTGTGCAAGGCTGTATGCGCCCAATTGCGGGTGGCCCGCAGGCGTTCACGCAATTGTTTGAGTACGGCGCGATACGGCTCGGCGCTGTCGCCTGCGGCGGCCAGCAGTTGCGCCGAGGCCTGTTGCATCGACAGATCGGCCGCCAGTTTGTCGATATCGCGCAGGTACAGGTCCGCCGCCATCCAGCGCGCCAGCAGCAGTACTTCACGGGTAACGCTGGCCGTGACATTGGGATTGCCATCACGGTCGCCGCCCATCCAGGAAGCAAAGCGGACCGGTGCGGCCTCAAGCGGCAAATGCAGGCCGGTCGCGGCATGCAGAGCTTTGTCAGCCTTACGCAGCATATGCGGCACGGCGTGCCATAACGAATGCTCGATCACCGCAAAACCCCACTTGGCCTCATCCACAGGGGTAGGTCGGGTGCGACGGATTTCTTCGGTGTGCCAGGCCTCGGCGATCAACCGCTGCAAGCGCTGATGAATCTCGGATTTTTCCGCGAGGGTCAGGTCACGATGGTCCTGGGCCGCCAGTTGCTCGGCAATGGCATCGTACTTCTGGATCAGGGTGCGGCGAGTCACTTCAGTGGGGTGTGCGGTGAGTACCAGTTCAATTTCAAGACGGCTGACCTGGCGCGCCAGCGACTCGGGGTCATGGCCTTCGGCGAGCAGGCGCGCAAGCAGTTGCGGCAACACCAGCGCCTCGAACGGCTGGGGCTGGCCTTCTTCACGGCGGTGGATCAGCTCGTACTGCTCGGCAATATTGGCCAGGTTCAAAAACTGGTTGAAGGCTCGCGCAACGGGCAGCACTTCGTCATCGCCCAGGGCGTCCAGAATGGCGCTTAACTCCTCGCCGGTGGTGCCGCGCCGGTCGGCTTTGGCCCCCTGGCGAATGCGCTCGATCTTGGCGAGAAAAGCTTCGCCGTATTGGTCACGAATCGTATTACCCAACAGCTCACCCAGCAGGTGAACATCATCGCGCAAGCGTGCATCAATATCGGTCATCAGCAGTTTCTCCAGCAGGATCCGGGGACAGCTCGTGCCCCAAGAGTGCGTTGCAAAGGCAGTTGGAGGCAAGCCATGGGAAGCACAGATTTAAAAAAATGCGCTGACCAATCGGTCAGAAAATCTTTTAGGCCAAATGCCATCTTTTTTTGAACTATTCAAAAAACGCTTCGGTCACAGCCATTAACCATCACCGCTGGAACTCGTGTTCCAACACTCCGGGTGACGTCGCCAGTCGTGATGGAATTTGCTTTTTTAAGGAGCTTCCCAATGGAGTTGAAGACCATGATGACCCGCACTGTCAAAACCACCTCACCTCGCCTGCGCGGGCTAAAACTGGCTGCGCTGGCAATCGGCACCAGCTTCGTTCTGGCCGGTTGTGCTGGCAATCCACCTTCAGAGCAGTACGCCGTGACGCAATCGGCGGTGAACAACGCCGTGAGCGCAGGTGCCACTGAATATGCACCGGTGGAAATGAAGTCAGCCCAGGACAAGCTCAAGCAGGCCGAGCTGGCCATGCATGACAAAAAATATGACGAGGCCCGCCGCCTGTCCGAACAGGCTGAGTGGGATGCACGCGTAGCAGAGCGCAAGGCCCAGGCAGCTAAAGCAGAGAAGGCTGTTCAGGATGCTCAGAATGCCGTTCAGCAATTGCGTCAGGAAGGCATGCGCAGCGTTCAGTAAACGCTGCCCTTTTTTGACTGCATCTGACGACACAGCATTCCTAATCGATAGAAAGGACGACATATCATGCGCAATACAGTAATGATCCCTGCCCTGTTGGCCCTGAGCGTTGGCCTGGCGGCGTGCTCGCACCAGCCCAACGTCAACCTGGAAAACGCCAAGACCAACTTCTCGGCCCTGCAAACCAACCCTGAAGCGACCAAGGTTGCAGCGCTCGAAACCAAGGACGCCAGCGAATGGCTGGACAAGGCTGAAAAGGCTTACCTGAACAAGGAAGACGAGTCCAAGGTTGACCAGCTGGCTTACCTGACCAACCAGCGTGTGGAAGTGGCCAAGCAGACCATCGCGTTGCGAACCGCTGAAAACAATCTGAAAAACGCCGGTGCGGCGCGCAACCAGGCCTTGCTCGATGCCCGTGATGCGCAGATCCAGCAACTCAAAGGCATGAACGCCAAGCAAACCGAACGCGGCACACTGGTGACCTTTGGTGATGTGCTGTTCCAGTTCGGCAAATCCGAGCTGCAACCCAACGGCATGCGCAATATCAACACCCTGGCCGAATACCTGCTGCAGAACCCGGACCGCAAGGTGATTGTCGAGGGTTACACCGACAGTGTCGGTTCGGCGGCTTTCAACCAGACCCTGTCCGAGCGCCGTGCCGAGTCGGTGCGTAATGCACTGGTGCGCAAAGGCGTAGACCCTACCCGCATCGTGGCGCAGGGCTATGGCAAGGAATACCCGGTGGCCAGCAACAGCACCGATTCTGGCCGCGCCCAGAACCGCCGCGTTGAAGTGACCATCTCCAACGACAACCAGCCGGTTGCTCCGCGTTCAACCATGAAGTAAGACATGAAAAAGCCCCGCCTGAGTAATCAGGCGGGGCTTTTTTTTGCGCAAATATATTCACAACTGTGGGAGCGGGCTTGCTCGCGATGCAGACAGCGCGGTTCGTCAGGCATACCGAGGCGATTCAATCGCGAGCAAGCCCGCTCCCACAACAGAACGTTACTGCTCCAGCTTCGGCGTTTCCTGGCCCAGGCAACGTACGGCCTGTTTCTTGTTGTTGACCAGCACACCGGTCAGGCCTTTTTGCTCGGTATCGAACAAGACGATGATGCCGTCGATGCACTGCGCCACCTGGTTGGCCGGCGTGAGCGAGACCTTATAGTCCTCCCCCGGGATAGTCTTGAGCATGGTGAAGTCGCTGAGCAGCAAGGCGTCCTCGGGCTTGGCAAAATGCAGGTAACCGTAGTACCACAGGGCGCCCACGGTGCCGATAATGCTGCAGATACCGGTGATGATCAGGGGGATGGCGTTGCGTTCTTCACTCATTGTTGGCTCTCGGATTCAAGTTCGGTGTTCGGTGACGCGGGGTAATTGGCAATTTCGCCCAGGCGCCGCACGCCATTGAAATGTTGCGGGTCATCCAGGTAACGCAGCATTACCTGACGCCAGGTCGGGTCGGCAAACGTCTGCACATGGCCGCCACGGGTCAGTTGCAGCACCTTGGGCGGTGGCGCAGCCTGGTACAGGCGCAGGCCATTGGAAAGCGGCACGATGGGATCATCGAGGCTGTGGAAGATCAGCATCGGCGTGTCGCCCATGTTCGGTATCGCGTAAAGAGCACTGTCGGCATCCGGTACCAGCCAGGACAGCGGCACCTGCAGCGGCCAGGTCAGCCAGGACGTACTCAGGGCAAACTGCCCCACTTCGCGGTAACTGGCCGGCACGCCATCGAGCACCACCGCCTTGACTCGCGCGCGCTGCTGCGGGTGCTCGCTCAGGTAGTGGATGCCCATGGCGCCGCCCAGGCTTTGCCCCAGCACAATCAGCGGCAGGCCCCGGGCTTGCGGCTCATGCTGCAACCAGTCAAAAGCGGCATCGATGTCCTGATACACCGCCGGCAGCCCGGGCTCTCCTTGGGACAGGCCGTAACCGCGATAGTCGAGCATCAGCACTTGATAACCCTGCTCCGGCAACCAGGCAGTGGCGCCGAGATGGTAAGCCAGGTTGCCGCCATTGCCGTGCAGATGCAGCACCGTGCCCTTGAGCGGCACGCCTTTCTTGGCCGGTAGCCACCAACCGTGCAGGCGCGTGCCATCGGCGGCAGTCAGGGTGACATCGCTATAATCCAGGCCGGCGGCCTTCGGGGTAACCGGCTGGCCGGGCTCAGGGTAGAACAACAGGGAACTGCATCCGCTGAGGGTCAACAGCAGGCAGAGTGCAGCCAGGATTTTCATCAGAACGATTCGCCTGAACGAGTGAGTGTGGGAGCGGGCTTGCTCGCGATGGCATCGACGCGGTTCAACTGAAACGCCGCAGCGCCTGTATCGCGAGCAAGCCCGCTCCCACAGGGTTCACAAAATGTTGGAGTAATCCGCTTCGATACGGTCAAGGCTCAAATGGTTGAGGAAGTTGCTGAAGCACATCCAGGCCGAGAGCGCGTTCATGTCGCGGAACTGGTCCGGCAGGTACTTGGGCGCTACCACCAGGCCTTCATCCACCAACTGACGCAGGGTTCGCATGTCCTCCAGGGTGGTCTTGCCACAGAACAGCAGCGGCACTTGTTCCAGCTTGCCTTTACGTACGGCCAGCTGAATGTAGTTGTAAACCATGATGAAGCCCTTGAGGTAGGACAAGTCTTTGGTGAATGGCAGTCCATTTGGCACCGACCCACGGAAAACCCGACTCGCGTTGCCATAACTTTCTGGCATCTCGAAGCCTTGCTCGCGGAAAAACTCGTACACCTGCATGAAATCTGCGCCCTCCTCCACCATATGGATGGCGCGGGTTCGGTTGGTCAGTTTGCGCAGGCGACTGGGGTAGGAGGCAAAGGTGATGATCTCCATCAGGATTGCCAGGCCTTCCTGGGTCACGGTGGAAGAAGGCGGCCCCTTGGACAGGAAGGTGCAGATCGGCTGGTTCAGGCCATTGAGCGTGGTGCCCACATGCACCAGCCCTTCGTGGACTTCGAGGGCGCGCACGTCGCGTTCGTTGAACATCGCATCGGTACGGATCTTGATGTAGTCGGCACCCGCCGCCGCATCTGCCACGATACCGTCGGACTCGAACACGCGGATGGTTTCTTCAGCCTCGCCAAACACCTTGTTCAGGCGGCTTTGCAGCAGATTCACGGCATCCTTGGCGGTCAGGATCTTGGCTTCGTCCTTGAGCGCCCCGCGCCCGTCGATGTTGTCCAGGTAATCGGACATCATCAGGCCCAGGTCAGCCAGGGTCGGATCGCCAGCATGAAACGCATCGGAAGCTGCGCCATACAGCTCCTGGGAAATAAGCCCGAAATCCTCGGTGCCACGGGCTTCGAGCATGCGCACCACCATGCGGTATTCCTTGCACATGCGCCGCATGATCTGCCCGACCGGGTTGAATTGCCCCAACTGGCGGGTGATATCCCGCTCGATGTTCTGGAACTCGGACTTCACCGCCGCCGAATCAAAAGCCAGTGGCCGGCCCAGGTAATAGTCGCGATCAACTGCAGGCATGGCCTTGCCTTTGGCCTTTAAAAAGCCCTGGCGGATGCTGTCATCCCACTTCACCGCATCCAGCACGCGGATCGGTGTCTGTGCCAGCACGATGCGGTCAGACAAGGTGCGTATCGTGCGCTGGTAGTCGTCCACCGGCAGCTTCCTTCAGTTAACAGCGTTATTTGGCCACACGTTTATAGCGGGCCGCTTCGACAAATACGTCGGAATTGGCCGGGTCATCCAGATAGGCAAAGACTTCAGCCGACGGGCTTTTGATCAGGGTACCCGTCCCTTCAGCGGTTTCCACCGGCTCACCGTTCAACGCGGACTGGCCAATGGCCTGTTTGATCTGATCCAGGTCAAGATCGTAGATCACCAGTTCGCCGTTATCGGTCAACTCAAATCCGCTGAGGGTATGGTTGCCGCCCAGTTTGGCCGGTATCGCGGCCGAGGCATACCAGCGGCTGCCGTGGCGGGCGACGATAAAGACATAGCGCTCACGGGCCTTGGGTTCGCCCTTGGGGTAAACGACGGCCTGGTAGCGTGTTTTGTCGATGGCACTGATATCGAGATTGCGTGCCTGGCCCCAGGCATCCTTGCTGATCCATTTGCCCAGCAGCTGTTTGGGTGCCGGCTGCGCCTCGATCGGGGCCTGGCTGAAGGTCACCAGACAGCCGTTCAACATCAAAAACGACAATGCCATAAGCATCACGCGCCAAACTTTCATGCCTGCATCCTTCTATAGAGCGGCCAACACCAAGTGCATGTAACGCGTAAGAATAGCCAGACGGTCGTCATCCGCCTCGGGCTGCGCGCCATCAAGTAGGGCCTGATATTCCATCCGACCGATAATCGCCGTCAAGACTTTGGCATCCTGCTGAGGTTGTGTGGAGCCTAGCACTTCGAAGATCTGCCCGGCACCCTGCAGGAAAATCTGCTGATGGGCACGTACCAGCACCGCCAGCCGCGGGTTGATCAATGCGGCCTGATGAAAAGCTTGCTCGGCCATCAACTGGTCGCGGCGGGTGAGCAGTTGGCGCTGAAGGTAATCGGCGGTCATCCGTGCAATATCATCGGCCAGCAGCCCCCGCGCCCGGTGGCTGCCATCGCCCTGGGCCATCATTTCCCGCAACTTGCCTTCGGTGCCCTGCCACAGCTTGGCCATAAAGGCCGCACTGCGCTCCACATACTGGGCGAAGGTGTCGTTGATCAGGTCATCGATATCCTTGAAGTAATACGTGGTTGCCGACAACGGCACCCCCGCTTCGGCGGCCACCGCCCGATGGCGCACGCCCCGCACGCCGTCGCGTATGACGATGCGCATGGCAGCATCGAGAATCAACTGGCGGCGCTGCTCGCTGCCATGCCTGCTGGCCTTGCGACCCTGGTATTCGACACTTTGGGCAAGCGCCACCGCAACATTTGCTGCGCCTTGAGGAGGCATCACAGATTCCTTCTGAATTGAGCGGCGCTCCCACAAACTCTCCTGATTATTCTGCTGGCTGCATGCCAGGCAATAAAAAGCCGCCTTTAACGGCGGCTTCTTATTCTGCATCGTTACGCTTGCGGGCGCATATGCGGGAACAGGATCACGTCGCGAATCGACGGTGAGTTGGTCAACAACATCACCAGACGGTCGATACCGATACCTTCACCGGCAGTCGGCGGCATGCCGTATTCCAGGGCGCGGACGAAGTCGGCATCGTAGTGCATGGCTTCGTCGTCACCGGCGTCCTTGTCGGCTACCTGTGCCATGAAGCGCTCTGCCTGGTCTTCTGCGTCATTAAGCTCGGAGTAGGCGTTGGCGATTTCACGGCCACCGATGAACAGCTCAAAACGGTCAGTAACGTTCGGGTTCTCGTCGTTGCGACGGGCCAGCGGCGACACTTCGAACGGGTACTGGGTAATGAAGTGCGGTTGCTCCAGCTTGTGCTCGACCAACTCTTCGAAAATCATCACTTGCAGCTTGCCCAGACCTTCGAAGCCCAGCACCTTGGCGCCGGCTTTCTTGGCGATGGCGCGAGCCTTGTCGATGTCGTTGAGGTCGTCAGCGGTCAGCTCGGGGTTGTACTTGAGGATCGAGTCGAATACCGACAGTCGCACAAACGGTTCGCCAAAGTGGAACACCTTGTCGCCGTACGGTACGTCTGTAGTGCCCAGAACCAGCTGCGCCAGTTCACGGAACAGCTCTTCGGTCAGGTCCATGTTGTCTTCGTAGTCGGCGTAAGCCTGGTAGAACTCCAACATGGTGAATTCAGGGTTGTGACGGGTCGACACGCCTTCGTTACGGAAGTTGCGGTTGATCTCGAACACTTTCTCGAAACCACCCACCACCAGACGCTTGAGGAACAGTTCCGGCGCGATGCGCAGGTACATGTCCATGTCCAGGGCATTGTGGTGGGTTTCAAACGGCTTGGCCGCAGCGCCACCCGGGATGGTTTGCAGCATCGGCGTTTCGACTTCCAGGAAGTCGCGTGCCATCAGGAAGCTGCGAATGTGGGCAATCACTTGCGAACGTACACGGAAGGTGTGACGCACGTCTTCGTTAACGATCAAGTCAACGTAACGCTGGCGATAGCGCTGCTCGGTGTCGGTCAGGCCGTGGTGCTTGTCCGGCAGCGGACGCAGGGATTTGGTCAGCAGGCGCACGCTGGTCATTTCAACGTACAGGTCACCTTTGCCGGAGCGGGCCAGGGTGCCTTCAGCGGCAATGATGTCGCCCAGGTCCCAGGTTTTTACTTCGGCCAGGGTTTCTTCCGGCAGGGTCTTGCGGTTGACGTAGACCTGGATGCGACCGGTCATGTCCTGGATCACCATGAACGAGCCACGGTTAAGCATGATGCGACCGGCAACCTTCACCGGAATGGCGGCTTCGGCCAGCTCTTCCTTGGACGCTTGCGCATACTTCTTCTGCAGGTCAGCGCAGAGGCTGTCACGGCGGAAGTCATTCGGGAAGGCATTGCCCTTGGCACGCACGGCAGCAAGCTTTTCCTTGCGCAGGGCGATCAGGGCATTTTCTTCCTGTTGCAGGTCTTGCGGGTCGAGTTGTTGGTCGCTCATGTCTTTAAAAATTCCATCACAGTTCTGTTGCCCCCGCCTTGCGGCAGGGGGAAGCGGGCTTTGGCGCGCCCTCTGGGCATCGCACTGGCTTCGCACACGTTTTGTTGCCGACTTACAGCCCTTGTTTCAGGCTGGCTATCAGGTATTCGTCGATATCGCCGTCGAGCACCTTGTCGCAGTCGCTGCGCTCGATATTGGTACGCAAATCCTTGATCCGCGAGGCGTCGAGAACGTACGAGCGGATCTGATGACCCCAGCCGATGTCCGACTTGGTGTCTTCCAGGGCCTGGGAAGCGGCATTGCGCTTCTGGATTTCCTGCTCGTAAAGACGCGCCCGCAGCATTTTCATCGCGGTGTCTTTGTTCGCATGCTGGGAACGTTCGTTCTGGCAGCTCACCACGGTATTGGTCGGCACGTGAGTGATACGTACGGCCGAGTCAGTGGTGTTTACGTGCTGACCACCCGCTCCAGAGGAGCGATAGGTATCGATCCGCAGGTCAGAGGGGTTGATGTCGATTTCGATGTTGTCATCGATTTCCGGCGAAACGAATACAGCCGAAAACGAGGTATGACGACGGTTGCCCGAATCGTACGGGCTTTTGCGTACCAGACGATGGACGCCAATCTCGGTGCGCAACCAACCAAATGCGTATTCGCCTTTGATATGAACGGTTGCACCCTTGATACCGGCAACTTCACCGGCGGACAGTTCCATGATGGTGGCATCGAAGCCGCGCTTGTCGGCCCAACGCAAATACATCCGCAGCAGGATATTGGCCCAGTCTTGCGCTTCGGTGCCACCGGAGCCAGCCTGGATGTCCAGGTACGCGTTGTTGGCATCCATCTCACCACTGAACATGCGGCGGAATTCGAGTTTTTCAAGGGCTTCGCGCAGGCGTTCAACTTCAGCGGCCACGTCATCGACGGCGCCCTGGTCTTCTTCCTCGGCGGCCATCAACAGCAGGTCTTTGGCATCGGCCAGGCCTGTGTGCATCTCATCGAGGGTTTCAACGATCTGCGCCAGCAGGGAGCGCTCGCGCCCCAGTTCCTGGGCGTATGCAGGGTTGTTCCAGACACTCGGATCTTCAAGCTCGCGATTGACTTCGGTCAGACGCTCATGCTTTTGATCGTAGTCAAAGATACCCCCGAATGGTTTCGGAGCGCTCTGACAGGTCCTTGATGCTGTTAAGGATCGGGTTGATTTCCATGGCTGGCGGCACTCTCAGGCGATTTTTACAAAGCCGGGGAGTATACCGTAAACCGAGCGTATCAGCAGCCCGCCTGGCGGGGTTATGTGGCCAGTGACAACAGGTCGCAAGCCTTCTTCGATGAGCGATACGTCGCACACGATTATGGGCACAGAATTACATCTGAAAGACGAGGCCATCTCAGCCGTACGACAAGTTTGAATACTACATAGGAATAATTACCCAATTTGAGAGAAAAGTACTACACGCCAAATAATTGCACTTAAAAACCTGCACCGCTATACCTACAACACACTTACAACACCTGACTACCTGATACCCACACGCCATACCCGAACAACCAATAATTAAATGGAAGCCCCATGTCGAACTTAGCGAACGGTCACTCATTCGGTATAGCGACCCCCCACTTCAAGTCCTCGATGATGGCCATGCAGGCCTATCTAACATCAGGGGCGACCCCGCATGCCTTATTAAGTGCAGCCGTGTCACTGACGTATAACCTCCCGCACTTATGCGGCCTGGGAGGCGACGCAATTATCATGCAATCAACCCCCCATAACCTGGCCATCTTCAACGGAACGGGCAGAACAGGTTTTCACCAGCATCACGACAACTACTTGCATAAAGGCCTTGTATCAATTCCTCGCAGAGGGATTTACAGCACCATGATCTATGGCTGCCCTTCAGCTTATGATCGTTATACACGCCTACATGACATCGACTTGAACGGCGTATTTAAACACCTGCACGACAATGACTTGAAACATGGCGTGGTGGCGTCCAGCAGTTTGATTCAGGCGTTTGATAACAGCACTAAAGACTCACTCAGACAGACACGATTTTCACAATGGAACAAATACTTTATTCAACAGCAAGATCCAGCGCCCTTCTACCGTCAAACCCTGGCCACTTTGGCGCGTGAAGGTTTTGCATCCATGTACAGGGGGCAGTTGGCGGCGCAGGTATTTGACGCGCTGTCGACCTGCGACCCGCATTTGTATACACCTGAAGATTTTTCCGACTTTACCCCTAACCCCTCAGAAGTAAAAAAAACCACCTTCATGCACGCCAATGTCACGGCGCATGGCAGTAACAGTCCATGGAAAGAGCTGTTCCTGCTCTTGAAAGTCTACCAGTGGAGTGCCGAAGACACGGCCTTGCTCACACCGGCACAGCTCTGTACGGCAGCCGGGCTGATCGACAGCTGGGTGGCATCGCCGCTTTCTTCAGAGACGCACAGCGATGACAGCCTGAGCCAACAGGCCGCCCTGATCTATCAACAGCTCAAATTCGACAACCCCGAACCTGTGCCTCAATTGTCCAAACCCTCCCACACCATCTTTATGGCATGTGCCGAGGCCGACGGGACCCTGACCGGCATAACCAACTCGATCTTTACCCCCCTGGGGTCACTGTTCGAGATCGATGACACAGGCATTATCCTGAGCAACCGGGCATTCTCATTCAATGGCCCCCATCTGGGTTCGACCTTCAAAGGCAACACAGCCGCCAAACACACCACCAACTGCGTGCGCGTCACCACCGATCACCTGGAATTTATCATTGGTACATCCGGGGGGCCTGTGCAGTCCCAGACACTGGCGTACGTCATCTACAAAATTATCGCTGAGCAATGCCCGGTTCAAACCGCCCTGTCGAGCCCGCGCTTTGCCAATCTGGGCCGGCACCCGAAGACAAACGGCATTACCTATTTAAGCGAATCCGCACAAACGAACCCGATATTTACCTGTACTCACGGGCTATCCGATAAATTCGGGGTGGTACAGCTGGCTGGCATCAACACCCTGACCGGTCAGGTGTTCGCCGCTGCAGACCCTCGTGGCAGCGGTGTGGCGCTGGCGGTATGAAGGCTCACAGTTGCGGTTCAGGCCATGCAGCCATACTGACTGTCGCCAGTGCTTTCTTTCTGGAAGTACTGGATGCAACCATCATGCTGATGGCCATCATCCCCATGGCCAACGACCTGGGCGCCAGCATCAGCGGCGTGACACTGTCACTGGCCACCTATCTACTGGCCCTGGTCTTGTTCCTGCCCCTGAGCGGGCATTTGTTCAACCGTTTCGCGCTTGCCCAACAATTCCTGTGCGGCCTGGCGATTTTTTGCCTCGCCTCCCTGGCCTGCGCCATCAGCCAGAATATTTACCTGCTGTGCATCGCCCGCCTTGTCCAGGGCTTTGGCAGTGCGTTGGTGGTACCTGCCGGACGAGCCTTGATCCTGGCCAACACCCCGAAGATTGCCATTCCCAAAACCATGGCCTGGCTGATTGCGCCTGCGCTCGTCGCCCCGATGGTTGCCCCCTATATGGCCAACCTGCTGTTAAACATCGGCAACTGGCGACTGATTTTTGCCTCTATCGGACTCTTTGCCGCAGGATTGATGATTGCCTGCCGCATCACCCTGTACTCACTGCCTGCCCCTGAAACCCCGCGTTTACAGCTTGATAAACATGCCTACGCACTATGGGCACTGTCCTCATCGGCCTTGTTCATGATGTTTATGGCGGCTTCGAATAACTGGCTCTTCTGCAGCGTTCTGGCCGCAGGTGCAATGCTCTATGGCAGCAAACGACTGTGCACAAGGCTGCACCAGCACGCGAAGGCGCAATTGTTTGATTTGTCCTTGCTCAATGATCCAGCGTTCAAGTTCAACATTTTCTCCGGCAGTTTGTTCCGTATCAGCATTTATGCATTTCCAACGCTGCTGATTATTCACCTCATGAAAAATTCGAATTATTCGCCCGTTTCGATTGGCCACTGCCTGTTGTTTATTTTCGCCGGCAACCTTGTTTCAAAACCCGTGGCAGCCCGGCTATTAACAGGCTGCCGCTGCCTGAAACGCTATTTCATCTATTCGGCACTGACGACATCCGTCACGTTGGGCCTGTTTCTTTTCCCGCCACTGCTCAACCAACTACCGGCACTGTGGTTGATGTGTTTTCTACACGGTTGCGCACGCTCATTTCAATTTCTCGGCTACTCATCCACCGCACTGCGCAATGTGCAACAGCACCGCATGCATCACGCCAATATCCTGATCAGTTCGGTGATGCAACACAACGCCCTGATCGGCCAGGCACTACCTGCCCTTCTGAGTGCTTTCTTTATTCCCGAACACCTGCCGTTCTTCACGATCGGCATGTCCACCGTGACGCTTGCGTCACTTCTTACCGTGCTGGGCGCACTGCGCCTGCCCAACTCAAACAGGAGCCATATCGACCCCATGCACTTCAAGTCCGATTAACGGAAAACCTGGGTATGTCCCGTACTCATGTGGTGTTACGCAAGGAGCTGAAGATGAAAGCATTGACGTTGAAAACCACCGTTGAAATTCCGATAGAGGGCGTTCCTCAACTCACCCGATTTGTGTCCTTTGAAGGTGTCGATAAAGAACACTTCGCGCTATTGATTGGTGACTGTCAAACCACTCCCGTACTCACCCGGGTTCATTCCGAGTGCCTGACAGGCGATGTATTCGGCTCAAAGCGTTGCGATTGCGGCGCCCAGCTCAAAGAAGCCCTGTCGCAAATAGCCGCGCGAGGGGGTGGCGTATTGATCTATCTGCGTCAGGAAGGGCGCGGTATTGGCCTGTACTCCAAGTTCGATGCCTACCTGCTGCAAAACCAGGGCATTGATACCTTCACTGCCAACGAGATGCTCGGGTACGCCGATGACTTGAGAGAGTTTGAAAGTGCGGGGGCCATGCTCAAGGCCCTGCATATTCATCACATCGACCTGATTACCAACAACCCGGCAAAAATCCTGGCCCTGGAAAATTGCGATATCACCATCAATACCACCCTGCCCTCCGGGGTTTTCCTGACCGTCGAAAACGAGGACTACCTGCGCAGCAAAATCAATAAAAAACACCATACGATCAACTTGAAAAACAAAAAATGGTGATCGCAATGAGCACTTACATTCTGAATTTTTCACCTACAGGCATGCTACCGACAAAGCAGATGAACCCCCACACACCCATCAGCACCTCAGAAATTATCGACGATGTATTGATGGCCGCCGAACTGGGTGCGTCCATTGCGCACCTGCACGCCAGGGATCAAAAAACCGGCGAACCGACCTGCGACCTCAACACATTCGCCACTCTCTTCGAAGGCATCAGAAAATATAATAAACAATTGATTTTATGCGCCTCACTCAGTGGTCGAAACATTTCCGATCCAACTCTCAGAGCGCTGCCCCTGTCATTGGACGGTGACGCAAAACCCGATATGGGTTCATTGACCTTGTCGTCCATGAACTTTTCCACGCAGCCCAGCATTAATGCCCCAGCGACAATCAACTACCTCGCCGAACAAATGGCGCTAAAAGGCATCTCGCCCGAGGTTGAGATATTTGATAGCGGCATGTCGAACTACCTGCATTGCCTGATCAAAAAATCGTTAATGCCGCCCACTGTCTACGCCAATATTTTGCTGGGCAATATTTTTGGCGCACAGCCCAGTTTTGCGCACATGGCAGCCATTACCAGCTCACTGCCGGGCAATGTCGTCAGTTCTTTCGCCGGGCTGGGCAGCTATCAACTGCGCAGCAATACCCTGGCTCTCGCCTCTGATCACGGCATCCGCATCGGCCTTGAAGACAATATCTGGCTCGACCATAAACGCACCACCCTGGCGAGTAATCGCAGCCTGCTCGAGCGCATCACCGCCATTGCCAACCTGCAGGAGTTGACACCCGCCACCCCCAGGCAGGTCAGGGAACAACTAGGACTGCAACCTGGACAAGGTCGCTTACTATCAAAAACTCTATGAGCACTATTGCGCCGCAGAATACAAAACCGCGTATTCCACTGGCTTGATGCTGCTTAAAAGGAGGGCTGCCTGATGTATACCGGAATTGTTCAAGGCACTGCCCGGGTGCTGTCGGTGCACACGCAGGCTGGGCACAAACGTATCGTCCTGGCCCAGAAAGCCTCTCTATTCGAAAACGTTGATATCGGTGCCAGCGTGTCGGTCAACGGCACCTGCCTGACCGTCGTTGCCTACTCTGCAGGCACCGCGACGTTTGATATTTCTCACCGAACGGCCGAAATCACGACACTCAAACACTTGAGTATCGATGAGCAGGTCAATATTGAACGTTCACATCGAACTGGCGATGAGAATGGCGGGCACGCACTGTACGGCCATGTTGAAAGTACCGCGCAGGTCGTGTCGTGGCAGCCACTGGGCGAAACGGTGACTGCGCAACTCCAGCTGGATGCGTCGACCTTTGCCTACCTGTTCAAAAAGGGTTTTGTCGGTATGCATGGCTGCAGCCTCACCATCGATAGCCTGGATGAAGAGCGGCACTGGGTGACGGTCAACCTGATTGCGCAAACACTCGCCCTGACCAATTTGAGCAGCTTGCGGGTGGGCGACCGGGTCAATATCGAAATCGACCAGACCACCCGCACCCTGGTGGATACCCTTAGGACTACTCTGGCCCGCCTGCTCCCGGGAAACCTGTAGCGTGCGGCAAAGCAGTCATCGTTGATGCCATCGCGCGCAGGGCTCGCTCCCACGACAGTGCTGTAAGCACTCCGGCTGTGTGAACGACACAAAACCTGTGGAAGCTGGCTTGCCTGCGATGCAAGCGACAAGGTCTTGAGAGCAATCACTCAATACCCACCTGATTACGCCCATTCTTCTTGGCCAGGTAAAGCCCCTTGTCCGCCGCCGAAATCAGCTCACGGCAGTTGCTACCCTGTTGCGGGGTCATGGTCGACAGGCCAATACTGATGGTCAGGCTGGAGCCTGCTGTCGGCGAAATATGCGGGATTTTCATCGCTTCAACCGCCATGCGCAGTTTTTCTGCCACCAGCCGCGCGCCGCCCTGGGAAGTGTTGGGCAGTACAATGGCAAATTCCTCACCGCCATAACGGGCCGGCAAGTCAGATGGCCGGCTGCTGGCATCACGGATGCCCGCCGCCACCTTGCGCAACGCTTCATCGCCGTCCAGATGGCCAAATGAGTCGTTGTATGATTTGAAGTAATCAACATCGATCATCAACAACGACAATTGGTTCTGCTCACGCATGGTGCGACGCCATTCCAGCTCAAGGTATTCATCAAAGTGGCGGCGGTTGGACAGCCCGGTCAGGCCATCGGAGTTCATCAGCCGTTGCAGCACCAGATTGGTGTCCAGCAATTGCTGTTGGCTGACCCGCAGCGCACGGTAGGCAGCATCACGCTGCAACAGCGTCATGTAGGAGCGCGAGTGATAGCGGATACGCGCCACCAGTTCGATGTTGTCCGGCAGCTTCACCAGGTAATCATTGGCCCCGGCCGAGAACGCCGCGCTTTTGATCAACGGGTCCTCTTTGGTGGACAACACGATAATCGGGATATTTTGCGTCGCCGGGTGGTTGCGGTATTCGCGCACCAGGCTCAAGCCGTCCAGGCCCGGCATCACCAGATCCTGCAAAATCACCGTCGGCTTGATGCGGATAGCCTGGGCAATGGCCTGGTGCGGGTCGGCACAGAAGTGAAAATCAATGTTCTGTTCAAGGGCCAACCCTCGGCGCACGGCTTCGCCGATCATTGCCTGATCGTCTACCAGCAACACCATGGCCGCGTTTTCATCAGTTTTAACGTCGTCCAACTGCAAGTCGCTCATGCGCGTTCACCTGAATTACTGCCTTCAAGCCACTCTTGCCGGGTTCTACCAGTCATTTGGCAAATTTCTCCAGCAAGCGTGGCGCAATCTTGTCCAATGGGCGAATCTCGACTGCGGCATCGATGGCCGCTGCCGCTTTGGGCATTCCGTACACCGAGCTGCTCTGCTGATCCTGGGCAATGGTGAGAAACCCCTGCTGGCGCATGAGTTTAAGACCTTGAGCCCCGTCACGCCCCATGCCGGTCAACAGCACTCCCACCGCTTCACCATTCCAGTAGCGGGCAACACTTTCAAAAAAAACATCGATCGATGGCCGATAAATCTCATTGACCGGCTCGGCGGTGTAAGCCAGCGTGCCATTTTTCAATAGCCTGATATGGTGATTGGTGCCCGCCAGCAGCACAGTGCCCACCTGCGGCGTCTCCCCGTCGCGGGCCAGGCGCACATCAAGTCCGCACGAAGTGCTCAGCCACTCGGCCATACCTGCAGCAAACACCTGATCAACGTGCTGAACCAGTACGATAGCTGCCTCAAAGTTTCTCGGCAGACCTTTAAGCAGGGTTTCAAGTGCAGCCGGACCACCTGCCGACGAACCGATGGCCACCAGCCCTGCCCGCACACCCGGTACACGAGCATGGGTCACTACCGGCTTGACCCGTTTCTCACTCTGCCCCATCAACCAGCCAACATTGAGTATCTTGCGCAGCAAAGGCGCCGCCGCCTCTCTGGGGTTGCTGCCGCCCAGCACGGGGGTATCCACCACATCCAGCGCACCAAAGCCCATGGCCTCAAAAACACGGTGCACATTCTGCTCGCGGTCGATGGTGACAATCACAATCGCACAAGGGCTTTCAGCCATGATCCGGCGCGTGGCCTCGACGCCGTCCATGACCGGCATGATCAAGTCCATCAGAATCAGGTCCGGGGTGTTCTCGGCGCACAGGCGCACCGCCTCCTGACCATCACCGGCAACCCAGATCACATGGTGCGCGGGTTCGAACGCCAGCGCCCGGCGCAAGGCCTCAACCGCCAGGGGCATATCGTTGACGATGGCGATTCTCATGTCTGGGCTCCACCAATGAGTTCAACCACTGCGTCGAGCAGGGCATCGTCATGGAAACTCGCTTTGGCTAGATAATAGTCGGCGCCTGCATCCAGGCCGCGCCGACGGTCTTCTTCACGATCTTTGTACGACACCACCATCACCGGCATTGATTGCAATCGGTTATCGCGACGCAACAGGGTAACCAGTTCGATGCCATCCATGCGCGGCATATCGATGTCGGTAATCAACAAATCGAAATGTTCGGCACGCAGCGCGTTCCAGCCGTCCATGCCGTCAACCGCCACAGCCACTTCATAACCACGGTTGATCAGCAACTTGCGTTGCAGTTCGCGCACCGTCAATGAGTCATCCACCACCAGAATACGTTTGCGGGTCAATTCGGCGGTGTGCCGGTTACGCCGATCGATACGCTCAAGACGCCCGGTATTAAGCAGTTTGTCTACCGAACGCAGCATGTCTTCGACATCTACGATCAGCACCGGTGAACCATCATCCAGCAAGGCCCCGGCGGAAATGTCCTGGACCTTGCCCAGACGCGGATCAAGGGGCAGGACCACCAGGGTGCGCTCGCCGATAAAGCGCTCAACGGCCACGCCATAGACCGCGTCGCGTTCGCGAATCACCACCACCTTGAGGGTTTCGTCATCGCTCTGGCTGGCAGGGCGCTGCAACAATTGGCTGGCGGCAACCAGCCCCACATGGCGGCCTTCATGCCAGAAGTGCTGACGGCCTTCGAGCTGCACGATGTCGTCGGGCTCAAGGTCGCGCATGCGCTCGATATGGGCCAGCGGGAAGGCATAGGCTTCGTCGGCCACTTCAACCACCAGGCTGCGCACCACCGACAGAGTCAACGGCACTTCAAGATGGAAGCGGCTGCCATGCTGGGGGGTGTGCTCCAGCACAATGGCACCGCGCAACAGGCGCACCATATGCTGTACGGCATCCAGCCCCACACCGCGCCCCGATACTTCGGTGACGGTGTCGCGCAGACTGAAACCGGGTAAAAACAGAAAGGTCAGCAGCTCTTCTTCGCTCAGTTGCGCCACCGTCTCCTCGGTGGACAACTGACGCTCGACGATGGTGCGACGCAAACGGTCCAGATCGACACCGGCACCGTCATCGCTCAACTCCAGCACCAGCAGACCGGCCTGATGGGAGATGCGCAGGCGGATCAGGCCTTCGGCCGGTTTGCCCGCCAGCAAGCGCTGTTCCGGGGTTTCAATACCGTGGTCGACGGCATTGCGCAATAAATGGATCAAGGGTGCTTCGAGCTTTTCCAGCACGTCGCGGTCAACCTGGGTTTTCTCGCCTTCGATTTCCAGGCGGATCTGCTTGCCCAGGGCGCGACCCAAATCACGCACCATGCGCTCCTGCCCGACCAGCACATCGGCGAAGGGCCGCATGCGACACGCCAGTGCAGTGTCGTAGAGCAATTGCGCACGCTGGCCAGCCTGCCAGCAAAATTCGTCAAGTTCGGCGGTCTGCTCGCTGAGCAGGTGCTGGGACTCGGCCAGCATCTGCCGGGCATCGACCAGTGCCTGCTCGGCTTCATGGCTGATGCCCGAGACCTTGAGGTGTTCATTGAGCGTGTCCATGGCCCGCAAGTTGGTGCTTTGCATGCGTTTAAGCCGTTGCAATGTCACCAGAAAGGGCTTGAGGCGCTGGGTTTCCACCAGGGATTTGCTCGACAGATCGAGCAGGCTGTTAAGGCGCTGGGCCGTGACCCGCAGTACCCGCTCGCCGCTTTCGGTCAGACGCTGGGGGCGACGTGCTGGCTCCGCTGCCGGCTCGGCTGGCACCTCGACCTGACGCTCAACCACAGGTTCTGGCGCAAATTCGGGTACTGCTGGCGAGGGCATCAACAACAGCTGCGACACGTCAAATTCGGGCGGCGCCACCCGCGCACCGGGGGCAGACGGATCCAGCAGCTCATTCATGTGCGCCACATAGGCGTCGATGTCGTGAGGCGTGACAGTGTTGCCGGGGGTGGCAATGCGCATCAGCAGGTCGGTACCTTGCAACAAGGCATCAATGTGTTCGCGTTGCAGGTACAAACGGCCTTCCTGGGCACTGACCAGGCAGTCTTCCATAACATGGGACACGCTGACCCCGGCATCCACCCCGACAATCCGGGCTGCGCCCTTGAGCGAGTGGGCCGCGCGCATGCAGGCTTCCAGCTGGTCAGCCTGAGTCGGGTTGCGTTCCAGCGCCAGCAGGCCTTCGTTGAGCACCTGGGTTTGCGCCTCGGCCTCCAGGCTGAACAGCTCAAGCAGCGAGGCGTCGCGCATTTGCTCGGGGGTCATGTCAGGCTCCGGGTGATTGCGCTCAACAGTTGCTCTTCATCCAGTAAACGCAGGCTGCGGGTTTTCCACTGCAGCACACCCCGGGTGTATTTGGCGCTGACATGCTCGCCGGAGAGCGATGCAGCATTGATGTCGCCCTCGGCAATATTATGAATGCCATCCACCTCATCCACCGGCAGCACCACGGCTCCACCGTGGGCGGCCACAATCAGCATGCGCGGCATCACCCGCTGCGAAGAGGCTCCCGGCGTGGCTGGGTCAAGCCCCAGCAGTTCAACCAGCGACAGGCACGGCACCAGAGTGCCGCGTACATTGGCCACACCGCGCAAGGCCCGGGAACGCTGGTGCGGCAGGGAGTGAATGGTTTGCATCGGTGCCACTTCATCCAGGCAACGCGTGGGCAGCCCCAGCCACTCCTCACTCAGGCGGAAAATCACCAGTGAGCAGGTTGCAACCTTTTGCTCATGGGCCTGCGGGGCATAAAGCTCCTGGCTTTGCTGCTCAAATGAATAGCGGTCGAGCAAACGGGTCGCGGCAGCAGCATACGTGTCGCAGTTGCGGCAATGGATATGCTGGGGCAGCAACGGGCAGCTTTTGTCACCGTAGATGCCAATGCGGTTCCAGCAGTCATCAATGGCCTGCGCTTCGGAGTGAATCAAGCTCTGTGCTGCTAAAGCGCTCATTGTTTACGCTCACTTTGAGTGGAACGCCCGTTACGGGCTGCGCGCTCGTGCAAGCGCCGGGCGCCTGCTTCATCGCCTTGTGAAGCCAACAGCGCTGCCAGATGGGCCAGCGCTTCCGAATGCTGGGGTTCCAGGTACAGCGCCTTGCGATAGAAGCCCTGGGCCTCTGAGGTCTGGCCCTGCACATCGCTGAGCAGGCCCAACCAGTAAAACACCTCGGCCTGCGGGTCATGCCGCTGCAAGAACTGTTCGCAGACCGCACGCGCCTCAAGGCTTTTGCCTTCATTGGCCAGGCTGGCAATCTGTTCAAGCAACAGACCCGGCCCATCCACTGGCGAAGCCGATTTTTGCCCGACCGGGGCTTGCACGCGCGGGGCAAAAGGCCGGCTGACCGGTGTCGGCACAGGCGCTGGCGCTGGCGCTTTTGGTCGTGCCAGTGGCTTGAGTTCGGCAAGCACAGGGCGCGCTGCCGGCAATGGCTCATGATTGTGGCAAAAGGCAAACGACTGCGGAGCACCGATCGAACGCATGCCCAGCCGGTTGAGCAAGCTGCCTTGGGCCGGACCTATAAATAAAACACCATCATCACGGGTCAGGCGCTTGAGCACATCCAGGGCCTGCTGCTGGGTTTTAAGATCAAAGTAGATCAACAGGTTGCGGCAGAACACAAAGTCATAAGGCTCGTGGCTGGCGAGCAGTATCGGATCCAGCAGATTGCCTGCGGTGAAGCTGACCTGCCCGCAGACCCGCTCCGACAACTGATAACCATCGCTCTCGACACAGAAGTAGCGCTCACGAAAATCTGTTGGCTGACCTCGAAAGGAGTTTTTGCCATACAGCGCGTTTTGCGCACGCTGCACCGAAAGCGGACTGACATCCAGGGCGTCGACCTTGAATTGGTGTGCAGCAAAGCCGGCATCGAACAGTGCCATGGCAATCGAATACGGCTCTTCGCCGGTCGAACACGGCAGACTCAGGATACGCAACGGGCGTCGGCTGCCGATTTCCGCCAGGCGCTGCCTGGCCAGGCGGCCCAGGGTGGCAAAGGATTCGGGGTAACGGAAGAACCAGGTCTCGGGCACGATCACCGATTCGATCAGGGCTTGCTGTTCATCCTGGGAACTGAGCAGGCGCTGCCAGTAGCGATCGTTATCAGCCATGCCCAATGCAATGCAGCGCTGGCGTACGGCACGTTCGATAATCGCCGGGCCGACCGATGCCACATCCAGGCCGATGCGCTGCTTCAAATAGTCAAAAAAACGCTGATCAAGACTCATGGCGCCACCTGGACGCAGGTGTCATCTTCGCCCTGGGCAAAAAGCAGAGCAGACACCGCAGGGCTGAGCAGATCGTCGACACTCAACCACTGCAACAGCCCGGCCTCATCTTTGCGCACGGGTCCCAGGTACGGCGCATCGCGGTTATCGACACCGTAGGGCTGAAACTCCGCCGGATCGCAGCGCAAGGTGTCACTGGCCTGTTCAAGCAGCAGGCCGAGCAATTGCCCGCGATAATTGACCAGCACCAGCCGGGTGCTGGTTCGGGCTACGGCGGCGGTGCCAAAGGTCATGGCACTGATATCGATCACCGGAACCATTCGATCACGATGAGCAAAAACCCCCGCTACCCACTCGGGGGCATGGGCTATGGGCTTGAGTGGCAAGCGCGGCAACACTTCGACCACATCGCCAGCGGCCAGTGCATAGCGCTCGTTACCAATATAAAACACCAGAAACAGGCGTTTTTGCGACACCTTGGCGCCCGGTTTTTTGGCTGAAAGCTCGCTCATCAGACTTTGAAACGCGAAACGCCGCTGCGCAACCCAACGGCAACCTGACTCAATTCGTCGATCGCGAAGCTGGCCTGACGCAGGGACTCAACGGTCTGGCTGCTGGCATCACCCAATTGCACCAGCGCAAGGTTGATCTGCTCGGCGCCCGTAGCTTGAGCCTGCATGCCTTCATTGACCATCAGTACACGCGGCGCCAGGGCCTGAACCTGATGGATGATCTGCGACAGCTGCTCGCCCACTTGCTGCACTTCGGACATGCCGCGGCGTACTTCTTCAGAGAACTTGTCCATGCCCATCACGCCCGCCGACACTGCCGACTGAATCTCGCGCACCATCTGCTCGATATCGTAGGTAGCCACGGCAGTCTGGTCGGCCAAACGGCGCACTTCGGTAGCAACCACAGCAAAACCGCGGCCGTATTCACCGGCTTTTTCAGCTTCAATGGCCGCGTTAAGCGACAGCAAATTGGTCTGGTCGGCGACCTTGACGATGGTCACCACCACCTGGTTGATGTTACCGGCCTTCTCGTTGAGGATCGCCAGCTTGGCGTTGACCAGATCGGCAGCCCCCATCACCGAGTGCATGGTTTCTTCCATGCGGGCCAGGCCCTGCTGCCCGGAACCGGCCAGGATCGAGGCCTGGTCGGCTGCCGAGGTCACTTCGGTCATGGTGCGCACCAGATCACGGGACGTGGCGGCAATTTCCCGGGAAGTTGCACCTATTTCCGTAGTGGTGGCTGCGGTTTCAGTGGCTGTGGCCTGTTGTTGCTTGGAGGTAGCGGCAATTTCCGTAACCGACGTAGTGACCTGCACCGAAGAGCGCTGGGCCTGGGACACCAACGTAGTCAGCTCGGCCATCATGTCGTTGAAGCCGGTTTCCACCGCGCCAAACTCGTCCTTGCGCTCCAGATTCAAGCGCGAGCTCAGGTCACCGGAACGCATCACTTCCAGAATCGTGACGATACGCTGCATCGGCGACATGATTGCGCGCAGCAACAGGAAGCCACACAGCGCTGCTGCAAGTACGGCAATAACCAGGGAAATGATCATGCTGATCTTGGCAGTCAATACGGCGTGACCAATATTGTCAGTGGCGAGCTTGGCCGACTCGCTGTTGCCTTCAATGATGCTATTGAGCAACTTGCGGCCTTCCATCCAGGCTGGAGCCAGTTGCTCACTAAGCACCTTGTGGGCCTGGGCGTAATCCTTGTTCTGATAGAGATCAAGAATTTTCGCCAACACCACGCCGTACTCTCCATGCAGACGCTCGAAGTCGTCGAAGTGGGCCCTGTCTTCACCTTCAAAAATAGTGCTGCGATAGTTATCCAGTTCTTTGTTCAAACGGTCTTCGTAGCTGGCGTACAACTTGCGGTCTTCGTTGGTCAGGTCACGCTGATTAAGCGAGCCCACCAGCTCCAGGGTCAGGACATAGCTGTCGACCCAGGCGCTACGAATCATCGAGCTGTAATAGACCCCGGGAATCGAGTCGGTTTGCACCTTTTCTTCACTGGTTTCGATCGACAGCAGGCGCGAGTAAGACGCAACAACCATCAGCAGCATAATGGCGATGATTACAGCAAAGCTCGCCAAGATGCGTTGGCGTAACGTCCAGTTCTTCACAGTCGATCCTCGGGTGCCATTCAAATGAAGGTGAGTATAGCCGAGGGTAAGCAATGATTCGTACAGGCGTTGAGACAGATCTCACAGCAATAGACAAAAATTCCTACATGCAAAACTACAAACCTGTGGGAGGGCTGTTGTCAGAACATCAATGCATTGGTCAGGTCGCCCATGGGCGCTTGCCCCCGCGCCTTCATGGCATCGTCACGTTGCTTGAGGCCATCCAGCACTTCCAGCTGATGCACCCGGCTAATCAGGCGCAGAATCGACGCGGTGTCATACACCGTGTGATCCACCGTCCCCTTGCGTGCGAAAGGTGATACCACCAGAGCCGGAATCCTTGTACCCGGCCCCCAGCGATCACCTTTGGGCGGTGCAACGTGATCCCACCAGCCACCGTTTTCGTCCACGGTAAGCACGATCACCATGTTTTGCCATTGCGGGCTGTTGCGCAGCACTTTGAGCACACGGTCAAGGTGCCGGTCACCGGCAGCCACATCGGCATAGCCAGCGTGCAGGTTGAGGTTGCCCTGAGGCTTGTAGAAACTCACGGCAGGCAGGCTGCCAGCCTCGGCGTCAGCCAGAAAGCGGTTGCTGCCGGACTCATCGCCCAGGCCTGCGTCGCGCAGGCGCTTGCTGCGCTCCTGCGGGTTCTGCGGGCCTTGTTGAACAAAGTAGTTGAATGGCTGGTGGTGGTACTGGAAGTTGGGGATCTTGGGGATCCCGTCCGAGCCCTTGAACTGCTCCAGCGTGGCCTGCCAGGCCCCCGCGTACCAGGCCCAGTCAATGTTCTTTTTGCTCAGTTTGTCGCCGATATGCTCATGGCTTTGTGGCACCAGTACGCTTGGCAGGTCGGGCTTGGCATAGTCGGGACGCTCGGGGTCGCGGATCCAGGTCGGCCAGTAAGGCGGCGCCATGGTGTTGACTGCAAAACCGTCCGGCGTGAGAGCGCTGGGACCGAACTGCGCGGCGCCGGTCATAGCGCTGGCCGGGGATTTGTCCAGAGGCTTCAAGCGTGTACCGGCAGGGTCATCGCCCTGCAAAACAGCAATCTGCGCCTCGGCAACAGAGGTATTCGCGTTCGGATAGAACGGCACCGCTGCGCTGATCAGGTATTGGTGGTTAAGGAACGAACCGCCAAAAGCCCCCTGGAAGAAGTTGTCGCACAGTACGAATTCACGGGCTACATCCCACAGACGCAGCGAATACTGCGACTGGGCGTAGTAGCCCATGGGCAAGCCGCCGGAATCCCCCCAGGCCACGAACTGGTCGTTCTTGCCATCGTTGATCTGCATCTGGTTCTGATAGAACACATGCCACAGGTCGCGGGTCACCAGATTCAACGGCAGATCTTGCTGATTCGGCCCTTTCAGCGCGAAGGGGGCGTTGGGCAGGTTCTCCTGAAACTGCTCACCCGGCGCATAGGTCACGCCATCTACCGTCTGCGGTCCCACTTGCAGCAGCCCGCCCCATATCGGTGGCAGGGTCTGTAGCAGGCTGCCATCACGGTCGCGTTGCTGGTAGTCGGCGGGTTTGAGGGCCGACAACGGCTTCTCGACACCGGGGAAATTTGCAAACAGGTTGTTGAAGCTGCGGTTCTCGGCATAGATCACCACGATGGTCTTGACCTGTTCGTGGAGCTTTTTGTCCAGCTCGGCCGGGGTCAGCGGTTGCGGCCTGACGGGGGGTTCATGCTGACTGCTGCCGCAAGCGCTCAAGGTGGCCGCGCCAACGCCCAGTGCGGCAGCACCGGCGAGGAAGCGACGGCGGCTGCTGTCGGCAGGGCATTGGGTGTCCTGGTCTTTCTTGTCGCTCATTGCGGCTTCCTGATTACACGTAACAAATTATTTCTGGCGGGCAGGCTAACAGGGGATTATGACGGGGAAGTTGCAGTGGATCGAAGCCACGAAGCATAAAAAAACGCCCCGGGCCGTTGCGGCTCGGAGCGTCTAAAACAAGCATGTTGCGGCGCCTGCATCGTGATGCAGGCTCGCGCCCACAGAGTGCGTTAGCCCTGCGCCTGCTTGACCTGGGCTTCCAGCTCGATCTTGAGCCCCGGGTCGAGCTTGAGCTGTTTGGCCAGCTCTTCCAGATAGGCGCGCTCCATGAAATGTTCTTCATCCACCAGAATCAGGCTGGCGATATACATTTCGGCCGCGATTTCCGGGGTGCTGGCAGCTCTGGCAACCTCTGCCGGGTCCAGCGGCTTGTTCAGTTCAGCTTGCAGCCATTGGCGCAATGCAGGGTCGCCATTGAGTTTGTTCAACTCGCCATCGATCAGTTGGCGCTCACGCTCATCCACATGACCATCAGCCTTGGCAGCAGCCACCAGGGCCTTGAGGATCGCCTGGCTGTGTTGCTCCACTTGCGGCGCCGGAACACGGTCAATGGTTTGCGGCTCGGTCTGCGGTGCCGTGCCCTGATTGGCCTGCCAGTTGCCGTAGGCCTTGTAGGCCAGAACGCCCAGGGCGGCAAGGCCGCCATAGGTCAGTGCCTGACCACCGTACTTGCGCGCACTCTTGTTGCCCAGCAGCAGCCCCAGGGCACTGGCTGCCAGAGCGCCGCCACCCGCGCCGGAAAGCAGGCCGCCCAGGCCACCAGACCCGAGCAGGTCACCCAGGCCGCCTTTATCGTCACGGGAGGCGCTGCCTTGGGCGCCGGTTTTTTTCGCCAGCATCTGTTGGCCGGATTTAAGCAGTTGGTCGAGCAAACTCATAAGCATCCTCTCTTAACAGGGTCAGGGGGCGCCAGAAAACCCGCCCGCAGGCAGGTTTATCGTAAAGAGCACTGGCTATCAGTCGCGCAGGTCGGACTCATGAATCGGTTGGTCGCGATGGGTCGCGCGCTGGTACTGGGCTGGCCAGATGGCCTTTTTACCGCCCAGGTCATCGTCTGCATGCAACGGCCAATACGGGTCACGCAACAGTTCACGCGCCAGCAGGATCAGGTTGGCCTGCCCGGTACGCAAAATATGCTCGGCCTGGGCCGGTTCGGTGATCATGCCCACCGTACCGGTGGCAATGCAGGCCTCCTTGTGCACGCGCTCGGCAAAACGGGTCTGGTAGCCAGGCCCCACCGGAATCTCGGCATTGGCTGCGGTACCGCCCGAAGACACGTCGATCAGGTCCACGCCCAATGCCTTGAGGCGTCGTGCCAGTTCGACGGTTTCGTCAGGGTTCCAGCCGTCTTCCACCCAGTCGGTGGCCGAGACCCGCACAAACAGCGGTAGCTCCTGCGGCCATACACCGCGCACGGCCTCGGTGACTTCCAACACCAGACGGATGCGATTCTCGAACGAACCGCCGTATTGGTCACGTCGCTGGTTGCTCAACGGTGAAAGAAATTGATGCAACAAGTAACCATGAGCAGCATGTACTTCAACCACCGAGAAGCCAGCCTCCAGCGCTCGCTTGGCGGCAGCCACGAACGCCTGGATAACCTCATTGATCTGGGTCTCGTCCAGTTGCACTGGCGCAGTGTGCTGTGGGTCGAAGGCAATGGGGGACGGCCCGACAGGCACCCAGCCGCCCTCCTCCACCTTGACGCTGCCATGCTTGCCCAACCAGGGGCGGTGGGTGCTGGCCTTACGCCCGGCATGGGCCAGCTGGATGCCGGCTACAGCGCCCTGGGCGCGAATAAAGCGGGTGATGCGTTGCAGGGGTTCAATCTGCTCGTCGTTCCACAGGCCCAGATCCTGGGCAGTGATACGGCCTTCGGGGGTGACGGCAGTGGCTTCGGTAAAAATCAGCCCGGCGCCGCCAACGGCACGGCTGCCCAGGTGGACCAGGTGCCAGTCATTTGCCAGCCCATCGACGCTGGAGTACTGGCACATTGGCGAGACCGCAATGCGGTTAAGAAGGGTCAGTTGGCGCAGGGTATAGGGTTCGAGCAGCAGACTCATGGGTCACCTCTAATTCCAGTGGGCAGGCTCCAAGTACTTCTGAAGAGCCTAGTCGACAACACTGGATGAGGGGGAGTTCATATCGCAACGGGACGTGGTGGTTTTGGTGGGAGCGGGCTTGCTCGCGATACGGGCACCGCGGCCTGTCAGGCCAACCGCGGTGATAGCATCGCGAGCAAGCCCGCTCCCACAGGGGATTGGCGGATTAGCGCGGCTCGATATGGGCAATCATCAACTGTACGGTTTCGTTGCCGCGAAATTCGTTGAGGTCAAGCTTGTAGGCCAGTTCCACCCAGCGAATGGTCGGGTTCGGCCACACTTCGCGGTCGATCCCGAAAGCAATGCCGTCGAGCTTTACGCTGCCGCATTCGGTCTTGAGCACGACTTTCAAATGCCGCTCCCCCACGATGCGTTGCTCCACCAACTGGAATACCCCGTGGAACAGCGGTTCGGGAAAGTGCTGCCCCCATGGCCCGGCATTGCGCAGGGCACGCGCCAGCTCCAGGTGAAACTCTTCCACTGCCAGGCTGCCGTCAGACAGCATGCGCCCGGTCAGGTCTTCTTCACGCAATTGACGCCGCACTTCAGCATCAAAGGCCTCACAGAACAGCGGGAAGTTAGCCTCAGGCAAAGTCAGGCCAGCCGCCATGGCATGGCCACCGTATTTGCTGATCAAGTCCGGATGCTGTGCAGCCACCACACTCAGTGCATCACGAATATGAAAGCCCGGCACCGATCGGCCGGAGCCCTTGAGCATGCCATCCCCGGCATCGGCAAAGGCAAAAGTCGGGCGGAAGTAACGCTCCTTGAGCCGCGAAGCCAGAATTCCGATCACCCCCTGATGCCACTCGGAATCAAACAGGCACAGGCCAAACGGCATGCTTTCGATCGTCAGGTCCTTGAGCTGGGCCAACGCCTCACGCTGCATGCCCTGCTCGATGGATTTACGGTCCTGGTTCATCTCGTCCAGTTGCGCGGCCATATCCCGTGCGGCATTGGCGTCATCGGTGAGCAGGCATTCGATACCCAGGCTCATGTCGTCCAGGCGCCCGGCGGCATTCAAGCGCGGCCCGAGGATAAAACCCAGGTCGGTGGAGGTAATTTTCGAATGGTCACGCTTGGCCACTTCCAGAATAGCCTTGAGCCCGGGCCGGGCACGCCCGGCACGGATGCGCTCAAGCCCCTGGTGTACCAGGATGCGGTTGTTCGCATCCAGCGGCACCACGTCCGCGACGCTGCCCAGCGCCACCAGATCCAGCAACTCGGCGATATTCGGCGCTTTGCTGTCCTGGTACCAGCCCAGGCTGTTCAAGCGCGCCCGCAAGGCGATCAGCACATAGAAGATCACCCCTACCCCCGCCAGCGCCTTGCTCGGGAACTCGCAGCCGGGCTGGTTGGGGTTGACGATGGCATCCGCGGCCGGCAATTCACTGCCCGGCAAGTGGTGGTCGGTAACCAGCACGCTCAAACCAGCTTTTTTGGCTGCGGCCACACCTTCGATACTGGAGATTCCGTTATCGACCGTGATCAACAAGTGCGGCGTGCGGGTCAGGGCAACTTCGACGATTTCCGGGGTCAGGCCGTAGCCATACTCGAAGCGGTTGGGCACCAGGTAATCGACATGGGCCGCCCCCAGCAGGCGCAGACCGAGCATACCCACGGTGCTGGCCGTGGCACCGTCGGCGTCAAAGTCGCCGACGATCAGAATGCGTTGGCGCTGCTCAAGCGCGACCACCAGCAAGTCCACCGCTGAATCAATGCCCTTGAGCTGCTGATACGGGATCAACCGCGCCAGGCTCTTGTCCAGCTCAGCTTGCGACTGCACACCCCGTGCGGCGTAAAGGCGGGTCAGCAGGGTTGGCATTTCGCCCAGAAAAGGCAGGGGTTCAGGCAATGGACGAGGTTCGATGCGCATAAGCAGGTGGAGAGTCTCTGAGCGTAAAAAAGGGTTGTAACTTAGCCGCGTTCGCCTTGCAGCCACTGCAATTGCACTTCGTGCTGGCCGCGATCGTCGGTCACGAAAATCGTGCCTTCGCTGATCATCACGTCCCACTTGATAACCCGTGGCATATCTTTGGCCAGCACCTCAAGAATCTCTTGCGGAACGGCTGCGATATTGACGTTCTTCAGGTTCTTGATTGCAGGAATCACCTTCCCTTCCCACACACGCAAGCTGCCATAGGCCAGCAGGCTGGTGCGCTCGGTACGGCGCGAGCACCAGGTCAGACGGTCGGCATCGGGCTGTCCGACTTCGATCCAGTGCAGAACACGGTCATCCAGGCTTTTTTCCCACAGGGCCGGTTCGTCTACATCTGACAGGCCTCGACCAAAAGACAGCTGCTCGTTGTACCAAAAAGCGTAGGCCAGAAGGCGCACAGTCATGCGTTCTTCGGTCTCCGAAGGGTGGCGGGCGATGGTCTGCTTGACGCTTTCATAGACCCCGCGATCGAGATCGGTAAGGTTGAGTTCAAACTTGTAGGTCGTGGACGGCTGTGCCATGAACGGGCTTCTTGATACGGAGAAAGGCGACAAGTCTAACCGATACACCGTGATTGAACGAATCGGCCAGCTTCTTGCCAGCCGCCAGCTATGTTAAAAGGCTGTACTCGCTCGCCCTTGGACAAGGATTCCACATGCCGCTCGCCACCAAACCCCTTTCAGGCCTTAAAGTTGTTGAATTGGGTACCCTGATCGCCGGGCCATTTGCATCGCGCATTTGCGCCGAGTTTGGCGCCCAGGTGATCAAGGTCGAATCCCCTGACGGCGGCGACCCGCTGCGAAAATGGCGCAAGCTGTATGAAGGCACATCGCTATGGTGGTTCGTCCAGGCGCGCAACAAAAAATCCCTGACCCTGAATCTAAAACACCCCGACGGTCTGAGCATTCTCAAGGAGCTGCTGACAGACGCCGATATTCTGATCGAAAACTTTCGCCCCGGGGTCCTGGAGAAACTCGGACTGGGTTGGGATGTGCTGCATGCACTGAACCCCAAGCTGGTGATGGTGCGCCTGTCCGGCTTTGGCCAGACCGGCCCGATGAAAGATCAGCCGGGGTTTGGTGCGGTCGGCGAATCCATGGGCGGGCTGCGTTATATCACCGGTTTCGAAGATCGTCCGCCAGTGCGCACAGGCATCTCGATTGGCGACTCGATTGCCGCGCTGTGGGGTGTGATCGGTGCCCTTATGGCTTTGCGTCATCGCGAGGTCAACGGCGGCCAGGGCCAGGTGGTAGACGTGGCGCTCTACGAAGCGATTTTTGCCATGATGGAAAGCATGGTGCCCGAGTTCGATGTGTTCGGTTTCATCCGTGAACGTACCGGCAATATCATGCCGGGTATTACGCCCTCTTCCATCCATACCAGCCTGGACGGCAAGCACGTACAGATCGGCGCCAATGGCGACGCCATTTTCAAGCGCTTTATGCAGATTATCGGGCGCGACGATCTGGCCAACGACCCGGAGCTTGCACACAACGATGGTCGTGACGCACGCCGTGACGAACTGTATGGCGTGATTGACCGCTGGGTCGGCTCGCTGCCGCTGGCCACGGTACTTGAACAACTGGGCGCAGCGCAGGTGCCTGCCAGCCGTATTTTCTCGGCAGAAGACATGTTCAGCGATCCACAGTTTCTGGCCCGTGAAATGTTCCTGCAGGCCAAACTGCCTGACGGTAAAGACTTCAAGATGCCCGGTATCGTGCCAAGGCTCTCCGATACTCCGGGCACGGCAGATTGGGTAGGCCCCGAACTGGGTGCACATAACATCGAGGTGTTGAACAGCCTGGGTTACGACGCTGCAGCAATCGCCAACCTCAAGCAAGCGGGCGCCATCTAGGCGTGTTGCCCATTTTTAGTGGCCACCCAAGGAGATCAGCAGCATGACCCAGCGTTCGACCTTGCGAAGACTTTGGGCAGGCCTGATCACCGCATTGTTTCTGGCCTGGGCCCCTGGCAGTCAGGCAGCACCCACACTCATCTGGTTGTTGCGCGACCTGCCACCGTTAACGGTGTTTCATGGCCCGCAAAAAGGTAAGGGGATAGTCGACCAGGTGATGCCAGCCCTGATCGCAGGCATGCCGCAATACCAGCACGTGATAATGCGGGTTAACCGGGCTCGGGCCCTGCAGATGCTTGAAGAACCCTCGCTGACCTGCGATCCGGCGCTGATCTGGAATCCCGCCCGCGCCCTCTCGATCGTTTACTCCGAGCCCGTTGCGATCATGCACAGCAATGGCATGGCCATACTGCGTGAGAATCAGCATTTGATCGAACCCTTTGTCCATGACGACAAGGTAGACCTGCCGGGGCTGCTCAAGGCGCAAACCCTCAAGCTTGGAGTCATTGCCAAACGCAGCTACGGAGTATTGATTGATAGCCAGCTGAAGCTGAGCCCGCCAGGCCAGATTGTCATGCATTACGGTAACGATCCGTTGGGCAGCCTGCTGCAAATGCAACATGCAGGCCGTATGCCGACGCTATTGGGCTACTGGCCAGAAATCCAGGCCAAGGCCAGTCAGCAAGGTTTGTCATCCGACGAACTGCTGTTTTATCCGATCCAGGGCGCCCCGGAATATCAGTCGATTTACGTTGGCTGCTCGGACACTGCGCAAGGACGTGAGGTCATTCGCAGGTTCAATTCGATACTCACCACATTGGGCTCGCCATCCCTGTCTTACCTGGATGAGCAATGACACGTACGCATAAAAAAACCCCGAGCAGTGGGGAGGCTGCTCGGGGTTTAACAGGGTCATGATAACCCGCTCAACAGGCTACAAGTATCGGAGCAATAAACTTGCTCCTGCTGATGAAAAATCTGACAAACCAAACCTGCTGGAAGTTCCCCCAGTACTGGCAATTAATCTGCATTCGCGCCATCAGCACTTATCTGCTGTAGCTCGAAGGCACCCAACAATTGCCCCAGCGCCCCTATGGTCACGGGTTTTGACAAACACCCCAGCACCCTGAGACCTTGACTGCGGGCCACTCTGGCCGCCCTCTCGACCACCGGAGGTGCAGCAGCACTCAAAATGATCAACGCTGCAGCTTTGCGTTCAAGGGCCAACTCGCTGATCAGCTCCTGCCCTGATGCCCCTTCCATATACAAATCACAAATGGCCACGTCTATGGCACCGCGCCTGAGCAAGGACTCGCGGGCGCAATCAACGCTTTCGGCCGTCAACACGTCAAAAATGCGGAAGGCGTTCAACATCTGATGCAACACCATTAATTGAAACGGGTTGTCTTCAAGAATCAATACTTTTAAAGATCGCATCATGGGCCTTCAGGCATAAACCTAGCGCTACAGAGGAGGTAAACCTTAGTGGGCTCAACACTCAATACACATAGGACATATCTGTAAATACCATAGGAATCCACAACGCCTTTCATTTACTGGATCAAACCAGCTTACTGATCCCACTTTTTAGCTTCAGATTTGTCGAACCATCCTCCTACCAGCCCCTCCAGACGCCCAGTCTCTGAATAAAACGGAACAACCCACTGATAGATTTCCATGCCTCCGGACTTAAACTCCACCCAACGTTTTTGGTAACAGGGTTTGCGGCTTTGAATCATGCGCATTATTTCCCGCTGGAGCTTCTCGGCCAGCTCCTTCGAAAACAAATCAACATCAGTCACCTTTAACCCGCGAATCCGTCCCAACTGGACAGATAAACGCTGCTCATAGCTTTGATTGCAGGTAATCAGCTCTCCCTCCAGGCCAACCACGAAAATCGGGCTGGGAATGCCATCCAGAAAGCGGTGACTGAGCCCCAACTGCTCATTCAGGGTTTTCTCGGATTGACGCGCAATAATCAGTTGCCTGCGCAGAAACCAGTTGTACACAAACAACATAAGCCCGGCCGCAATCAAGACCGCTATCGCCCAATAAAGACGGGCTGAGTGATACAGGCCACTCTCGATGATCAGCGGTTTGCCCACCCCCCCCAGCCACTTGGTTCTCAGCGCCCGAATCTCGGCCATGGGCATGGCTTCCAACGCCTTGTTCATGATGCTGAAAAGCTCCGGGTATAGAACAGGGACCGAAAAGCTGGCGGCAGCCCATTGCCCGTCAACACTGCGTCCGACCTTGAGGCGCCCCGGTGGGTAAAGATGAGCCTGTGTCTCTGTTTGTATCGTCGCATCTGCCTCGCCATTGGCGACCGCGTGACGTGCCTGGGCGTAGGTATCAACCAGATGCAAGGTGATTGCGGGGTATTCACGTCGAATCAAGTCTTCGAGGGCGTGCCTGGCTGGAAGCGCCAGAACCTTGCCGGCCAGTTCGTCCAATGAACCCAGCCGGGAATCATTGACTCGTACAACAAACACCCAGGGTGCCCCACCGTAGGAATAGGTGAAGTTCAAAAAAGCTTTGCGCTCACGATTTCTGGAGAGGCTTGAGTTCATCAGTGCCTCGCCACTTTTGAGCATGTCGAGGATTTGTACCGTTGAAAACGCTTCTTTATGTACAAACTGCAACCCGGTCATGCGAGAAATTCGCGCCAGAATATCCACACTCAGCCCTACCCAACGACCGTCCCCGGTCTTGAATGCGTACAAGGGGAACTGCTGGGTCGCCAGGGCTACAACCGGATTGCGCTGGATCCACTCAAGCTCGCCAGGCAGCAGGTTGATATGCGATTGAACAGCGTGCCCTTCAAGCCCGATGATCCAGCGTGAAAGCACCATGCGCGATGTATTGTCATCAAGGCTGCCCAGCGCGCGGTTGATCAGCAACCCAAGTTCGGGGTCAGAGAGGCGTGTAGCAAATGCAAAACCGGAGGATGGCAAGGCGCTATCACCGATAATGCGCACCCCCGAATGAGGCCGGACACTTTTGAATGACTGCACGATAAGTTCATTGCCGATAAACCCGTCGATATCCCCCTCAACCAGCGCGTCCATTGCATTATGCAGGTCACTGATGGTGGTGATTTCACTGTCAGGGTAAAACGCCTGGGCGGTATGAATATCGACGTAGCCCTCCATAAAGCCGATTTTTTTCCCGACCCAGTTTTTGACCGGCTCTTCCTCACATGAGCGACAAACGATAACCAGTCGATCAGTCATGTACTCCCGGGAAAAAGCTACACCTTCAATCCCTCGCTCAAACCCGCTGGCGCTGGCCAGAATATCGATATTGCCGGCCAGCAGCTCTGCAACGGCCTGATCACGACGCCTGTAGCCCGGGACTTCAACAGGCACGCCCAACGTGTCTCGAACGATGCTCAGGTAATCTGCGCTGATGCCCTGATAGTTATTGCGGTCGTCGGTGATGTCGACCGGTTCGTAATCACCGATGGCGATACCAACCCGTAGCGTTCCATGATTGGCCAGCCATTGCCGCTCCGGGGCATCCAGTTGCAGAGGCTGGATATCCACAAAGCGTGTTGCGAGCCTGAAAGGCGTTCCGGAAGCGCCCATCACCGGCAGGGCCAGGCTCAACAAGGCCATGCCCAGCACTATGCGCATCCATGATTCAAATGTCTGGTGAATACGTGACATGACAGCATCCTTGACCGGGTATTCGCCAGCACAGAAGGGGCGAAGACCTGGCAAGTTTGCCATGCACCAATAAAAAAGCCCGTCAGATGACGGGCTTCAAATTACGTAAGACGAATGCCGTTAAAGCGGCTTGCCACGGTTGCCATGCTGGCTGACAAAGCCCTGGACAGCCTTGAGGTCATTAGCCAGTACGGTGTAACGCTCCTCTCGCTCAAACAAGTCAGAAAGGTGAGACGGCAGTTCGAGCGCTTTTCCTATGCCGGCTTTTTCAACCGCTTCAGGGAACTTGACCGGATGTGCCGTGCCCAGAATGACCATCGGGATATCCAGACTGCGACGGCATTCACGGGCCGCACGCACGCCGATAGCGGTGTGCGGATCGAGCACTTCGCCGCTTTCGACAAATACCTGAGCGATGGTTTCGCAGGTTTGCTCATCATCAACCGCCAGCGAATCAAACAGACGACGCGCTTCGGTCCAGCGATCTTCATCAACGCTGAAATTGCCGGTTTGCTTGAAGGTATCCATCAGACCGGCAACGGCTGCGCCATTGCGACCATGAAGGTCGAACAGCAAGCGCTCGAAGTTCGACGACACCATGATGTCCATCGACGGCGACAGAGTCGCGTGCAAGGTGTCCTTGGCGTACTGATTGCCGCTCATGAAGCGGTGCAGGATGTCGTTGCGGTTGGTGGCAACGATCAGCTGGTTGATCGGCAGGCCCATGTTGCGTGCCAGGTAGCCCGCAAAGATGTCGCCGAAGTTGCCGGTAGGCACCGAGAACGACACGGAACGGTGTGGCCCGCCCAGTTGCAGGGAGGCATGGAAGTAGTAAACGATCTGGGCCATGATCCGCGCCCAGTTGATCGAGTTTACGGCGACCAGGCGTGTACCCTTGAGGAAACCCTGGTCGGCGAAGCTGGCCTTGACCATTTCCTGGCAGTCATCGAAGTTGCCTTCGATGGCGATGTTATGAATGTTGTCACCGAACAGCGTGGTCATCTGCCGACGCTGGACTTCCGATACCCGGTTGTTGGGGTGCAGGATAAAGATGTCGACGTTTTCGCAATGCTTGCAGCCTTCGATCGCCGCCGAACCGGTATCCCCGGAAGTCGCGCCGACAATCACTACACGCTCGCCACGTTTTGCCAGCACGTAATCGAGCAAGCGGCCGAGCAGTTGCAGGGCAAAGTCCTTGAACGCCAGGGTCGGACCGTGGAACAGCTCAAGTACCCATTCATTGCCATTTAGCTGACGCAGTGGCGCTACAGCTGCGTGGGAAAACGCGCCGTAGGTTTCTTCGAGAATCTTTTTGAAGTCTGAATCCGGAATGCTGCCGGTCACGAACGGGCGCATAACCCGAAAGGCCAGTTCGTGGTAAGGCAAACCGGCCCAGGAAGCGATTTCTTCCTGGGTAAAGCGCGGCAGGTTTTCCGGTACATACAAACCGCCATCACTGGCCAGACCGGCCAGCAACACATCTTCAAAATTCAGGGCCGGTGCCTGGCCACGGGTACTGATATAGCGCATGGGTTCAAACCTTCGGTTTGAGCGCCAAGCGGTTTAGCGCCAGGCAACAAGTAAAAGCCGATGTGCTCTTGCTTGCCGCTTGCCGCTGCCGCTTGCCGCTCTTAATTAATTAAGATGCTCAACGCGGATGCGAACGACCGGACCCACAACGCCCTGCAATGCTTCAAGCGCGGCAATGGCATCGTTGATGTGCTGTTCAATTACCCGATGGGTCAACAGGATCATTGGCACCAGGCCGTCATGCTCTTCGACTTCTTTCTGCATGATCGATTCGATATTGATGCCGCGCTCGGACAAGATGCTCGCCACCTGGGCCAATACGCCCGGGTGATCTTTGGCCTGGATGCGCAGGTAGTAGGCGCTTTCGCACGCTTCGATCGGCAGGATCGGATGGTCGGAGAGCAGATCCGGCTGGAAGGCCAGGTGCGGTACGCGGTTTTCCGGGTCGCTGGTCATGGCACGCACCACGTCTACCAGGTCGGCAACCACGGACGAAGCCGTTGGTTCCATACCGGCGCCAGCACCATAGAACAGGGTCGAACCGGCAGCGTCACCGTTGACCATGACTGCGTTCATTACACCGTTGACGTTGGCGATCAGGCGGTCAGCCGGAATCAGCGTCGGGTGAACCCGCAACTCGATGCCGTTGGCCGTGCTGCGTGCAACACCCAGATGCTTGATGCGATAACCCAGCGCCTCTGCGTAATTCACATCAGCGGTTGTCAGCTTGGTGATGCCTTCGGTGTAGGCCTTGTCGAACTGCAACGGGATACCGAAAGCAATCGACGCCAGAATGGTCAGCTTGTGCGCCGCATCGATACCTTCAACGTCAAACGTCGGGTCTGCCTCGGCATAACCCAGCGCTTGTGCTTCAGCCAGCACGTCTTCGAACGTACGGCCTTTTTCGCGCATTTCGGTGAGGATGAAGTTACCGGTACCGTTGATGATGCCCGCCACCCAGTTGATACGATTGGCCGAGAGACCTTCACGGATCGCCTTGATCACCGGGATACCGCCTGCAACGGCCGCTTCGAACGCCACGATCACGCCCTTTTCCTGGGCTTTGGCGAAGATTTCATTACCGTGAACGGCAATCAGCGCCTTGTTCGCGGTCACGACATGCTTGCCGTTTTCGATGGCCTTGAGCACCAGTTCACGGGCGATGGTGTAACCACCAATCAGCTCGATAACAATGTCGATTTCAGGGTTGGTCGCAACAGCGAATACATCGTTGGTAATGGGGGTACCGGTAATGTCGCACTGAGGGTTTGGCGTACGCATTGCAATTTGCGCAACCTGGATACCACGCCCGGCACGGCGGGCAATCTCCTCGGCGTTACGCTTTAGTACGTTGAAGGTGCCGCCACCGACGGTCCCGAGCCCACAGATACCTACTTTGACCGGATTCACGCTGAACTCCCCATAAAACGGCCGACTCAAGGTCGGCCGTGAAAAACAACCGTGGATTGCCACGGTTCTCTATTAATGGCCGGGCAACTGAACTGCCCCGCCATGATCGTCACAGGCTTATCGTGACGACACTGGATTATTTAACACTGAGTGCCAGCTTGCCAACCTGCGCAGCAGGCTGATAACCCGGAATCACCTGACCGTCAGCCAAAACGATGGCTGGCGTGCCATTGACGCCGATGGACTGGCCCATGGCGAACTGCTTGGCAACCGGATTGGCGCATTTTGGCGCCTCGACGGTTTTACCATCAGTCATCTTGTCCATCGCCGTTTTTTTGTCCTTGGAACACCACACCGCCTGCAGCTGCTGGTCACCCGGTGAGCCGAGGCCCTGACGCGGGAACGCAACATAGCGCACTTCAATCCCCATCTTGTTCAGTTGCGGGACTTCGGCATGCAATTTGTGGCAATACGGGCAAGTGGTGTCGGTAAATACCGTGATATGCGACTTGGTTTCGCCGATGGCAGGGTAAACGACGGTCTCTGCCACCGGAATGCCATTAATCAACTTGGCCACGCCAACACGTTCGGCCTGCTCGGTCAGGTTCACCGGCTTGCCGTCCTTGAGCTGGAACATGTAGCCCTGAACGATGAACTGGCCATCGGCACTGGCATACAGCACGCGGCTGCCCTTGAGCTTGACTTCATACAGGCCGGCCATGGGACTGGCACTGATGCTCTCGACCGGCACATCCAGTTGCAGGGTTTCGAGGCTCTTGCGGATTGCTTGTTCGGCGCCGGTATCGGCGAACGAGAAGGTGCTGACCAACGCAATGGCTGCGGCGGCGAAAATCTGGATCACACGCATGGGAACTCCTGAAGACGGGCAAAGCTGCCAACCCCGATACCCGTCCTGAAACAACGGGTTTGGGCGGCGCGCTTTCTAAACCGGCAAAGCCTACCACAGATGGCCTGCATGACCGACTCCGACTAGCCACGCGGGTGATGGAGGGCATGCAGGTCCTGCAGTCGGGCACGGGCAACATGGGTGTAAATCTGCGTCGTCGAGAGGTCGCTGTGCCCCAGCAGCATTTGCACCACACGCAAATCGGCGCCGTGATTGAGCAAATGGGTGGCGAAGGCATGGCGCAAGGTATGTGGCGACAGCGACTTGTCGATCCCGGCCACCCTGGCCTGATGCTTGATGCGATGCCAGAAGGTCTGGCGGGTCATCTGTTCACCGCGCTGACTGGGAAATAGCACATCACTGGGGCGACCGCCCAGCAGCTCATGCCGGGCATCGCGCATGTAGCGCTCGACCCGGACGATGGCCTCCTCCCCCATCGGCACCAGGCGTTCCTTGCTGCCCTTGCCCATCACGCGCAAAACGCCCTGGCGCAGGTTGACCTGCTCCAGGGTCAGGCTGATCAATTCGGTTACGCGCAGGCCACAGGCATACAGTACTTCAAGCATGGCCCGATCACGCTGGCCGATGGCCTCACTCAGATCAGGGGCGGCGAGCAGCGCTTCTACGTCTGCCTCTGACAGGGACTTGGGTAATGGCCTGCCCAACTGGGGCATATCGACCTGCAAGGTAGGGTCGACGGCAATCAGGTTTTCTCGCAGCAGATAACGATAGAAGCCACGCAAACCTGAGAGCAAGCGCGCAGTCGAGCGAGGCTTGTAGCCCTGCTCCAGGCGCCAGGCGAGATGATCGAGGATCAACTCGCGCCCGGCGCTGGCCACAGCGATACCGCGCTCCTGCAACCAGCCATTGAATAAGGCCAGGTCACTGCGATAAGCACCGCGGGTGTTGTCCGACAAGCCTTTTTCCAGCCACAGGGCATCCAGAAAACGGTCGATAAGTGGGTCGTCTATAGCGGGCATTGGCTCTCGAAACGCACAGGCCGGAGGCTGCGCACAAATATAAAGTGAACTGCAAAAGTGAGCGCTAGTCTTTCATGGCTGGCGGATGCCATAAACCCCAAGTTTTCACAGGATGACCTTATGACCGAACAACAGATTTTGCTGTCTTTCGGCGGCATCGGCATCGCTGCCCTGGGCTCACAGTGGCTGGCCTGGCGACTGAAGCTGCCGGCCATCCTGTTTCTGCTGTTGAGCGGGATCCTGGTCGGCCCGGTATTGGGCTGGCTGGACCCGCAAGAATTGTTCGGCCCGCTGCTGATGCCGCTGGTCTCACTGGCGGTGGCGCTGATTCTGTTTGAAGGCAGCCTGACCCTGCATTTGTCCGAGTGGCGCGAAATCGGCACTGTGGTCCATCGGCTGGTCACTATCGGTGCGCTCTCGACCTGGGCCGTGATCACCCTGGCGACCCATTGGCTACTGGGCTTTGACTGGCTTCTGGCCTTGCTGTTCGGCACGCTGACACTGGTCACCGGGCCTACGGTGATTGTGCCGATGCTGCGCGTAGTACGGCCCAAGGCATCGATTGCCAATATCCTGCGCTGGGAAGGCATTGTCATCGACCCGATTGGCGCGCTGCTGGCGGTGGTGGTCTACAGCTTTATCATCGCCAGCGCCACGGGCGAAGGCCTGAACCACAGCCTGCTGACCTTTGCCGGGGTGATTGTATGCGGCAGCTTGTTCGGCATTGTAGGTGGCTGGATCATGGGGCAGATCGTACGCCGCCAATGGCTGCCGGAGTACCTGCGCAGCCTGGCCACGCTGGCAGCAGTGCTGGGCGTATTTATTGGCGCCAATACGGTGATGCATGAGTCCGGACTGCTGGCGGTCACCTTGATGGGCATGTGGATGGCCAATATGAAGGGGGTGGATGTACGCAACATCCTGCACTTCAAGGAAAACCTGAGCATCTTCCTGATCTCGGGGCTGTTTATCCTGCTGGCGGCGCGCCTGGACTTGAACGCCATGATCGGCCTGGGGCCTGTGGTGCTGGTGTTGCTGCTGATTATTCAATTTATCGCCCGGCCGCTGAACGTGGTGATTTCGACCTTTGGCTCAAAACTGAACTGGCGCGAACGCGCCTTGCTCGCCTGGATCGCCCCACGCGGGATCGTCGCGGCAGCCGTTTCAGCAATTTTTGCGATCCGCCTGGACGAAGCAGGCCATGACGGCGCGCTGCTACTGGTGCCCCTGACCTTTGCAGTGATCATCGGTACGGTGGTGCTGCAAAGCGCGACGGCACGGCCCCTGGCCCGCCTGCTCAAAGTGGCGGAGCCGGCCCCCAGCGGCTTTTTGATCGTTGGCGCCAATGGCCCGGCCCGGGTTATTGGCAAGGCATTGCAGCAACTGGGCAGCCGCGTACTGCTAACCGATTCCAACTGGGAACACATTCGCGCCGCGCGCATGGACAACTTGCCCACTTACTTTGGCAATCCGGCTTCAGAGCATGCCGAGAGTCACCTGGATCTGGTGGGGCTGGGGCATTTGCTCGCACTGTCACCCTCTGGCGAGTTGAATACCCTGGCAGCGGCACGCTTTCATCACGAGTTCGGGCTGCAGCGCTTGTTTACACTGACCAATGGCCAGGAAATTCGTCGCACTGACAAGCATCGCGCCAGCCACGAGTACCGCGGTCAAGCCCTGGGCAACCCGGCGCTGACCTACGGCCAGCTCGCCAGTGAGTTGAGCCAGGGAGCCGAGCTGTACAGCACCACACTGACCGACAACTTCACCTGGGCGGACTACCTGGCCCTGCATGGCAAGCGCGTCACCCTGCTCTTCGCCCGCGACAACACTGGCTGGGTGCATGTAGTGACACCTGACAGTGAATTGAAACCAGGCTCCGGCTGGACGCTGCTGGCGTTGATCAGGCACCCGTAGCAGCTGTTACGAGGCAAACCCTGGCAACACCGGTACCGGGCGCTTGTCATCATCGATGGCGACAAAGCTGAACAAGCCCTGGATCGCCAGTTCGCGACCATCGCAGCTCATGCTTTCGACATACACCTCGACCTCAACCTTGAGGCTGGTGTTGCCAACTTTAACCACACGCCCCACCAGCTCAACGATGGAGCCAGCCGCGATCGGATGGTTGAAATCAATACGGTCCGTGGACACAGTCACCAACGGCAGACGACAAAAACGCGTTGCGGCAATAAACGAAACTTCGTCCATCCACGCCAGCGCGGTGCCGCCAAACAGGGTGTTGTGGTGATTGGTGGTAGAGGGGAATACCGCTTTGGTAATACGGGTAACGGAGAGGTCGGTACGGCGTTGAATCTCTTGCTCACGCGAAGTCATGCTTTCTTACTACCTACAACTGGACAAAGGTCTGACAAATCTCAGGCAACAAAAAAGCAGCCCGAAGGCTGCTTTTTTCTGCATCGGGAAGCTGGACTTAAGCCAGTTTTTCCTTGATGCGAGCTGCTTTACCCGACAGGTCGCGCAGGTAGTACAGCTTGGCTTTACGCACGTCACCGCGACGCTTAACAGCCATGCTGTCGATTTGCGGGCTGTAGGTCTGGAAAGTACGCTCTACGCCAACACCGTTGGAGATTTTACGAACAGTGAAAGCACTGTTCACGCCACGGTTACGCTTGGCAATCACTACACCTTCGAAAGCTTGCAGACGCGAACGATCGCCTTCCTTCACTTTCACCTGAACGACAATGGTGTCGCCCGGGGCAAAAGGAGGGATCTCTTTAGTCATCTGCTCTGCTTCGAGTGCAAGGATGATTTTGTTAGTCATGCTGTGCTCCTAAGGTAGATCAACTGATCTACCATCGATACGTTGTTAACTATCGTCCCGCTCGCGGATGTATTCCTCGAGCAGCTTCTTCTCTTCTCCAGAAAGCGAGCGGCTTTCCAGAAGATCGGCGCGTCGTTCAAAGGTCCGCCCAAGGGACTGCTGTAAACGCCAACGCCGGATGTGTGCATGATTGCCACTAAGCAATACGTCGGGAACACGCTGATCCGCATACACCTCCGGTCGGGTGTAGTGCGGGCAATCCAGCAGACCATCCGTGAAGGAATCTTCCTCCGCGGAGTCCGCATGCCCTAAAGCTCCAGGCAGCAGTCGTGTAACCGCATCAATCAGAACCATCGCCGGCAGCTCGCCACCAGAGAGTACATAGTCACCAATTGACCACTCTTCATCGACATAAGCGTCTATAAAACGCTCGTCAATGCCTTCATAACGACCTGCAATAAGGATTAATGCTTCCTCATTCGCCAGCTCGCGTACCGCCGACTGATTCAGTTGACGGCCTTGGGGCGACAGGTAAATCACCTTCGCCGCCTCTCCGGCTGCTTCTCTGGCCTGAACCAGTGCATCTTCCAGAGGCTTGATCTTCATCACCATGCCCGGACCACCGCCAAATGGGCGATCATCCACAGTGTGATGCCGATCCGTTGTGTAGTCTCGCGGGTTCCAACAAGTCAGCTGCAAGAGCCCTTGTTTCACCGCACGACTAGTGATGCCGTAGTCGCTGATGGCGGAAAACATTTCGGGAAACAAACTGATCACTTCTACGCGCAATTTAGCCACGCTTAGAAGTCCGCATCCCAATCCACCTTCATCTCGCCAGCTGCAAGGTCGACGCTCAACACGCATTGCTCTGTATAGGGCAACAAGCGATCACGATCATCCAGGCTACCTGGGCAAGGTTTGACTTCCATGACATCGTTCGAGCCAGTTTCCATCAGGTCAACAATCTTGCCGAGCAATTGCCCTTCAAGGTTGGTCACTTTCAGTCCCTGCAGCTGGTACCAGTAGTACTCGCCGTCGGTCAGCTCAGGAAACAGGTTACGCGGCACGCAGATTTCGAATTCACGAAGAAGACCAGCTTCATCACGGTCATCGAGACCCTTGAGCTTTACAACCAGAAACTTGCCGTTATGAGAACGGCCACTGACCAGCTCTGCCTGTCGTACATCATTACCGCGCCGAAGCGTCAGTTTTTTGTAGTCCAACAGGTTATCAATTGGATCCGTAAAGGAATAAACCTTCACTTCGCCGCGCACGCCGTGAATCGAGTAGATTTTGCCGATAACGATCAAATCATCAGCAGTTTCAGGCGTCACGCTCATATTGCTCAGGCCGCAGCCTTAGCGTTTTCTTTAACCAGCTGAGCAACACGCTCAGACAGTTGAGCACCAACGCTCAGCCAGTAGGCGAGGCGGTCTTCTTTAACGGAGAAACGGATTTCCTGACCACGGGCAACCGGGTTGAAGAAACCAATTTGTTCCTTGTGGGAACCGTCACGTGGGTTACGGCTGTCGGTAACGGTCAAGTGGTAAAACGGGCGCTTTTTGGAGCCGCCAAGGGCAAGACGGATTGTTAGCATGTGAACATCGTTCCTGTAGTCGGTGCTGCAAATCTAAAGGCACAGCGGGCATAGGTGCCCGAAAGGCCGCATATTCTAAGGAATATCCGGACTTTTGCAAATGTCTTTTTCTGGCGCCTATCGGCATGCCGTACAGACTTGCAACTAGGTCACCACGAATGGTGACAGGTCAGCTCCCGCACAGTGCGGGTTTGCCGGGTGTCTCGCATTGCTGCGAGTTGCCCGGACGCAAGCGTCCGGGCGGGTAAATTACATTTTTGGCATGCCGCCGCCGGGCATCATCGAGCCCATGCCGCGCATCATTTTCGCCATCCCACCTTTGGTGGAGAATTTTTTCATCATCTTTTGCATCTGCTTGTGCTGCTTGATCAAGCGGCCGATGTCCTGCACCTGAGTGCCGGAGCCCATGGCAATCCGGCGTTTGCGCGAACCGCTGATCAGCTCAGGGTCGCGGCGCTCGGCCGGGGTCATGGAGTTGATGATGGCTTCCATCTGCTTGAACTGTTTCTCAGCTGCGCCCTGGGCATTGCCCATTTGCGCCAGATTGACACCACCCATGTTCGGCAGTTTGTCCATGAGGCCGCCAAGGCCACCCATGTTCTTCATCTGTTGCAGCTGGTCGCGGAAGTCTTCGAGATCGAAGCCTTTGCCTTTTTTAAGCTTTTTAGCCAGTTTGTCGGCTTTGTCTTTATCGAGGGTCTGTTCGGCCTGCTCGATCAGGCTGAGCACGTCGCCCATGCCGAGGATGCGCGAAGCGATACGATCCGGGTGGAACGGCTCGAGCGCATCGCTCTTCTCACCCATACCGATGAACTTGATCGGCTTGCCGGTAATGGCTCGCACGGACAACGCCGCACCACCCCGGGCATCACCGTCGACCTTGGTCAGGATCACCCCGGTCAGCGGCAATGCATCACCGAACGCCTTGGCGGTGTTGGCCGCATCCTGGCCAGTCATGGCGTCGACGACAAACAGGGTTTCTGCCGGCTTGACGGCCGCGTGCAGCTCCTGGATCTCGGTCATCATCTCGGCATCGATATGCAGGCGACCTGCGGTATCGAGGATGACCACGTCGATGAACTTCAGCTTGGCTTCCGCAATGGCGGCGCGAGCGATGTCTACCGGCTTCTGGCTCAGGTCGGACGGGAAGAAGGTTACGCCGACTTCATTGGCCAGGGTTTCGAGCTGTTTGATCGCAGCCGGACGATAAACGTCGGCCGAGACCACCATCACGGTTTTCTTTTTGCGCTCTTTAAGGAAGCGCGCCAGCTTGCCGGCAGTCGTGGTTTTACCAGCGCCCTGCAAACCGGCCATCAATACAACGGCTGGCGGCGTGACATTAAGGACCAGGTCCTCGTTGGCAGCGCCCATCAGGCTTTCAAGTTCAGCCTGAACAATTTTTACAAACGCCTGGCCCGGCGTCAGGCTGCGCGACACTTCAGTGCCGACAGCGCGCTCTTTGACCGCAGCGACGAAGTCTTTGACCACTGGCAAAGCCACGTCGGCTTCCAGCAACGCCATGCGTACTTCACGCAGGGTGTCTTTGATATTGTCTTCGGTCAGCTTGGCCTTGCCGGTGACATGGCGCAGCGTCTGCGAAAGACGGTCGGTTAAATTTTCAAACATGCGCGATCCTTTCAGGCCCAAAGTAGACCGGGGTTATTGCGGCCCAGCCCGTGTAAAACTGATGCTCGGCGAGCCTGCGGCGTGGGCAGGTCGCGGATTATAGCGAAGACTGGCCGTGTCCGACACCATGCCGTCGGCTTATGTGGTCTTTCGTGCACAGGCGGTTGTATGCCAAACTCAGTCCTTTCGGGCTTGCCTAACAGGATTTATGCTCCCCTTGTCACCCAGTTTGCTACCCAGCCTCGCCGCCGCCTGCTTGTATGCCGCTGCGACCTTCTATCAGGGCTCTTGTCTGCGCCAGGGCGCAAAGGCAAACAAACGCCTGTTGGTGACGCTCGGCATTCTTGCCGTACTCGCCCACGCCGCCAGCCTGTTCACCCACCTGATGACGCCTGCAGGCCTTGAACTGGACTTCTTCAGTGCAGCCAGCCTGATTGCCGTGGCCGTGATTACCGTGACCCTGGCGGCCTGCGCCCGCATACCGGTCGAGAACCTGCTGCTGCTTTTATACCCGCTGGGCATGCTGACAGTACTGCTGTCCGAATTCGCCCCGCCCGGCACGGTTCAGGTCATTAATGAAGAGCCAGGCATACTCGCGCATATCCTGCTGTCGATTCTGGCCTATGGCATGTTCACCATTGCGGTGTTCCAGGCGCTGTTGCTGTCGCTGCAGAACTATCAGCTCAAGCACAAGCATCCCAAGGGCCTGATCAAGAACTTCCCGCCACTGCAAACCATGGAAAGCCTGCTGTTCGGCTTTCTCTGGGCCGGCTGGTCGCTGCTTTCGCTGTCCCTGGTTTCCGGTTGGCTGTTTCTGGGCAACCTGTTCGCCCAGCACCTGGTGCACAAGACCCTGCTGGCCTGCCTGGCCTGGATCGTATTCAGCGTGTTGCTGTGGGGCCGTCACCACCTCGGCTGGCGCGGTCACAAGGCCATCCGCTGGACCTTTGCCGGTTTTTGCCTGCTGATGCTGGCCTACTTTGGCAGCAAGCTGGTTCGTGAATACATTCTGCATATCTGACGGGCGATAATTATGGATAGCTTGCCCCCTGGGCCGATTCTGACAATTTCGGCACTATTGATCGCAGGAGCCGCTGTATTTATCGGCTTTATACTGGGCAAAAGCAGTGCCCGCGCCAGGCGCACCAACGCCCAGCAGCTGCGAGAGGAGGCCCCCCAGCAACAGGACGAGCAGCCCAACAGCCGCCCGGCCCTGCTATCAGGCATCCATGCGCTGGACAACATCACGGTCAACGATATCCTGATCCCGCGCAACGAAGTCGAAGGCCTGAACCTCGACGACCCGATCGAAGACCTGATTGAGCAGTTGCGCCAGACCTCGCGCACACGCCTGCCGGTGTTTCACAACGACATCAACCAGGTCGAAGCCATCCTCAATACCCGCCACATCCAGCACATGCTGCCCGACGCCAGCCTGACCAAAGAAGCACTGCTGGCCGTTTGCCACGAACCTTACTTCATCCCCGAAAGCACCCCGCTGCAACTGCAACTGCTTAACTTCCACAAGCAGCAGCGCCGCCTGGGCGTGGTGGTCGATGAATACGGCGAAGTGCTTGGCATCGTGACGCTTGAGGACATCCTCGAAGAGATCGTCGGCGAGTTCGAAGACGAGCAGAATATCGATAACCCCCATATCGACCCCCTGCCCGACGGCCGTTATGTTGTCGATGGTGCAGCCTCCATTCGCGAGCTGAACAAGGCCCTGGGCTGGCACCTGCCCTGCGACGGCCCGAAAACCCTCAATGGCCTGGTCACCGAAGCGCTGGAAACCATCCCCGAGACCACCGTGTGCCTGAAAATCGGCGGCTATCGCCTGGAGATCCTCCAGACCGAAGAAAACCGCGTCAGCCGCGTACTGATCTGGCACAACAGCGTCAAGCCCGCGGTTTAATCGCCGCGCAAGGTCTTGTTACATTTGAGCGGGCCTCCCTATAATCATCATCGCTTACCCAAGCCTCGCCAACACGCGTGTTACCCGCACCCAGCGCTGTCGGCGCGTTGTATGACGCAGTACCTGCGTACGTTCCCATCCTGAACTGCGCTTGCACCCTGTTATCCCTCAGGGCCAACGACCATAAAAATTGCTCGCCATGTCGCACCGCCAAAGCGGACATCGGCACAGGGCTCATAACTGTCAGGGATATACGCATGACCTCCAGCACAACCTATAGCGAAGCTACGCCCGACAAGCCGGCCAACTCCGCCACCCGCGTCGCCACGGCCAGCTTTATTGGCACTGCCATCGAGTTCTACGACTTTTATGTGTATGCCACCGCCGCTGCACTGGTGATAGGCCCGGTATTTTTTCCGCAGACATCCGGTACCGCACAAATGCTGTCGGCGTTTCTGACCTTCGGCATCGCCTTTCTCGCCCGCCCGCTGGGCTCATTCCTGTTTGGCCACTTCGGTGACCGCATCGGACGCAAATCCACCCTGGTGGCCTCACTGCTACTGATGGGCGTGTGCACCACATTGATCGGGGTGCTGCCGGGCTACGCCACAATCGGCGCCTGGGCCCCGATCCTGCTGTGCGTGCTGCGCTTCGGCCAGGGCCTGGGGCTGGGTGGCGAATGGGGCGGCGCGGCATTGCTGGCCACCGAGAACGCCCCCAAGGGCAAGCGCGCCTGGTATGGCATGTTTCCGCAACTGGGGCCTTCGATCGGTTTTCTGGCGGCCAATGGCCTGTTTCTGATTCTGGCCATGAGCCTGAGCGATGAGCAGTTCCGCTCCTGGGGCTGGCGCATCCCCTTCCTGCTTAGCGCAGCGCTGGTGATGGTGGGTCTGTATGTACGCCTGAAGCTGGAAGAGACACCGGTGTTTGCCAAGGCCGTAGCACAGCACGAGCGGGTGAAAATGCCCATCGTCGAACTCTTCAGCCAATACTGGGCACCGATGCTGCTGGGCGCCGCTTCGATGGTGGTGTGTTACGCACTGTTCTATATCTCGACAGTGTTTTCCCTGAGCTATGGCGTCGCCACCCTGGGCTATACCCGCGAAACCTTCCTCGGCCTGCTGTGTTTTGCCGTGCTGTTCATGGCGGCGGCCACACCTCTGTCGGCCTGGGCCAGTGACCGTTATGGACGCAAGCCGGTGCTGATAGTCGGTGGCGTGCTGGCGATCTTGTCAGGTTTTCTGATGGAGCCTCTGCTCACCCACGGCACCACCTGGGGTGTGGCGCTGTTCCTGTGCATCGAGCTGTTTTTGATGGGCGTGACCTTTGCCCCGATGGGTGCCCTGCTCCCTGAACTGTTCCCGACCCGCGTGCGCTATACCGGCGCGTCGGCGGCTTACAATCTGGGTGGCATTGTCGGAGCTTCCGCTGCACCTTTTTTTGCGCAAAAGCTGGTGAGCATGGGGGGGTTGAGCTGGGTAGGCGGGTACGTGTCGGGCGCAGCGATTCTCAGCCTGATTGCCGTGCTGTGCCTGAAGGAAACGAAAGAGGCTGACCTGAACAAGGTGGCTTGAAGAAACACTTAACCTGTGGGAGCGGGCTAGCTCGCGATTGCAACGCCTCGGTACATCAGATGTACCGGGGCAATTGAATCGCGAGCTAGCCCGCTCCCACAATGGTTTTTACAGCTCTACAACTACTGCCTTGGCCGCGCGGGTCGCTTTGGCGCGAGCGGCTTCAATCGACTCATCGCGAGCCAGGGCCACGCCCATGCGACGCTGGCCGTTGACCTCTGGCTTGCCGAACAGGCGCAATGCGGTGTCCGGTTCGCTCAGGGCAGCACCCAGGTTGGCGAATGCAGTCTGGGTCGACTGACCTTCTACCAGAATCACCGCCGAAGCCGATGGCCCGAACTGACGAATCAATGGAATCGGCAGGCCGAGAATGGCGCGAGCATGCAATGCGAACTGCGACAGATCCTGAGAAATCAATGTCACCAGGCCGGTATCGTGCGGGCGCGGCGACACTTCGCTGAACCACACCTGATCGCCCTTGATAAACAACTCAACGCCAAATAGACCACGACCACCCAGCGCTTCAGTAACAGCCTTGGCGACACGCTCGGACTCGGCCAGCGCGATCGGACTCATTGCCTGCGGCTGCCAGGATTCCTGGTAATCGCCCTTCTCCTGTCGGTGACCAACCGGTGCGCAGAACGTGGTACCGCCAATATGGCGCACGGTCAGCAAAGTAATTTCGTAATCGAAGTCGATAAAGCCTTCGATAATGACCCGACCCTTGCCCGCACGACCGCCTTCCTGCGCGTAGTCCCACGCAGCCTTAACCTCCTCAGCACTGCGCAGCAGGCTCTGGCCCTTGCCTGACGAACTCATCACCGGCTTGACCACGCACGGGAAGCCCAGATCCAGCACGGCGGCGCTGTAGTCTTCAAAGGTGTCGGCAAAATGGTACGGCGAGGTTGGCAGGTCCAGCTCTTCGGCTGCCAGGCGACGAATGCCTTCGCGGTTCATGGTCAACGACGTGGCACGCGCCGTCGGAATAACGGTGAAACCTTCAGCTTCCAGCTCCACCAGGGTGGCGGTGGCGATGGCTTCGATTTCCGGAACGATAAAGTGCGGTTGTTCTGCTTCGATGACGGCACGCAGGGCGGCGCCGTCAAGCATGTTGATCACATGGCTGCGATGGGCAACCTGCATGGCAGGTGCATTGGCGTAGCGATCGACGGCGATCACTTCGACCCCCAGGCGCTGCAATTCGATGACAACTTCTTTGCCCAGCTCACCGCAGCCACACAACATGACGCGGGTCGCAGTGGGCGACAGTGGAGTTCCGATACGGGTCATTTCAGGTCCTCAAGGAAACAAAATCATCGAAGGCACTGACCAAGCCAGCGCCTGCAGGGGGATACAAAGGCCGGCATTTTACATGACTAGACCGAGGCTTTGCGCAAACGCCAGGCCATTGCCAGCCATACGCAGGTGACGCCGGCGAATTTCGAGGCCATGGCGGTAATGATCACGCCAGGGGTGAAGGCATCGATCATGCCGAAGAAGATAAAGGTGTCGATCGGGATGCTCAGCGCAGAGCTGATCCACAAGCGGTCATGCAAAGGCCGCTTGGTGATGCTGAAGACCAGCCAGTCGATGCACTCGGACACGGCGAAGGCAGTGGCGCTGGCCAGTGCAATGGAAGGATCGGAGGTGACGTACGACAACACCAGGGCCGCCAGCATGGCCAGCAGGGCACCGTGACCGAATCGGGTTTGCACCATGTCGCGCAATACAAACACCAGGCCACCCCAGGCTGACCAGATGATGTCCAGGTGCGGCGCAGTGGAAAACGCGTAGTTGATCAGCACGACGCTGGCGATATAAGCGACAAGAAACAGCATGGCAGCGGGCGACACCTCTAAATAAGGCGCACAGGGTACTTGAGTCGCAGTCGATTTTGTACCCGCGACATCCCCCTGCGGGAGCGGGCTTGCTCACGATGACATCAGCGCAGTTTGCCTGACAGGCCGTGGCGCCTGCATCGCGAGCAAGCCCGCTCACACAATAAAGAAGCGTTGTCAGCTACCGGAACCCAACATCCACACCACACCACTGGCTTTGGCCCGCTCATGGCACTGCACTAGCACCTCACGGCGCTCCGGGTTGGTCATGCGGCTCCAGCGGGTGATTTCCGCCACGGTACGCTGGCAGCCACTGCACACATCGTCGTCGTCCAGCGCGCAGATATTCACACAGGGCGAGGCGACCGGGCGCTCTGCTTCTGTCATTGCTCTTGCACCTGAAGGTCACGGGCATATCGCTGGCCGTTCTTGACGTAGTGGGCCGCGCTGGCTTCCAGCAATTTTTTCTGCTCATCCGTCAGGTCACGTACCACCTTGCCCGGCGACCCCATGACCAGCGAGCCGTCCGGGATTTCCTTACCTTCGCCAATCAACGAGTTGGCGCCAATGATGCAATGCTTGCCGATTTTCGCGCCATTGAGGATCACCGCATTGATACCGATCAGGCTGTAATCGCCCACCGTACAACCATGCAACATGGCGTTATGACCGATGGTCACGCCCGTGCCAAGTGTGAGCGGATAGCCCATGTCGGTATGCATCACCGCGCCATCTTGCACATTGCTGTGCTTGCCGATCAGGATCAGTTCGTTATCGCCACGCAACACGGCGTTAAACCAGACACTGGCGCCCTCTTCCAGGCTCACCTTGCCGATCAGGGTGGCATTGGGTGCGGTCCAGCTTTCGGGATGGGTTTCGACGAACGAGTCGCCCAGGCGGTATTTCATGGGATGTCCTCAAGGCAGGCGTGGCCGTCTGCTGACGGCTCTAAATTGGAATGGAACGTTCAGGCGGGGTATGCAGGTTGATATTGACGTCGTCATAGAGCAGGTTCATCAGCTCCACGATCATGATGGCCGTCAGCCCCCAGATTTTATACACGCCAAAACGGTAGCTCGGCACGTACCAGCTACGGCCCTGGTAGTCGATGCGATGAGTGTGCTCACGCGGGTCCTGGCGGAAGAACTCCAGCGGCACGCTGAATACCGCGGCGATTTCGGCGTCATTGGCCAGATACTCAACGTAATCCGGGACCAGACCGACATAAGGCGTTACGCGAATACCGTGTAACGAGATCAAGGGACTCAGCGGCCCGATCACCTCGACCAGCCCCGGCGGCAAGCCGATTTCTTCTTCGGCCTCACGCAGGGCGGTGAACACTAGGTCGGGGTCTTCCGGGTCGCGGCGACCGCCCGGAAAAGCCACTTCACCACCGTGGGTCGACAACCCGCTGGCACGCAGGGTGAGAATCAGCTCAGGCTCAGAACTGCGTGTGACCGGCAACAACACCGCAGCTTCCGGGTAATTCCGTTCTGTTTCCAGCGTCCGTGGGGTATAGCGGCTCACACGGCCAAGCAGCTCGTCCAGCATAGGTCATCTCGATCCGGCACTTATCGGGCATCATGCACCAAATCGCACCGGGCACCCAAGTCCTACAGTGTCGCAGCCCGCCAGACCACACTTGCCGCGAGCCCGCCTCAGCCCCCAAGATAGGCAACGAGCCAGAGACCACAGCATGAAATTTTGTAGCCAGTGCGGCCACTCCGTCAGCCAGCATATCCCGCAAGGCGATTCGCGCCTGCGCTATGTCTGCGACCACTGCCAGACCATTCATTATCAAAACCCCAATATTGTCGCCGGTTGCGTGCCCGTGTGGGGCACACAAGTGCTGCTGTGCCGTCGCGCCATCGAACCGCGCAAAGGCTACTGGACACTGCCCGCAGGCTTTATGGAGAACGGCGAGACGGTTGAAAACGCGGCCCGACGCGAAACCCTGGAGGAAGCCTGTGCCGTGGTTGAGAACCTGGCCATCTACACCCTGATCGATGTGCCGCATATCAATCAGGTGCATATTTTCTACCGCGCCGACCTGCTGGGCCCGAACTTCGCAGCCGGTGAAGAGAGCCTGGAAGTGCGCCTGTTTGAAGAAGTCGACATCCCTTGGTCAGAGCTGGCTTTCCGCACGGTCAGCCGTACCTTAGAATCCTTTTTCGCTGACCGCCCGGGCGCTCACTACCCCGTACGCAGCGAGGCTGTAGCACCGCTGGCCAGCCTGAAGACCGCCCAAAAATAATGCTGCTTGCCTTGTAACTCAGGAATGTTCCTCTAATGCGTTGGTTGCTCGCTGCTCTATGCCTGTCATTTGCCGTTACCTGCCAGGCCTCTGTTGTCATAACCGTAAACGGCAAACCCGTTGATAAAAACCAGGTCCTGAAACCCGCCCCTTCGTCGCTTCCGGTACGTCCCGGGCAGAATATCGACAAGGTGCTGGTCATCAAGTCTGCCCGCAAGCTGGAGCTGATCAGCAACGGCAAACCGGTCAAGACCTACCGCATCTCCCTGGGCAAACAACCCAAGGGCCCAAAAGTACGCGAAGGGGACAAACGCACTCCCGAGGGCATCTACTGGGTCGACTGGCGCAAAAAAAGCGACAAGTTCAACCTGGCGATGCACATCAACTACCCCAACATCAGCGACGCTGCCACGGCCCGGCGTGAAGGCCTGAACCCGGGCTCGATGATCATGATCCACGGCACCCCGGACAGCGAAGACAACCCCGAGGAACTGTTCCATACCCTGGACTGGACCGATGGGTGTATCGCGATGAAAAACCACGAAATGCGTGAAGTCTGGAACCTCGTTCCAGACGGCACCATGGTTGAAATCCGCCCGTAGCCAGCTGTCATACGAGCAACAAAAAACCCGCTGACCGGTAACGGTTCAGCGGGTTTTTTATATGACTTGTGGCTAGAAATCAGCCAGTTGCCACACTTCGTACGCAGGGGTTTCATACGGGTGGCTGTGCTTGAGCGCAGCCACCACGGCCTGAATCAGATCATCGGCGACGACCAGCTCAACCTTCCACTCCCCCACATACTCGACCTGACCAGTTTGCCCGATGAACGGCTGGCTGCCGTCCAGCGCGCGAAACTGGCCCTGGCCCATGGTCTGCCAGGCGCAGTGGTCATAGCTGCCGATCCGTCCGCCACCGGCAGCGAATACGGCATCCTTGACCACGTCCACATGGCTCGGAGGAACGAAAAAGCTGAGCTTGTACATGCTCTTAATCTACCCACACACGAGCGTTACGGAACATGCGCAACCACGGCGCATCTTCGTTCCACTCTTCCGGGCGCCACGAGTTCTGCACGGCGCGGAATACCCGCTCCGGGTGCGGCATCATGATGGTCACACGGCCGTCACGGCTGGTCAGGCCGGTAATCCCGCGCGGCGAGCCGTTAGGGTTGGCCGGGTAGTTTTCCGTGACCTTGCCGTGGTTGTCGACGAAGCGCAGCGCCACCGAACCGGACAGGTCCGCTTGCAGCATGGCTTCTTCGCTGGCGAACTCGGCATGACCTTCACCATGAGCAATGGCGATCGGCATGCGCGAACCGGCCATGCCCTGCAGGAAGATCGAGTTCGACTCCTGAACCTGGACCATCGCCACACGGGCTTCGAACTGCTCGGAACGGTTGCGCACAAAGTGTGGCCACAGCTCGCTGCCAGGGATCAGTTCGCTCAGGTTGGACATCATCTGGCAACCGTTGCACACACCCAGGGAGAAGCTGTCAGTGCGCTCGAAGAAGCTCTGGAACGCATCGCGGGCACGGGCATTGAACAGCGCCGACTTGGCCCAGCCTTCACCGGCACCCAGTACGTCGCCGTAGGAGAAACCACCGCAGGCAACCAGACCTTTGAACTCGTTCAGGTCGACACGGCCGGCCAGAATATCGCTCATGTGTACGTCGATTGCATTGAAACCGGCACGGTCAAACGCCGCGGCCATTTCAACCTGACCGTTGACGCCCTGCTCACGCAGGACAGCCACTTGCGGACGAATGCCTTTCTTGATGTACGGCGCGCTGATATTGGCGTTGACGTCAAAGCTCAACTGGGCAGTCAGGCCCGGGTTGTCTTCTTCGAGCAGCACGTCGAACTCTTGCTGTGCGCAGTCCGCATTGTCACGCATACGCTGGATCTGGAAGCTGGTTTCAGCCCACTGGCGCTGCAACTCGCCACGCTGACCGACAAACACTTTTTCACCGTTGAAGGTGATGGTGACTTCGCTGTTGTTCAGCGGCTGGCCGATCACGTCGACACACTCGCCCAGGCCTGCAGCGCTGAACTGTGCAAGCACATCAGCAGTCGCGTCCTGACGCACCTGAATTACGGCGCCCAGTTCTTCGTTGAACAGGATGGCCGGGAGCTGGCTGGCGCTGTCTGCGAGGCAATCCAGGGTCAGGTTCAGACCGCAGTGGCCGGCAAAGGCCATTTCCATCACGCTGGTCAGCAAACCACCGTCGGAACGGTCATGGTAAGCCAGCAGGTGACCATCGGCATTCAGGCCCTGGATCACCGCGAAGAAAGCCTTGAGGTCTTCTGCGTCATCAACGTCAGGGGCCTGCTTGCCCAGCTTGCCGTAGGTCTGGGCCAGGATCGAGGCGCCCATGCGGTTCTGGCCACGGCCCAGGTCGATCAGGATCAGATCGGTCAGGCCTTTGTCCATGCGCAGTACCGGGGTCAGGGTCTGGCGAACGTCGAGCACCGGGGCAAAACCGGTCACAACCAGCGACAGCGGCGAGGTCACGGTTTTGTCCGTGCCCTCTTCGCTCCAGCGGGTTTGCATCGACATCGAGTCCTTGCCCACCGGAATGGTGATGCCCAGCTCAGGGCACAGCTCCATGCCGACAGCCTTGACGGTGTCGTACAAGCGGGCGTCTTCACCCGGGTGGCCTGCAGCGGACATCCAGTTGGCTGACAGCTTGATGTCGCTGATCTTGCCAATGCGCGAAGCCGCGATATTGGTCAGGGTCTCACCAATTGCCATGCGGCCCGATGCCGGAGCATCCAGCAGTGCCAGCGGCGTACGCTCGCCCATGGCCATGGCTTCACCGGTGTAGACGTCGAAGCTGGTTGCGGTGACAGCAACGTCAGCCACAGGAACCTGCCACGGCCCGACCATCTGGTCGCGGGCAACCAGACCGGTGATGGTGCGGTCGCCGATGGTGATCAGGAAGCTTTTGCTGGCAACGGCCGGGTGATGCAGAACGCGCTCGACGCACTCGCCGATGCTCAGTTGTGCCGGGTCGAAATCATCGCCCAACTCTTCTTCGCGAACAGCCGAACGGTGCATGCGCGGCGCCTTGCCCAGCAACACTTCCAGTGGCATGTCCACCGGGTTGTTGCCGAAGTGGCTGTCGGTCACGGTCAGTTGCGGCTCGGCAGTGGCTTCACCGACGACGGCAAACGGGCAACGCTCGCGTTCGCAGATCGCCTTGAAGCGCTCGAAATCTTCGACGCCCACCGCCAGAACATAACGTTCCTGGGATTCGTTGCTCCAGATTTCGTGCGGGGCCATGCCCGGCTCGTCGTTTGGAATGTTGCGCAGTTCGAAACGGCCACCACGGTCGCCGTCGTTCACCAGCTCAGGGAATGCGTTGGACAAACCGCCAGCACCCACATCGTGGATAAAGCTGATCGGGTTCTTGTCACCCAGCTGCCAGCAGCGGTCGATCACTTCCTGGCAACGACGCTCCATTTCCGGGTTTTCGCGCTGTACCGAAGCGAAGTCCAGGTCAGCCGAGCTTGCGCCGGTGGCCATAGAGGATGCTGCACCGCCACCCAGGCCGATCAGCATGGCCGGACCGCCCAGCACGATGAGCTTGGAGCCCACGGTGATTTCGGCTTTCTGCACGTGTTCGGCGCGGATGTTGCCCATGCCGCCGGCCAACATGATCGGCTTGTGGTAACCACGCACTTCTTCGCCACGGGGGGTGGTGATGGACTGCTCGAACGTACGGAAGTAACCGGTCAGGGCAGGACGACCGAATTCATTGTTGAATGCAGCACCGCCCAGCGGGCCTTCGATCATGATGTCCAGCGCGGTAACAATGCGCTCAGGCTTGCCGTACGGCACTTCCCACGGTTGTACAAAGCCCGGGATCTGCAGGTTGGACACGGTGAAACCGGTCAGGCCGGCCTTTGGCTTGGCACCACGACCGGTTGCACCTTCGTCACGGATCTCACCACCGGAGCCTGTCGCTGCACCCGGGAACGGGGCAATGGCGGTCGGGTGGTTGTGGGTCTCTACCTTCATCAGGATGTGCACTGGTTCCTGCACCGCACCGTACTGGCGGGTTTCAGGATCCGGGAAGAAACGCCCGGCAACACTGCCGACGATAACCGACGCGTTGTCTTTATAAGCAGACAGAACGCCTTCGCTGTGCATCACGTAGGTGTTCTTGATCATGCCAAACAGGCTCTTGTCCTGGCTTTGGCCGTCGATGTCCCAGCTGGCGTTGAAGATCTTGTGGCGGCAATGTTCGGAGTTGGCCTGGGCAAACATCATCAATTCGATGTCGTGCGGGTTGCGACCCAGACCGTTGAAGGCATTGACCAGATAATCGATTTCGTCTTCGGCCAGGGCAAGGCCCAGCTCGACGTTGGCTTTTTCCAGCGCGGCACGACCGCCACCCAGTACGTCAATCGCGGTCAGCGGCTTTGGCTCGGCGTGGCTGAACAAGCCTGCAGCCTGCTCCAGAGCGCCCAGCACGATTTGCGTCATACGGTCATGCAATACAGCGCCGATCAGTTCGGCATCCGCATCGCTGAACTGGCCAGCTACATAGAATGCAATGCCGCGTTCCAGGCGCTGGATTTTAGCCAGGCCACAGTTACGGGCAATGTCGCTGGCCTTGCTCGACCAGGGAGAGATGGTGCCAAACCGCGGCAACACCAGGAACAGTCGGCCGCTCGGCTCTTGGACCGGCACGCTTGGGCCGTACTTCAGGAGACGAGCCAGTACCTGCTGTTCATCGCTGGTCAGCTCACCGGTGGTATCGGCAAAGTGGGCGAATTCAGCATACAAACCAGTGACAGACGGAACCTTGAGGCTCAGTTGTGCAAGGAGTTTGCTGTGGCGAAAGGCAGAAAGGGCAGGAGCGCCGCGCAGGATCAACATCTTCGGGACAGCCTCGGGAGGGGTATGCTTTGAGGCCGGGCATTCTAGCCTAAACCGTTCGCCACGGCACCCGAAACGGCACACCTGAAGCGCACCAGACGTCGCGAATCGACCAAAGCCTTATTCTTTATAGCTATCAGCCGCTTAACGGATGCTCGATTATGATCTTTAAACAGAGCTCTACCCCCCATTCTACAAGGGTTTGAGCGATTTTCGCGGTCAATATCAGAATGACTGGAAATTGTCGAGATATGGCACCCGTGCTGCTTTGCGTATACTGCGCGGATGTTTTCTCTAACTGATATCCGCCCGCGCTGCGCCAAATGGCTGCTCGCAACCGGACTCTTCCTGATGCTCAGTGCCTGCGTTGAAAAACCCAGCACCCTGGAGCGCGTAAAGGAGGATGGGGTACTGCGGGTGATTACCCGCAACAGCCCTGCGACCTACTTTGAGGATCGCAATGGTGAAACCGGCTTTGAATACGAGTTGGTGAAGCGTTTTGCCGACGATCTTGGGGTTGAGCTCAAAATCGAGACCGCGGACAACCTGGATGAACTGTTCAATCAACTGGGCCAGCCTGACGGCCCGGTTCTGGCTGCTGCCGGACTGGTCAGCAGCGAGAAACGCCTGCAACAAGCCAGGTTTTCCCACCCGTACCTCGAAGTCACGCCACAGATCATCTACCGCAACGGCCAGTCCCGCCCCACCTCTGCTGCGGATCTGGCCGGCAAGCGCATCACGGTCCTCAAAGGCAGCTCCCACGCCGAGCAACTGGCCGAACTGAAAAAACAGTACCCCGGAATCGAGTACGACGAATCCGACGCGGTCGAAGTCGTCGATTTGCTGCGCATGGTCGATGAAGGCCAGATCGACCTCACGCTGGTCGACTCCAACGAAGTGGCGATGAACCAGGTGTACTTCCCCAACGTGCGCGTCGCCTTTGACCTGGGCGATGCACGCAGTCAGCGCTGGGCAGTGGCGGCCGGTGAAGACAACAGCCTGCTCAACGAGATCAACGCCTATCTGGACAAGGTCGAAAAGAACGGCACCCTGCAACGCCTTAAAGACCGCTACTACGGGCATGTCGATGTCCTTGGCTACGTTGGCGCGTACACCTTCGCCCAGCACCTGCAACAGCGCTTGCCCAAGTACGAAAAGTTCTTCAAGGAAGCGGCCAAAAAAGAACAGATCGACTGGCGCCTGCTGGCAGCCATGGGTTATCAGGAATCTTTATGGCAACCCGCCGTCACCTCAAAAACAGGTGTGCGCGGCCTGATGATGCTGACCCAGAACACGGCTCAAGCGATGGGCGTGTCCAACCGCCTGGATGCCAAGCAAAGCATCATGGGCGGCGCCAAATACCTCGCATTGATCAAGAGCGAGCTGGACGATGATATTCAGGAACCGGATCGCACCTGGTTCGCACTGGCTGCCTACAACGTGGGTGGCGGTCATCTGGAAGACGCACGCAAGCTGGCCAAGAAAGAAGGCCTGAACCCGAACAAGTGGCTTGATGTAAAGAAAATGCTGCCTCGCCTTGCGCAGAAGCAGTGGTACAGCAAAACCCGCTATGGCTACGCCCGTGGCGGCGAGCCAGTACATTTTGTGGCCAACATCCGTCGTTACTACGACATCTTGACCTGGGCCACGCAGCCACAGCTCGAAGGTGATCAGGCGGCCGACAGCAAGCTGCATATCCCCGGCATCGACAAGACCAAGCCCAAAGAAGAGCCGCAGTTGTAGAACACAATTCTGTGGGAGCGAGCCTGCTCGCGAATGAGCTTCGCGAGCAGGCTCGCTCCCACAATTGAATGATCCCCGTAGCCGTTTTTAAACCTTGGCCGCAGCCACAATCAGCGCTTTCATTTCAGCCACTGCCGACTTGAAGCCCACGAACAATGCATGCGCCACCAGCGCATGGCCAATGTTCAATTCATTGATGCCCTTGATCGCGGCTACCGCTTCCACGTTGTGGTAATGCAGACCGTGGCCAGCATTGACGATCAGCCCTTGAGCCAGGCCATACGCAACGCCATCGGCGACACGCTGCAACTCTTCGGCGACTTCGGTCGGGGTCTGGGCATCGGCATAGCGTCCGGTGTGCAGTTCGATTGCCGGTGCGCCTACGCGCTTGGACGCTTCGATCTGACGCTCATCGGCGTCAATAAACAGCGACACTTCACAGCCAATCTTGCTCAGCCGCTCGACAGCTGCCTTGATCCGCGCTTCCTGCCCGGCAACATCCAGACCGCCTTCGGTGGTCAGTTCCTGACGGGTTTCAGGCACCAGGCAGATATGCGCCGGGCGAATGCGCTCGGCAAACAGCATCATCTCTTCGGTAACGCCCATTTCGAAGTTCATGCGCGTTTGCAGGACATCCTTGAGCAGCAACACATCGCGTTCCTGGATATGTCGACGATCTTCGCGCAAGTGCACGGTAATGCCGTCGGCGCCCGCCTCTTCTGCATCCAGCGCTGCCTTGACCGGATCAGGGTAACGGGTGCCGCGAGCCTGACGCAGCGTGGCTACGTGGTCGATGTTCACGCCGAGAAGAATGCGATTGCTTTGGGTCACGGGGGGCTCTCCTGAAGAGTTGACGATTCGGCGCACAGCATACCGGTCTATTCAGGGCTTGCGAAACAACTCACGACTGGCCAGCGGTTTACCAGCCAAATGCACGGCCAATGCCTGACGCATCAGGCGCTTGGCGGCAGATAAGGCTCCGGGCACGGTCCAGTCAGCCTCGGCCATTGCGTGCAGTTCGGTGCCATGAAACAGACCGGGCTGCACCAGATAAATCCGTTCAAGCCCGGCATCTACCTGCAAACGGTACATGCCATCGCTGGCCACCGGTTCGCCTTGAATGTCCCGGGTCAACGAAAAGCCATAGCCCAGATCGTCCAGCAGGCGCCATTCGAACGCTCGCAGCAGAGGTTCGAGCGCGCGTCCTTGCGCAAGCGCCACCAGCGTCGCGGCATAGTGGTCGAAGACCGCCGGATGCGGGTCTTCGGCTGGCAACAGCCTGATCAGCAGCTCATTGAGATAGAGGCCGCTGAACAGCGCTTCGCCATTGAGCCAGGTGGCAATCCCGGCACTCTCCATGCGTCCGACGTTTTTCAGCTCGCCACGGCCGCGAAATTCGATTTCCAGCGGCACAAAAGGCCGGGCCAGCGTCCCCGCCTTGCCCCGCGCACTGCGCAGCACGGCCCGCAGGCGCCCTTGAGGCGTGATGAAATCCACCAGGGCACTGGTTTCACGATAGGGGCGACTGTGCAGGACGTAGGCGAGTTGGGGGGCCGGGGGTTTACTGGACATGGAAGTCAGCTATCTCAAAAGGCAAACACTGCCAGGAAGAACAGCATAAAACTAATGTGGGAGCGGGCTTGCTCGCGATAGCAGCAACTCGGCCTGTCTGAAGTTCCGAGTTGATGCTATCGCGAGCAAGCCCGCTCCCACAGGGGGGGTGTAATGCTGTGCTTACAGGTCGCCGTAGCCCAGCGAACGCAGGGCGCGCTCGTCGTCGGACCAGCCACCTTTCACTTTAACCCAAAGGTTAAGCATGATCTTGGAGTCGAACAGCAGCTCCATATCCTTGCGCGCTTCGGTACCGATACGCTTGATACGCTCGCCCTTGTCGCCAATGATGATTTTTTTCTGACCATCACGCTCAACCAGAATCAAGGCATGGATATGCAGGGTTTTGCCCTGCTGCTTGAACTCTTCGATCTCGACGGTGATCTGGTACGGCAGCTCGGCACCCATCTGGCGCATGATCTTTTCACGTACCAGTTCAGCGGCCAGGAAGCGGCTGCTGCGATCAGTGATCTGGTCTTCCGGGAAGAAGTGCTCGTTTTCCGGCAGGTGATCGGCAATCACGCGCTCAAGGGCTTCAAGGTTGTGCCCGTGCTGAGCCGAGATCGGGATGATCTGGGCGTTCGGCAGTTGCTCCTGAAGCCAGCTCAGGTGCGGCATCAGCTCGGCCTTGTCTTCGATACGGTCGGTCTTGTTCAACGCCACGATCAGCGGGCCGGTTACGTACTGCACGCGCTCCAGCACCATCTGGTCTTCGTCGGTCCACTTGGTGCGGTCAACAACGAAGATCACCACATCGACGTCTTTCAACGCAGCCGAAGCGGTTTTGTTCATGTAGCGGTTCAGGGCCTTTTCGCCGCCCTTGTGCATGCCCGGGGTATCCACGTAGACCGCTTGCACGTTGCCTTCGGTCTTGATGCCCAGCATGTTGTGGCGGGTGGTCTGAGGCTTGCGCGAGGTGATCGCCAGCTTTTGACCCAGGATATGGTTCAGCAGTGTGGATTTACCCACGTTTGGACGACCAACAATGGCAACGTAGCCACAGCGAGTTGCGGTTGAATCAGTCATGACCATTCTCCACGCCAAGGGCAATCAGTGCTGCGGCGGCCGCTACCTGTTCGGCAATACGACGGCTCACGCCCTGTCCCCGGCTTTTTTCATTCAATAAGGCAATCTCGCACTCGACAAAGAAGGTGCGGCAATGCGGTTCGCCCTGGATATCCACCACTTCGTAACGTGGCAGGTCGCAGGCACGCGACTGCAAGAACTCTTGCAGGCGGGTCTTTGGATCTTTGTTGGTGTCGACCAGGGTCAGCGTCTCGAACTCGCTGGCCAGCCAGGCCAGTACGCGGTCGCGAGCGACATCCATGCCGGCGTCCAGGTAAATGGCCCCGATCAGCGCCTCAAGGGCATCGGCCAGGATCGATTCACGGCGAAATCCGCCGCTTTTCAGTTCACCGGAACCCAGGCGCAGGTACTCGCCCAGCTCAAAGCCGCGGGCCAGTACTGCCAGGGTCTCACCCTTTACCAGCCGCGCACGCAAGCGTGACAACTGGCCTTCACGCGCCAGCGGGAAACGGTCAAACAAGGCTTCGCCGGCAACAAAATTGAGAATGGCATCCCCCAGGAACTCAAGGCGCTCGTTATTGCGCCCCGCGAAACTGCGGTGTGTCAGGGCCAGAACCATCAGTTCCTGGTCTTTGAAGGTGTAGCCGAGCTGACGCTCTAAACGTTCTAAAGAAAAACTCACGATTTACCCACGCTGAGTTCGTGGCCGAATGTCACCACCGGACCGATATTAGGGATCAGTGATGCTCGTTTATCGCATAGCAAATGGACAGGGAACAGGCTGTTCGCCGCCGTCACACTTAACGCTTTGTTCAAATCCACATCCTGAATACTCAGGCGCGCGACTTGTTTCGCACACCTGAAAAGCAATCGGCGCTGTTATAAACAGCGCCGTTCTGGCTACTTGATCAGACCAACCCGCGAGAAGTTCGGCAGGTTGCTCGCCTTGGGTTCCGGCCAGCTCATCCAAACAGCGAAGGCCTTGCCGACAATATTCTTGTCGGGAACCATGCCCAGCTCGTCTTTGGGAATGTTCGGATCATCCCAGTAACGGCTGTCGTTCGAATTGTCACGGTTGTCACCCATCATGAAGTAATGCCCGGCCGGAACCGTCCACTCCTTGTCAGGCGGCGCACGATAGCGGCTCATTTCCTTGCGGATCATGTGCTCGACTTCGCCCAGCTTCTCTTTGTACAACTCGGCACTGCCCAGGGTTCCAGGCTCGGCCTTGACCAGTTGCTCGGCAACCAGTTGGTCGTTGACATAAAGATGCTTGTCGCTGGTATAGCGGATCTTGTCGCCCGGCAGGCCAACTACACGCTTGATGTAGTTGACTGTCGGATCGCTTGGGTAGCGAAACACCATCACATCGCCCCGCTTCGGATCACCCACTTCGATGATTTTCGTGTCGAGTACCGGCAAGCGGATCCCGTACGAAAACTTGTTCACCAAAATGAAATCGCCCACATCCAGGGTCGGTTTCATCGAGCCGGACGGAATCTGGAACGGCTCAACCAGAAACGAACGCAACACCAGCACGATAAACAACACGGGAAAGAACGACTTGCCGTATTCAACCAGCAGCGGCTCCTTGTTGAGCTTTTCGACTACCTGCATATCAACCGGCGTAACGCTGGCTTGATAGTTGGCAATGGCCTTGCGCCGGCGCGGAGCCAGGAAGACCAAATCGAGCAGCGCCAGCAAACCGCACACGGCAACAGCAATGACCAGCAACAGCGGGAAATTTAGTGACATAGGACCTAGCTATCCAAACGGAGCACTGCAAGGAAGGCTTCTTGTGGAATTTCCACGTTGCCCACTTGCTTCATGCGTTTTTTACCGGCCTTTTGCTTTTCCAACAGCTTGCGCTTACGGCTAACGTCACCACCGTAGCATTTGGCCAGTACGTTCTTTCTGAGTGCCTTGACGGAGGTCCGTGCAATGATCTGCCCGCCAATGGCGGCCTGGATCGCGACGTCGAACATCTGGCGCGGAATCAGTTCTTTCATCTTCTCGGTCAACTGGCGACCTTTGTAGTGCGCGTTTTCCTTGTGCACGATCAGGGCCAGCGCATCTACCTTGTCACCGTTGATCAGCACATCGAGCTTGACCAGATTAGCTGACTGGTAACGATCGAAGTGGTAATCAAGCGAAGCATAGCCGCGACTGGTGGATTTGAGACGGTCGAAGAAGTCCAGAACCACTTCGTTCATCGGCAAATCGTAGGTCACTTGTACCTGGGTACCCAGGAACAACATGTCGTGCTGCACGCCACGTTTTTCAATGCACAGGGTAATGACGTTACCCAGGTGCTCCTGAGGCACAAGAATGTTGGCACGCACGATTGGCTCGCGCATGTCTTCAATCATTGAAAGATCTGGCAGCTTGGACGGGTTATCGACGTAAATCGTTTCACCGGTCTTGAGCAGCAGTTCGAAAATTACGGTTGGCGCAGTGGTGATCAGGTCCAGGTTGTACTCGCGCTCCAGGCGCTCCTGAATGATCTCCATGTGCAGCATGCCCAGGAAGCCGCAACGGAAGCCGAAGCCCAGTGCGTCAGAGCTTTCTGGCGTGTATTGCAGCGAAGAGTCGTTCAGCGTCAGTTTTTGCAACGCATCACGGAAGTCTTCGAAGTCATCGGAGCTAACCGGGAACAGGCCCGCGTATACCTGAGGCTGAATACGCTTGAAACCGGGCAGTACATCAACATCCGGAGTCGTGCTCAAGGTCAGGGTATCGCCCACTGGCGCACCGTGAATGTCCTTGATACCGGCGATGATGAAACCTACTTCACCGGCTTTCAGGTCTGCAGTGGCGGTGTGTTTCGGGTTGAATACACCAACGCTGTCCACCAGGTGGATCTTGCCGGTGGATTTGACCAGAATCTTGTCGCCCTTTTTCACGCGGCCGTGGCGCACGCGAACCAGGGACACAACGCCCAGGTAGTTGTCGAACCAGGAGTCGATGATCAACGCTTGCAGCGGATCTTCGATATTGCCGGTCGGCGCAGGAATGGTGTGTACCAGGCGCTCAAGCACCTCGTCCACGCCCAGGCCGGTCTTGGCACTGCAGGTCACGGCATCAGTGGCGTCGATGCCAATGATTTTTTCGATTTCTTCCTTAACGCGATCAGGATCAGCCTGTGGCAGGTCGATCTTGTTCAGCACCGGCATGACTTCCAGGCCCTGCTCAATCGCGGTGTAGCAGTTGGCTACGGACTGGGCTTCTACACCCTGCCCCGCATCGACCACCAGCAACGCACCTTCACAGGCCGCCAGGGAACGGCTAACTTCGTAGGTGAAGTCAACGTGGCCCGGGGTATCAATGAAGTTCAACTGGTAGGTATTACCGTCTTTGGCCGTGTAATACAAGGTGACGCTGTGGGCCTTGATGGTGATCCCGCGCTCACGCTCGAGGTCCATGGAGTCCAGTACCTGGGCCTCCATTTCGCGGGCAGTCAGGCCACCGCACATCTGGATGAAACGATCGGCCAGCGTCGACTTGCCATGGTCAATGTGGGCGATGATGGAGAAATTGCGGATATGACTCAGATCACTCACGGGTCAACACTCAAAAAAGTCGCAGGCAGACTGCCCGCCGAAAAATAGCCGGGAATTGTACCTGAACATCGCGCCAAGCGTCACGTTCACAGGCCAATGGGCACCTACAAAAAAGCCCCTATCGCGAGATAGAGGCTCTTGATTGGCTCAATGAGCGCTACTCAACCCGCCCGACGTAACAGCCAGATACCGGCCACGGCACAAATGGAAGCCGGCAGCAGCACCGCAAACAGCGGCGAGAAGCCGAACACCAGGCTCAAAGGCCCCAGCAGGTCCTGGGCGATCTTGAAGGTAAACCCCACCAGCACCCCGGTAAAAACCCGCTGCCCCAGCGTAACAGAGCGCAACGGGCCGAAGATGAAAGATATGGCCATCAATACCAGCGCAGCAGTCACCAGCGGCTGCAATACCTTGACCCAAAAAGCCAGCCAGTAACGGCCGTTGTTCAGGCCCTGATCCTTGAGGTAGTGGATATAGTTCCACAACCCGGAAATCGACAGCGATTCGGGCGCCATGACCACGGTATTGAGCAGTTGCGGGCTCAACGACACGTCCCATTTTTCTTCAGGCGCCTTGACTACCTCAGTGCTGTCGCCATGAAAAAGAGTGGTGCTCACATCACTCAACTGCCAGTCGCCCTGGTGGTACTGGGCCTTTTTGGCAAAGCTTGCCGACTGCATCTGATGGTCTTTGTCGAAGCGATAACGGGTCACACCGTAAAGCAGGCCATCGGGCTGAACGGCGTTGATATGGATAAATTCATCACCCTGGCGGTGCCACAAGCCATGCTTGGAGCTTTGCGAGTCACCACCGCCCTGGGCCAGCGCGCGGTTGGCCTGGGCAATGTTTTCCGTGGCAGGCACCACATATTCGCCAATCAGCACCCCTGCAACCATCAGCACCAGCATCGGCTTCATCACGGCCCAGACGATGCGCCCAAGGGACACACCTGCGGCACGCATGATGGTCAGCTCACTGTTGCTGGCCAGGCCGCCCAAACCGATCAGGCAGCCAATCAACGCTGCCATGGGCAACATTTCATACAGGCGTCGGGGCGCAGTCAGCATGACAAAACTGAACACATCCAGAACGGTGTAGGTGCTGCTGAGACTGCGCATCTCGTCGATCACGGCAAACAGCAGGGCCAGCCCGAGGATGATCCCCAACACGGCCAGAATCGCCAACAACACACTGCTACCAATGTAGCGGTCGAGCTTAACCACGGGCCATCTCCTCGGCACTACGGCGACTTGCCAGTTTCAAGCGCAGCGGCTCCCAGTACATCAACCCCAGGCCAATGATCAGGAACAGCCCATGCACCCACCACAGGCCCAGCGCCATCGGGGTCTTGCCATCCTGAAGAAGCCCCTTGCCCCAGGTCAGCATGCTCAGGTAGCTCATATAAAGAAGAATCGCCGGCAACAACTTGAGGAAGCGCCCCTGACGCGGATTGACCCGCGACAACGGCACTGCGATCAAGGTCACGATAAAGACCAGCACGGGGAAGGCAATCCGCCAATGCAGCTCGGCAACCACACGAGGATCCGTGCTGCCGAGAAGGCTTGCGGTAGGGATCGCATCGCGGTCTGTCACTTCATTGCTGACTTCCGGCTTGGGCAGCAGCACACCATAGGTATCGTACTTGATTGCCCGATAATCGGCCTGCCCAGGGTTACCGTCATAGCGATAGCCATTGTTCAGCACCAGCCAGCGACTGCCGTCAGGACGCACTTCCTGATGACCCTTCTCGGCCAGCAGCACGGAAATACTGCGATCCTTGGCCTCTTCTCCGAGTTTCTTCTGCGAAATGAATACGCCGGACAAGAGGCTGCGGTCATTGCTCAATTCTTCGGTGTAGGTCACCCGTGTACCGTCACTCAGCGACTGGAAGCGCCCGGCCTCCAGGGTGTCGAATTCGGTCAGGGCATCCTGCTTGTTGAGCAGCAGCTGAAATTCATTGTTGCCCTGCGGGGCCAGGCTCAGACTGAGCCAGGCCACGATCAGCGCGACCAGCGCAGCCGGTGCCATGGTAATGGCCAGCAACCGCTGACGACTCATGCCGGTGGCCGACAGCACGGTCATTTCGCTCTCAAGGTACAAGCGACCATAAGAGAGAAGAATGCCCAGGAACAGCCCCAGAGGCAGGATCAGCTGCATGAAGCCCGGCAGGCGAAAGCCCATGATCAGGAACAACGAACCCGGGTCCAGGGCGCCCGAGGCGGCCTGGGCCAGATATTTGATGAAGCGACCGCTCATGATGATGACCAGCAGCACAGCACTGACAGCGCTCAATGTAAGCAGGACTTCGCGGGACAGATAACGGAAGACGATCAAACCAGACACTCCAGGGTCGTCAGGCTAAGGCGGCCAAACAAACAGCATAACGAGTCGGCACATACCTCATCATAGATGAGATGGGCCGTCTAAAAAGATGGCGCATTATCCTGTGAATGCCCTCCCCTGTCACTGCACAGTCTTGAAAGTGGCAACTTGGCCCTAAACCGGGGTTGTCAGGCTCCTCCGACGGGGTTCAAACTGCCCGCCTTGACGCCAGCCTTGATCACAGGTGAAGCGCTTCTTCTATATAAGCAAACAAACAGAACTGTTTGTGCGCATGTTGACCATTTGACTCAGGGACCCGGACATGGAACTGGTTGTAAAAAGCGTTAGCCCAGAAACGTTGAAAACGGCCACTCTGGTGGTCGCCATCGGCGAAGGCCGCAAGCTCGGCCCAACCGCCAAAGCCCTCGACGAACTCACCGGTGGCGCCATCAGCGCAGTCCTCAAGCGCGGCGACCTGGCCGGCAAAACCGGTCAAAGCCTGTTGCTGCACAGCTTGCCCAACCTCAAAGCCGAGCGCGTGCTGCTGCTGGGTACCGGCAAGGATGAAGAACTGGGCGATCGCCCGTTCCGCAAAATCATCAGCGGCGCACTGGGTGTACTCAAAGGCCTGGGCGGTAGCGATGCGGTGTTCGCACTGGACGAATTGGTGGTCAAGGGCCGCGACAGCTACAGCAAGACCCGCTTGCTGGCCGAAACCCTCGTAGACGGCGAATACACCTTCGACCGCTTCAAAAGCCAGAAGGCCGAACCCCGCGCCCTGAAAAAAATCACCCTGCTGACCATCAAGGCCGCGCAGGCTGAAGTGCAGCGCGCCGTGACCCACGCCCAGGCAATTGCCGCCGGCATGGCGTTCACCCGCGACCTGGGCAACCTGCCGCCGAACATCTGCCACCCGAGCTTCCTTGCCGAGCAGGCCAAGGACCTGGGCAAAGAGTTCAAAGGCCTGAAAGTCGAAATCCTTGACGAGAAAAAGATCAAGGATCTGGGCATGGGCGCGTTCTACGCTGTAGGCCAGGGCAGCGACCAGCCGCCTCGTCTGATCGTGATGAACTACGCCGGTGGCAAAAAATCCGAAAAACCGTACGTACTGGTAGGTAAAGGCATCACCTTCGACACCGGCGGCATCAGCCTCAAGCCGGGCGCCGGCATGGATGAAATGAAGTACGACATGGGTGGTGCTGCCAGCGTGTTCGGCACCCTGCGCGCCGTACTCGAGCTGAAACTGCCGATCAACCTGGTGTGCATTCTGGCCTGTGCTGAAAACATGCCTAGCGGCGGCGCGGCACGCCCGGGCGACATCGTGACGACCATGAGCGGCCAGACGGTCGAAATCCTCAACACCGACGCCGAAGGCCGTCTGGTGCTGTGTGACGCCCTGACCTACGCCGAGCGCTTCAAGCCACAGGCCGTGATCGACATCGCCACCCTGACCGGCGCCTGCATGGTTGCATTGGGCGCTCACACCTCGGGCCTGATGGGCAACAACGACGACCTGATCAACCAGTTGCTGGAAGCCGGCAAGCAAGCCGACGACCGTGCATGGCAACTGCCGCTGTTCGACGAGTACCAGGAACAACTGGACAGCCCGTTCGCCGACATGGCCAACATTGGCGGGCCTAAAGGCGGCGCCATCACTGCTGGCTGCTTCCTGTCGCGTTTTGCCAAGGCCTATAACTGGGCGCACCTGGACATCGCCGGCACGGCATGGGTCAGCGGCGGCAAGGACAAGGGCGCAAGTGGCCGCCCAGTGCCCCTGCTGACCCAGTACCTGCTGGATCGCGCCAACGCTTGAAGCTGACAATCGAAGACTGCGCCGCTTGAGGGCGGCGCAGTCCCGATTCAGGAACCGCAATGACCCCCGAAGCAAACCAAGAACTCACCAAGATCGACTTTTATATCCTGCCCAGCGCCGAACCCTCTGCGCGGCTGGACTTTGCCTGCAAACTCACCGAGAAGGCCTGGCGCCTGGGCCATCGCGTGTATCTGCATTGCTCTGACAGTGCCCAGCGCCAGGACCTGGATGAACGCCTGTGGCGCTTCAAGGGCGAAAGCTTCGTGCCCCACAGCAACACTGAAGACCAACCCGATGGCGTCGTGGTCATGGGCTGTACGGATGCACCCGCAAGCCACCAAGACTTACTGATCAACTTGGACCTCAAAGTCCCCGACTTTTTCAAGCGCTTCGCCCGCGTGGCCGAAGTGGTGGTCGAAGACCCCGCCGTGCGACAGGCTGCACGGGAGAGTTTCCGTTTCTACCGAGAACAGGGCTATCCTCTGCAGGACCACAAGTTACAACGACTCTGAGCACACGATGGACACCTCCAATTCGCCGCAAAAAGCTGCACACCTGCTTGATGATCTTGAGTCCATTCGCAAGCTGCTCGGCGATGAGGGGCTGCAACCGCCGCTGCTGACAGAGATGGTAGGTCGGCCCGACGAACAGATCCCGTTGCTCGACGAAGTTATCAGCGATGAACCAGAGCCGGAGCCGGTGCCCACGCAAATACCGCTGGTCGGCATCACCCCGGCGCCCGCGACGGAGAAAGCCCCTGACGCACTGCTTGCGCACCTGGACCGAGAGCTGCGCACTGCTGCCCAGGCCATCATGCAGGACGTGATCAACGACTTCGCCCCGCACATCGAAACCGAGATCAAGCGCCGCCTTGATGCCCACATGGAGCGTCTGCTCGCCCAACATCAAAGCTGACCCTGTGGGAGCGGGCTTGCTCGCGATTGCAGCACCTTAATGAAGCCGATGCACCGGGTTGCCCGTATCGCGAGCAAGCCCGCTCCCACAACAGCAATAGGTTCCCCGCGCAGTCCCACCCCGCTATACTTGCCGGCTTTCCTGAATTAATGCCAATAGGGTCCCGCCGCGCATGGATAAGACCTACCAGCCGCACGCCATTGAAACTTCCTGGTACAAAACCTGGGAAGAAGAGAATTATTTTGCCCCGCAAGGCGCGGGCGACCCGTACACCATCATGATTCCGCCGCCGAACGTCACCGGCAGCCTGCACATGGGGCACGGCTTCAACAACGCGATCATGGATGCCCTGATCCGTTTCCGTCGCATGCAGGGCCGCAACACCCTGTGGCAGCCGGGTACCGACCACGCGGGCATCGCCACCCAGATGCTGGTCGAGCGTCAGATCGAAGCACAAGGCCTGAACCGCCACGATTTGGGTCGTGAAAAATTCCTCGACAAGATCTGGGAATGGAAAGATCAGTCCGGCGGCAACATCAGCCGTCAGATCCGTCGCCTGGGTTCGTCCGTAGACTGGAGCCGCGAGCGCTTCACCATGGATGACGGCCTGTCTGAAGCCGTGAAGGAAGCCTTCGTGCGCCTCCACGAAGACGGCCTGATCTATCGTGGCAAGCGCCTGGTCAACTGGGACACCAAGCTGCACACGGCCATCTCCGACCTTGAAGTGGAAAACCACGACGAGAAAGGTTTCCTGTGGAACCTGCGCTACCCGCTGGCTGACGGCGCCAAGACCGCCGAAGGCCTGGACTACCTGGTGGTTGCTACCACCCGTCCGGAAACCATGCTGGGCGACGCAGCTGTTGCGGTAAACCCGGAAGACGAGCGCTACAAGGCCCTGATCGGCAAGTTTGTCGAGCTGCCGCTGGTTGGCCGCCGCATTCCGATCATCGCGGACGATTATTGCGATCCTGAATTCGGTACCGGTTGTGTGAAAATCACCCCGGCCCACGATTTCAACGACTACGAAGTCGGCAAGCGTCACAACCTGCCGCTGCTCAACATCTTCGATAAAAACGCCGCCGTGCTGCCTGCTGCCCAGGTGTTCAACCTCGATGGCACGCTGAACGAGTCCATCGACGGTACCCTGCCGGCCAAGTATGCAGGCCTGGACCGCTTCGAAGCGCGCAAGCAAATTGTCGCTGATTTCGACGAAGCCGGCCTGTTGGTCAGCGTCGATGATCACGCCCTGAAAGTGCCGAAAGGCGACCGTTCGGGCACCGTGATCGAACCGTGGCTGACTGACCAGTGGTACGTGTCGACCAAGCCTCTGGCAGAGCCTGCCATTGCTGCCGTGGAAGACGGGCGCATCGCGTTCGTGCCTAAACAGTACGAAAACATGTACTTCTCGTGGATGCGCGACATCCAGGACTGGTGCATCAGCCGTCAGCTGTGGTGGGGCCACCGCATTCCGGCCTGGTACGACGAGTCGGGCAAAGTCTATGTAGGCCGCGACGAGGCCGAAGTACGCGCCAAGAACAACCTGGGCCCGGACGTTGCCTTGCAACAGGACAACGACGTGCTCGACACCTGGTTCAGTTCGGGTCTGTGGACGTTCTCCACCCTCGGCTGGCCGGAAAAAACCGAAGCACTGAAAACCTTCCACTCCACTGACGTGCTGGTTACCGGTTTCGACATCATTTTCTTCTGGGTTGCCCGGATGATCATGCTCACCATGCATTTGGTGAAAAACGAAGACGGCACCCCGCAAGTTCCGTTCAAGACCGTGTATGTCCACGGCCTGGTCCGTGACGGTCAAGGCCAGAAGATGTCCAAGTCCAAGGGCAACGTCCTGGACCCGCTGGACATCATCGACGGCATCGAGCTCGAAGACCTGGTGGCCAAACGCACCACCGGCCTGATGCAGCCAAAACTGCTGAAGAAAATCGAGAAGCAGACCCGCGACGAATTCGCCGACGGCATCGCCAGCTACGGTACCGACGCCCTGCGCTTCACGTTCTGCTCGCTGGCGTCCACCGGCCGTGACATCAAGTTCGACATGGGCCGCGTCGAAGGCTATCGCAACTTCTGCAACAAGATCTGGAACGCCGCACGCTACGTGCTGGACAAGGGCGAAGACTGCGGCCAGAACGGCGAAGCCTACGAACTGTCGCTGGCTGACCGCTGGATCATCTCGCAGCTGCAGCGCACCGAAGCAGAAGTGACCCGTCACCTCGACCAGTTCCGTTTCGACCTCGCGGCGCAAGCGCTGTACGAGTTCATCTGGAACCAGTACTGCGACTGGTACCTGGAACTGTCCAAGCCTGTGCTGTGGGACGAAAACGCCCCGGTAGAACGTCAGCGCGGCACTCGCCGTACGCTGGTTCGGGTGCTGGAAGTGGCGTTGCGCCTGGCGCATCCGTTCATGCCATTCATCACCGAAGAAATCTGGCAGCGCATCGCGCCGCTGGCCGGTGCTGAAGGCAAGACCATCATGCTGCAACCGTGGCCGGTACCGAACGAAGCGCGCATCGACCAGGCCGCCGAAGACGATATCGAATGGCTCAAGGGCCTGATGCTGGGTATTCGCAACATCCGTGGCGAAATGAACATCGGCCCGGGCAAGCCTTTGCAGATCTACCTGAAAAACGTCAGCAGCGAAGATCAACGCCGTCTGGCCGAGAACGATGCCTTGCTCAAAAAGCTGGCTAAACTCGAAGCGATCACCGTGCTGCAAGAGGGCGCCGATGCACCGCTGTCGGCTACCGCACTGGTAGGCGAGATGGAAGTGCTGGTGCCCATGGCCGGCCTGATCGACAAAGATGCAGAGTTGGCGCGTCTGGACAAGGAAATCCAGCGTCTGAACGGCGAAGTGGCCCGCGTAGGTGGAAAACTCTCTAACGCCGCGTTCGTTGACAAAGCTCCGGCCGAAGTCATCGAAAAAGAACGAACCAAGTTAGCCGAAGCCGAACAAGCCTTGAGCAAATTGGCCGAACAGCACGCGCGGATTTCCAGCCTGTAATAAAGCTGCGCACCTGATCGCGGGCAAGCCCTTAGCTCTGAAAGGAACTAAGGGCTTGCCCGCGATTGCTTTTGTGGAATGAATTGAACATGACAACCCCACGCACTTCCAAAGCCACACGCCACAAGCCCAAGGCTGTCAGCGACGCCAAGCCGGCTGAGCCACGGGTCAAGCCAAGCCTGCACCCACGTAACCGCCATCAGGGCCGCTACGACTTCCCGCAGCTGATTTCGGTCTGCCCTGAGCTGGCAGAGTTCGTGATCATCAACCCGTACGGCAAAGAAAGCATCGACTTCGCCAACCCGGATGCCGTGCGCGTATTTAACCGTGCGCTGCTCAAGGCGTTCTACGGTATCGCCCACTGGGACATTCCGGCTGACTACCTGTGCCCGCCTGTGCCCGGTCGCGCTGACTACGTGCACTTTCTGGCCGACCTGCTGGCCACCATGAACGATGGCGTCATCCCGCGTGGCCCGAGCGTGCGCGTGCTGGACATCGGTATGGGCGCAAACTGCGTTTACCCGCTGATTGGTCACAGCGAATACCGCTGGCAGTTCCTGGGCACCGAAGTTGACCCTACAGCCGTTAAAGCGGCCAAGGCGATCGTGCAGTCCAACGGCCTGAACAAAGCCATCAGCCTGCGCCTGCAACCCGATCAGAAGAAGATCTTGCTGGAAGTCCTGGACAGCGCCGAGCGTTTTGACCTGAGCATGTGCAACCCGCCCTTTCATGCGTCGATCGATGAAGCAACGCGCGGCAGCGAGCGTAAATGGCGGGCACTGGGCAAGGCTGATCCCAAGCGCAAACTGCCTGTTCTGAACTTTGGCGGTCAAGCGGCCGAATTGTGGTGTGAAGGGGGCGAGCAGCGCTTTGTGACCCAGCTGATTCGCGAAAGCGTGCAAGTGGGCCGTCAGGTGCTGTGGTTCAGCGTACTGGTGTCCAAGGCGTCCAACTTGCCGGCGATCCAGACCGCACTGAAAAAAGCCGGTGTGCGGGAAAGCCAGGTGGTCGACATGTCACAGGGCAACAAGCAAAGCCGCTTTGTCGCCTGGACATTCCATGACAAAGAACAGCAACAGCTGTGGCGCGAGAAGAACTGGAAGTAATCTTGTAAATATGCAAAACCTCGTAGCAGCTGCCGAGCTGCGCGAGGCTGCGTTCGGCAGCTGCTACAAGATTTGCAGGCATAAAAAAGCCGCGCTTCGGAGTAATCCGAAGCGCGGCTTTTTTACAGCAGTCTTACTTGTTAACAGCGTCAGTCAGGCCTTTGGCCACAACGAGCTTGATAACTTTTTTGGCTGCGATTTCGATGGCTGCGCCAGTCGAAGGGTTACGGCCAGTACGGGCAGGACGCTCGGTCACTTTCAGTTTGCCAATACCTGGCAGAGTGATTTCGCCGCCATTTTCCAATTGATCAGCAACGATCTGGGCCAGTTGGTCCAGAGCGTTACGCGCGGTAGTTTTCGGCGCGTCGATAGCTTCAGCGATATCAGCGATCAGTTGGTCTTTAGTAATAGCCATTGAGATGTTCCTTCCCTATCAAATTCATTTGGTTTGCAGAGTGCAATGTCAGCCATCGAGCCAGATCTCAAGGGTCTGGCACACCCGCCAGCTTTCACGACGAATCGCGGATGTAGATAGCTAAAACGGGGTTTGGTTCGACCTGACACATGCTGAATGCACGCTTTACGCCGTTTCCGAGCGCAAGACCGGGCAAAACTAGCACAGAGACAGTTAAATATCCGCCTCTACCTGGGCTTTTGGTCAGCTTTATGGCCTTAAAACGGTAAAAAAACCGTCCAGGGCGCCCTCAAGCCCCCCAAACCCCGACCCGAGGCTCAGGTGCGGTACACTTGGCGCCTTTGCGGGGTGTGCACCCTGCCCTCTCATTACACACCGAGAAGCCCATGCCGATCCGTCATTGCATCGTCCACTTGATTGACAAAAAACCCGACGGTACGCCCGCAGTTCTCCACGCCCGTGACTCTGAACTGGCCGGGTCTCAAGCCATCGAGAACATGCTCGCTGACCTCAACGAAAGCTATAACGCCAAGCAAGGTAAAGCCTGGGGGTTTTTCCATGCCGAGTCCGGCGCGCATCCGTTCAGCGGCTGGCTCAAGGAATACCTCGATGGCGGTAAAGACTTCACGGCGTTCAGCCGCGTCGCCGTCGAGCATCTGCAAAAACTGATGGAAGAGTCCAACCTTTCCGTTGGCGGCCACGTGCTGTTCGCCCATTACCAGCAAGGCATGACCGACTACCTGGCCATCGCCCTGCTGCACCACAGCGACGGCGTTGCCGTGACCTCGGAGCTGGACGTGACGCCTTCGCGCCATCTGGACCTTGGCCAGCTGCACCTGGCCGCACGGATCAACATTTCCGAGTGGCAGAACAACAAGCAGTCCAAGCAATACATTTCGTTTATCAAAGGTAAAAACGGCAAGAAGGTTTCGGAGTACTTCCGCGACTTTATCGGCTGCCAGGAAGGTGTCGATGGCCCGGGCGAAACCCGTACCCTGCTCAAGGCCTTCAGTGACTTCGTAGAAAGCGAAGACTTGCCGGAAGAGTCCGCCCGGGAAAAAACCAAGACCCTGGTCGATTACGCCAGCAGTCAGGCAAAAATCGGCGAACCAATGGGCCTGGAAGAGTTGTCCGAGTTGATCGACGAAGAACGCCCCAAGGCTTTCTACGATCATATCCGTAACAAGGATTACGGCCTGTCCCCCGAAATTCCTGCTGACAAGCGCACCCTGAACCAGTTCCGTCGCTTCACCGGGCGCGCTGAGGGGCTCTCTATCAGCTTTGAGGCACACCTGCTGGGTTCCAAGGTCGAGTTCGACGAAGAAGCCGGTACGCTGGTGATCAAGGGCTTACCGACCCAACTGCTCGATCAGCTCAAGCGCAGCAAGTAATGCTCAACGGTATCTTGAAGAAAGTCCTGTTTGTTCTGGTGGTAGTGGTCATCTTTCAGAACTGGGGCAAGATCGAGCGCGTGCTCAACCCTTCGGGTGTCGTCAGTGAGCAAACCCGGGCCAGCGCCCGGGTGGTGTTGTACTCCACCGAGTGGTGCGGCTACTGCAAGGCCACTCGGCGGTTCCTGGATGAGAAAGGCATACCGTTCAAGGAATTCGATATCGACAAGGATGCCAGTGCCCGCCAGGCTTACGAGGCGCTGGGCGGGCGCGGCATTCCGATACTGGATGTAAACGGCACGCTGATTCGCGATTTCAAGCCCGATGCGATATTGGCGGCACTGAAATAAGCCGGGAACAACTGTTCAATTTCTGTGGGAGCGGGCTTGCTCGCGATGCAGGCGCTGCGGTCAGCCAGACAAACCGCAGAGATACCATCGCGGGCAAGCCCGCTCCCACAGGAAAATCACTCCAGCTTCTGACTTTGCACCAGACACTCCTTGGCACTCTTCCTGAGCTTCTTGATCAATCGCTCCTGGCGCAATGCCTCACCCTTGTCCGGCCAGGATTCGACATACACCAGCGCCACTGCCGGGCTTGAAGCGAAAAAACGCGCGCCCTTGCCCGTTTGATGCTTGGCAAAACGGCGCACCGGGTCATCGCTGATACCGCAATACAAAGAGCCATTAGCGGCCCGCACAAGGTACACAAACCAGGGTTTCTCGACCACTTTCAGCGGCTGCCCTGAAAGGCCTTGAGCCCTTTTTGCGCCTGCGCCCGAATGGCGTTTTGTACCAGCGGTGTCCACCCCAGCAACAGGCCCTTGGTGCCCAGTGCCTGACGCGACCAGCGCCACAGATCGAAATGGTCGTGATGCTCGCAAATCTTGCCATCACGAAACACAAACCGTGCCTGGATATCATTGACCACCGTGGCGCCGGTCTGGCCAAACACATAGGTCGCCACCCAGTGCGCGCTGCCATGCTGGCCGTCAGCCTTAACCTGATCGAAGGTGAGGCTGAAATCCTTGGCCCGCAAGGTCAGCATGCGCCACATGTCAGCGGCGTTGTGGCCACGCAGCTCGCCAAACACAGGGTCGCTGAACACCACGTCAGTGGTGTAACAGTCAGCCATTGCCTCGGCATCAAGCCGCTGGAAGGCCTGGTAGAAACGAGTGATCAATGCTTGGTGGTCTTGGCTCATGGCAGGGTCCGTACAGGTCTGGAATCAGAGCACGATAATCTGCCATGAACAGAAACACTATGGGCCTCAGACTTTCTCGCTTTGTACATTCACATACAGTGAACGGCCGGCGCCAAGCCCGGCGACGATGGCCCCCAGACCGATGACTGCAAATATCCAGCCCACGGCACTCCAGCCACCCGTCACTTCATGCACCACGCCCACCGCCAGCGGCCCCATCGATGCCACGGTGTAACCAATGCCCTGGGCCATGCCCGACAGATTGGCGGCGACATGGGCATCGCGCGAGCGCAGCACGATCATGGTCAAGGCCAGGCTGAATGTACCGCCCTGCCCCAGGCCCAGCACAATCGCCCAGCCCCACAAGCCATCGATAGGCGCATAAAGGCAACCAAACAGCCCGGCCAGGGTCATGCCCATAACCAGCACGATTGCCAGCCGCTGGTCTTTACCCCGCGTGGCCAGCCACGGTGCCGTCAGCGCCGTGATCAATTGCACGATAACCGAGCCGGACATCACCAGCCCCGCCTGGGTAGGCGTCAGGCCGCGACCAATCAGGATTGACGGCAACCAGCCAAAAACAATGTAGGACAACGAGGATTGCAGCCCCATATAGAGCGTCACTTGCCAGGCCAACGGGTCACGCAACAAGCCACGCACGCGGTAGGCAACGTTGTGCGTGCCCTGACGCTTGCCCACCTGTGGCAGCCAGAAAACAACCGCAAGCAATGCGGGCAAGGCCCAGAAGCCAAGCCCCATTGCCCAGCTCTGCCCCAGTGACTCGCTAAGGGGCACCGTGGCCCCCGCCGCCAGTGCCGCACCCAGGCACAGGGCCATGGTGTAAACACCGGTCATGGTTCCGGCATGCCCGGCGAAATCACGCTTGATGATGCCCGGCAACAACACACCGATGACGCCGATACTGGCCCCCGCCAGAATGCTCCCGGCAAACAGCCCCACTTCGCCCAGGCAACTGCGCAGAACGATCCCGCCACCCAGCGTCAGCAAAATCCCCAGCACTACCCGCTCGGTACCAAAACGCCGCGCCAGGATTGGCGCCAGGGGCGCGAACAGCCCCAGGCACAGCACGGGCAACGTGGTCAACAGGCCAGCCTGCGCCGCAGACAAGCCCAGTCTGTCAGACACCTCACCCAGTAACGGCGCCATGCTCGACAGCGCGGGGCGCAGGTTCAAGGCCACCAGCACCAGCCCCAGGAGCAATAACCACGGACGCAAGACAACAGGCGCAGTGTGCTGAACCTGCTCGTCGTCAATTTCAGCGTCGATCAGCAATTCTTCCAGCTCATCGAGATGACGAACGGGCTCGACGCTGGCATTGGAAATTGACGAAGGGTGGCTCATGGCGTGCTCCGGCTCAAGGTTCATTGATCAACGTCCGGCACAGCGCCATGGCCCGTTGCGGGTTTTGTTGTTCTACGGCTTCCAGTAAATCAACGTGCAGGTCGAACACCACTTGACGACGCGGATGGACGTCCATGGTCTTGCGCAAATGATTGGTCAAGACGCTTGAGGTAAAGCGGTAGAGCTCGCTCAGGGCCGGGTTGTGGGCGGCATCAATCAGTCGTTGGTGAAACACCAGGTCACAGCAAATATAGGTATCGAGTTCACCGTGATAGTGCTGGCCACTGGCGTCCAGCGCCTGATGCAGCAGGCGCAAGTCCTCGTCCGTGCGGCGCAGGGCGGCCAGGCCAGCGGCTTCAACCTCAATGATGTGACGCATCTCCCGGCCCTGCTCCAGAGAGCAGGATGACAGCGCGCGCAGCGTGTCCATCGGGTCGACACGGCTGCGCAAATAGCTGCCATCGCCCTGGCGAATCTCTATCAGCCCGGCAAATGCCAGCACGCGCATGGCTTCACGCACAGTATTACGACTGATGTTCAATTGCGTAGCCAGCTCGGGCTCGGTTGGCAAACGCTGACCCACCTCCCAGGTACCGTTGTTTATTCGCGCACGCAGTTGCTCCAGAGCCTGGTCGACCAGCGAGCGTTTGATGATGGGAGAAGCGTCTGTCATTTAATTCGCCTTTTCATCCAATCATAGGATGAATTTTCCGACATGTTACTCAGACACCTCCATACGAGCAATCAACTACAGATTAAAAGCCCCCTAAAAAACCTTGTTCACCCTTGAACAAAAAACCCTTTAAGGGTAATTTTGATTGCATCGAGGCTGCCTCTTATGGAAAAGAAAACACCTCACTACAACCTCCAGTGCATTCAAGCCGATGTACAACGGCTTGGCGCTGTCGCCTTTACCAAAAGCGCATTGGATGGTGGACGAAGCATGGGCCTGGTCCTCGCACAAATGCAGAGGGTCATTACCTCGTTGGAGCGCAGTGCGCTGTACAAATCGATGTCGACCCACGCCGACCACAAGGTCTGGCAGGACGTATATCACGCACAGGCCTACGGTTTGGCCATCTCTATCAAGGTGACGTATCGCCCCTGCGGAGGGCCGCCGGTCATCGCTTTCAAGGAGAAAACATCATGAGCAAAAATGACTGCTGCACCTGCGGCGCCGCCAATGCCATGCAAGCGTTCAAGGGCCGCAGCTTCAATGTGAACTTCAAGCAATTGAACCGGGTGGTGCACGGCCTGGACGGGCACGAATGCACCGAGTGCGCCGAGATCGAATTTGATGCACCCAGCGCAGAGCTATATGCCCAGGCTGGCGACGAACTGGTAGAAGATGCCAAACGGGTTATGGCGGAAGAAATGAAGCGTATCCGCCGCAAGCTTCACTTCACCCAAAAAAATGCCGTGCAGTTGCTGTCGGGGGGTGGCCACAATGCGTTCAGTCGTTATGAACGGGCCGAGGTGGAGCCACCAAAACCCTTGTTTGTGTTGATGCGACTGCTCGATCGCCACCCCGAACTGGTCCGCGAATTACAAGCCATCAACGAGTGTGCAGACATCAATGCGCTGCTGGTGCAAAAACAGCAGCAGCGCGAAAACTGACACCTTTGGTTTTCTAGCCGCTGACGAGCGCAGCGAGGCTACGATCATCAGCGGCTACAAGTCCCGATCAATGCAAAATCTGATTCAGGAACAGTTTGGTCCGGTCATTTTGCGGGTTGTCGAAGAAGTCATTCGGGGCGGCCTCCTCCACGATTTCGCCCTTGTCCATAAAGATCACCCGGTTGGCCACGGTGCGCGCAAAGCCCATTTCGTGGGTTACGCAGAGCATCGTCATGCCGTCTTCCGCCAGGCCGATCATGGTGTCCAGCACCTCTTTGACCATCTCCGGGTCAAGTGCTGAAGTCGGCTCATCGAACAGCATGATTTTCGGTTTCATGCACAGCGCCCGGGCAATTGCCACACGTTGCTGCTGACCACCCGACAACTGCCCCGGGAACTTGTGCGCCTGCTCCGGAATACGCACCCGTTCCAGATAATGCATGGCAATTTCTTCGGCCTGACGCCGGGGCATCTTGCGCACCCACATCGGCGCCAGCGTGCAGTTCTGCAGAATGGTCAGGTGCGGGAACAGGTTGAAGTGCTGGAACACCATGCCCACTTCACGCCGCACCGTCTCGATTTGCTTGATGTCGTTGGTCAGCTCTACACCGTCGACCACGATGCGTCCCTGCTGGTGCTCTTCGAGGCGATTGAGGCAACGGATGGTGGTTGACTTGCCGGAGCCCGAAGGCCCGCACAAGACGATACGCTCGCCCGGCTGTACGTTGAGGTTGATGTCCTTTAGCACATGGAACTGGCCGTACCACTTGTTGACGCCCAGCATCTGAATAATGCCTTCAGAGCTTGCTGGCTTTTTGATTGTTTCACTCATCTTGCAATACTCCTAACGCTTGTGGCCAGTGTCCAGCTTGTGCTCCAGATGCATGGAGTAGCGGGACATACCAAAACAGAAAATCCAGAACACCAGGGCGGCAAACACATAGCCTTCAGTGGCCATACCCAGCCATTTCGGGTCGGCGGCGGCTTGTTTGACGCTATTGAGCAGGTCGAACAGACCGATGATGATCACCAGGCTGGTGTCCTTGAACAGGGCAATAAAGGTGTTGACGATGCCGGGGATCACCAGCTTCAGGGCTTGCGGCAAAATCACCAGGCCCATGCTGCGCCAGTAGCCCAGGCCCATGGCCGCAGCCGCCTCGTACTGACCCTTGGGGATGGCTTGCAGACCGCCACGCACCACTTCCGCCACATAAGCCGACTGAAACAGGATTACGCCGATCAAGGCCCGCAGTAATTTGTCGAAGTTCATGCCCTCGGGCAGAAACAGCGGCAGCATCACCGAAGACATAAACAGCACGGTAATCAGCGGAACGCCGCGCCAAAACTCGATAAAAGTCACGCACACCACGCGAATGGCCGGCATGTCCGAGCGGCGGCCCAGGGCCAGCAAAATCCCCAGTGGCAAGGCGCCGGCAATACCTACAGTGGCAATCACCAGCGTGAGCATCAGGCCGCCCCACTGGCTGGTAGCCACGTTAGTCAGGCCCAGATAGCCGCCGTGGAGCAAGGTAAACGCCAGGATGGGGTACACCACCAAAAAGCCCAGCCCGTAGATAGCCTTGTGCTTGAAGCGCGAGATAAACAACGGCGCCGCACCCACCACGGCCAGCCATACCGTCAGGTCAACCCGCCAACGCAGCCCGGTCGGGTAATAGCCATACATAAACTGGCCAAAACGCTGCTGAATAAACACCCAGCAAGCGCCCTCTTTGGTGCAATCAGCTTGCGTGCTGCCTACCCAATTGGCATCGAAAATCGTCCAGCTCAGCAGCGGCGGCACGATCAGCCAGACCAGATAAAAGGCAAACAGGGTCAGCAAGGTGTTGAGCCAGCTGGAAAACAGATTGGCCCGCGCCCAGGCGACAATACCGATGCGGTTGCCCGGCGGCGGCATGTCGGGTTTGAAAACATGAGTCGTCATAGTCCAGTCCTCATCGCTCGATCAGCGCAATGCGCGTGTTGTACCAATTCATCAGCAGCGAAATGCTGATGCTGATGGCCAGGTACACGCTCATGGTGATGGCAATGACTTCAATCGCTTGCCCGGTCTGGTTGAGGACCGTGCCGGCAAACAGTGAAACCATTTCCGGATAACCGATGCCCGCCGCCAGCGACGAGTTTTTCACCAGGTTCAGATATTGGCTGGTCAAAGGCGGGATGATCACCCGCAGCGCTTGCGGGATGATTACCTTGCGCAGCGTCGGCCCCGGGCGCAGCCCCAGCGAGCGGGCGGCTTCGGTCTGACCGTGGCTGACGGACTTGATCCCCGACCGTACGATTTCGGCAATAAAGGCCGCGGTGTACACCGTCAACGCAATGGTCAGCGCCAACAGTTCCGGGATCAGCACCCAGCCACCGACAAAGTTGAAGCCCTTGAGCTGTGGCATTTCCCAGTGCACCGGGGTACCGAACAGCAACACGCACAGGCCAGGAATCGCCAGCAGCAAGAACAGCCCGACCCAGAACTTGTGAAATGGCTCGCCGGTGTCTTCAAAGCGCTTGTTGGCCCGACGGACCATCAGCACCACGGCCACGATAGCCAGCACCACACTGGCCACAAACGGCCAGAAGGCATCCGTACCCACTGCGGCCGGCATGTTCAGGCCACGGCTGCTCATATAGAAGGTGTTGGCAAAGTTATGGCTGTTGCGTGGCCCTGGCATGGTCAGGAAGACCGCGAAGTACCAGAACAGGATTTGCAGCAATGGCGGGATATTGCGAAAGATCTCCACATACACCGTTGCCAGCTTGCTGATCATCCAGTTCGACGACAGGCGTGCCACGCCGATGATAAACCCCAGGATCGTCGCCAGGACGATACCGATCACGGACACCAGCAAGGTGTTGAGCAACCCGATCAGAAAGACCCGCGCATAACTGTCGGACTCGGTGTAATCAATCAAATGCTGCGCAATGCCAAACCCGGCACTGCGCTCCAGAAAGTCAAAACCCGAAGTAATGCCGCGATGTTGCAGGTTGGTCTGGGTATTGTTGAACAGATACCAGCCCATAAGGACCACCAGCGCGACGGTGACGATCTGAAATAACCACGCACGCACACGTGGATCGCCGAGGCTGAGCCTGGGCTTGGGTGCGCCGACTTTAATTTGCATGAAGTGCCCCTAACAATGGATCAGACAACATCACCCGGCAGTTGGCCTGCCGGATGAAAGGGCTATCAGCGCACAGGGGGTGCGTATTGAATGCCGCCGTTATTCCACAGAGCGTTCAGCCCGCGGTCGATGGCCAGAGGCGTGTTTTTACCGAGGTTTTTCTCGAAGACTTCACCGTAGTTACCCACCTGGCTGACAATCTGCACCACCCAGTCTTTTGGCAGTTTCAGGTCTTTGCCGTATTCGCCGTCAGCACCCAGCAAGCGGGCGACATCCGGGTTTTTGGTGGATTTGGCTTCAGCCACAACGTTTTTCGAGGTGATGCCGGCTTCTTCAGCATTGAGCATGGCGAACAGGGTCCACTTCACAATGCTGAACCAGTCTTCGTCGCCCTTGCGCACGACAGGCCCCAGAGGCTCCTTGGAGATGGTTTCAGGCAATACGACATAGTCGCTCGGGTTGGCCAGCTTGCTACGCTGTGCGTACAACTGGGACTTGTCGGAGGTCAACACGTCGCAACGGCCGCTTTCCAGAGACTTGGCGCTTTCATCAGAGGTGTCGAAGGTGATCGGGGTGTACTTGAGGTTATTGGCGCGGAAGTAATCCGACACATTCAGCTCGGTAGTCGTGCCGGCCTGGATACAGATGGTTGCACCGTCCAGTTCCTTGGCACTTTTTACCCCCAGCTTGTTGTTGACCAAAAAGCCGACGCCGTCGTAATAGGTCACGCCCGCGAACACCATGCCCATGCCCGCATCACGGGAACTGGTCCAGGTGGTATTGCGCGACAACACATCGACTTCGCCCGATTGCAGCGCGGTGAAACGCTCCTTGGCGTTCAACTGGCTGAACTTGACCTTGGTAGCATCGCCAAACACTGCGGCGGCCACTGCACGACAGACATCCGCATCGATCCCCATGATCTTGCCGTCTTTATCCGGTACCGAAAAGCCCGGTAAACCGTCACTCACACCACATTGCACAAAACCTTTCTTCTTGACACTGTCCAGGGTCGCGCCTGCGTGGGCAAAACCGCTGGCACTGAGTAACACGATGGCTGCTGTGGCCAAAGCCAGGGTGGATTTCAATTGCTTCATTCAAACCTCCAGTGCTGCTTTTTTGTGTTTGAACAAGGCCCGCCGCCCCCTTGTGAGGCACTGTTGACCCATGTTGGCTTTTTATTGGGTCAAGCGGCATAAGCCTTGAGCGATGGGTGCATCGCACGAACCGTCAAACTGAAGCGCTCACTTGAGCTGTTGAATTCCTTGTCTAACTCCAACCTCGGGATTTTTGCAGCCCCCCCTGTTAGTGTTACCGTCCAAAGGGGGCGCATTCACGCCACTGTCCACATAGCAAGGCGCGTACCACTCTTGGCCCCTAAGTAAGTTCAGTAGGTAATGCAGGAAAAAACGTTCAAGCACGCGACATATTCTGTAATCCTTAGTCGATCAAGCACACTTGTAGCGCACCCGATTTGCGCACATGCACAACGATGGAGCAGCCATGACCCAACCCCTGATCATCCAGCCTCAAAAAACCGCAGACGCCTGTGTTATCTGGCTCCACGGTCTGGGTGCCGACCGTTATGACTTCATGCCGGTGGCTGAGATCCTGCAACAGTCGTTGCTGACCACGCGCTTTGTATTGCCGCAGGCTCCAACCCGCGCCGTGACCATCAATGGCGGCTATGCCATGCCTAGCTGGTACGACATCAAGGCCATGAGTCCTGCCCGCTCGATCAGTGAAGAAGAGCTCGAAGAGTCGGCCGACATGGTCATTGCCTTGATCGAAGCCCAGCGCCAGAGCGGTATCGACGCCAGCCGGATTTTTCTGGCCGGGTTTTCACAAGGTGGCGCCGTAGTTTTCCATACCGCTTATTTGAAATGGCAGGGCCCACTGGGTGGCGTTATTGCCCTTTCAACCTATGCGCCAACCTTCAACGAAGGTCTGCCATTGTCGGCCAGCCAGCAGCGAATCCCGGCTTTGTGCCTGCACGGGCAGTACGATGATGTAGTCCAAAACGCTATGGGCCGTACGGCTTATGAGCATTTGAAAGCCGCAGGTGTGTCCGTTACATGGCAGGAGTACCCAATGGGCCATGAAGTGTTACCAGAGGAAATAAGCGATATCGGTACCTGGCTGACGAAACATCTGAGCTAAAACCGAAACATCCCGTCGTTCACTACACGCCGAGCGCCCGACTTGCATTACACTGCCCGGCGTATACTCCTTAACCAACTGATGAGATGACCGTGCTCAAAGCACTTAAAAAAATATTCGGTAAAAGCGAGGCTGAGCCGCTCGCGCCAGCTTCCGTTACACCTCCAGGCAACGCCAGAGCGCGAACCGACGCGCAACAACCTGGCCGCTCTGCTCCTGTTCCAGCCCCTGAGCCGGTGAACACTCCCGACGCACAATCCGCTGCTGAACAACCGCGTATCGAAAAACCCAAAATTGCCAAGCCACGGCGTGAGGCGGCCCCCAAGCCACCGGTCATTCCCTGGAAACTCGAAGACTTCGCCGTCGAGCCACAAGAAGGCAAAGTCCGCTTTCACGATTTCAAGCTCGCCCCCGAGCTGATGCACGCCATCCAGGACCTTGGTTTCCCGTACTGCACGCCGATCCAGGCAGGCGTACTGGGCTATACCCTGAGCGGGCGTGACGCTATTGGCCGTGCCCAGACCGGTACGGGCAAGACGGCTGCGTTCCTGATCTCGATCATTAGCCAGTTGACCCAGACGCCGCCGCCAAAAGAGCGTTACATGGGCGAACCACGCGCTCTGATCATCGCGCCGACCCGTGAGCTGGTGGTGCAGATCGCCAAGGACGCGGCCGACCTGACCAAGTACACCGACCTCAATGTCATGACATTCGTGGGCGGCATGGACTTCGACAAGCAACTCAAGCAGCTTGAAGCCCGCCATTGCGACATTCTGGTGGCCACACCGGGCCGTCTGCTGGACTTCAACCAGCGCGGCGAAGTGCATCTGGACATGGTCGAAGTGATGGTGCTCGACGAAGCCGACCGCATGCTGGACATGGGCTTCATCCCGCAAGTACGCCAGATCATTCGTCAAACGCCACCAAAAGCCGAACGTCAGACGCTGCTGTTCTCCGCGACCTTTACCGAGGACGTGATGAACCTGGCCAAGCAATGGACCACAGACCCTGCCATCGTCGAGATCGAAGCGGTCAACGTCGCCAGTGACATGGTTGAGCAGCACGTCTATGCCGTCGCCGGTGCCGACAAGTACAAGCTGTTGTTCAACCTGGTCAACGACAATGGCTGGGAACGGGTGATCGTATTTGCCAACCGCAAGGACGAAGTGCGCCGCATCGAAGAGCGCCTGGTACGTGACGGTATCAACGCGGCGCAACTGTCGGGGGATGTACCGCAGCACAAACGTATCAAGACCCTGGAAGGCTTCCGCGAAGGCAAGATCCGCGTGCTGGTAGCTACCGACGTTGCAGGTCGTGGCATCCACATTGATGGCATCAGCCACGTGATCAACTTCACCCTGCCTGAAGTGCCGGACGACTATGTACACCGTATTGGCCGTACCGGCCGTGCTGGCGCCAGCGGTGTATCGATCAGTTTTGCCGGTGAAGACGACTCGTACCAGTTGCCGTCTATCGAAGCCCTGCTAGGTCGTAAAATCAGCTGCGAAACGCCGCCAGCCGAGCTGCTGCGCCCTGTCGTACGCGCTGTGCGCAAGCCGCAGGACCCGACTGCAACGGCCTGATACGCAAATCTGTAGCCGCTGCCGAGGCACGAGGCTGCGATGGGCTGCGAAGCGGCCCCGCTTTTTGAAGGGCCTGCGGCCCTTATCGCAGCCTGCGGCAGCGGCTACAGGGCTTGATTACTTCCAGCGCTGCGCCGCCACTTCATCGCTCACCCGCCCCTCCAACCATCGCGGGCCTGAGGGGGTCTGTTCTTTTTTCCAGAACGGGGCGCGGGTTTTCAGATAATCCATCACAAAACTGCAGGCATCGAAAGCGGCCTGACGGTGAGCACTGGCTACGCCAACAAACACAATCGGCTCTCCCGGCTCCAGCAGGCCAATACGGTGCAGCACTTCAAGCTTGAGCAGCGGCCAGCGCTGCGCAGCTTCATCAATAATTTTGCCCAGGGCTTTCTCGGTCATGCCCGGATAATGCTCCAGGAACATCCCCGCCACGTCACGGCCGTCATTGAAGTCGCGCACATAACCGACAAAACTCACCACTGCGCCCACGCCCAGATTCGCGGCATGCAGTGCATTGACTTCAGCGCCAGGATCAAAGGCCGCCGCTTGCACCCGAATCGCCATGTTCAGCCTCCGGTCACGGGCGGAAAAAATGCCACTTCGTCGCCGTCCGCCAGGGGTTCGGCGAGCTTGCACAGCTCTTCATTGCGCGCACACATCAGGTTGGGCTCGGCCAGCACCTGCCAGGCACCACCGCGTTGCGTCAGGTGCGCGCGCAACTGCTCAATGGAGACGAACCCGCCCTCCACTGCCTCACTATCCAGCCCCAGAACCTCGCGATAGCGGGCAAAGAAAACCACTTTGAGCTTCATGATGCATCCGCCTGAAAGTGCCCGCTCTTGCCGCCGAGCTTTTCCAGTACGCGCACACCTTCGATGGTCATGCCGCGATCGACCGCCTTGCACATGTCGTAAATGGTCAGGGCTGCAACGCTGGCGGCGGTCAGGGCTTCCATTTCGACGCCGGTCTGCCCGGACAGCTTGCAGCGCGCCACGATCAATACCGCGTCGCTGCCTTGGGCACTGAGCTCAACCTTGACGCTGGTGAGCATCAACGGATGGCACAATGGGATCAGGTCCGAGGTTTTCTTCGCCGCCTGGATCCCGGCAATCCGCGCCACGGCAAACACATCACCCTTGGGGTGACCGCCACTGATGATCATGTCCAGGGTTTCAGGGCGCATGCGCACCACCGCTTGTGCCACAGCCTCACGGGAGGTCACCGCTTTGTCGGTGACATCGACCATGTTGGCGCGGCCTTGGGAATCTAAGTGAGTCAGCACAGGGGGTACTCCAGAGAGGAGTATCGATTGTAAACCCGAGGGTCAGCTTAAGGCCATCGACCCCGCGAATACCGCGCATCAGAACATGGAATTGGCCGCCCGCAGGCAATCGCCGTACAAAGGTCGAAACTTTGGAGTCATACCTATGCCACTTTTTATTGCCATTGCCCTGAGCCTGCTGGCGGGTGCTGCGGTGCCCCTGCAAGCGGGCAGTAACGCTCGATTGGGCGTGGTGCTGGGCCATCCCTTTTGGGCCACCGTGATCTCATTACTGATCAGCGGCCTGGCGATTGCGCTGGTAATGCTGATTGTCAAAGTGCCCCGCCCCAATCTCGCGGCCCTGCTCACCGGCCCCTGGTGGATCTGGCTCGGCGGGCTGGCCGGGGTGTTTTACATCACCGTGGCGCTGATCAGCGTGCCGCGCCTGGGGGCGCTGAACTTCATCATGGCGGTGGTGGTGGGCCAGTTGATCAGTTCACTGCTGATCGATTACTTCGGCTTGCTGGGTTTGCCAAGAAACACCCCCAGCCTGCAAAAACTGCTCGGGGTCAGCGTGGTGCTGGCAGGTTTTGTCATCGCTTCACGCGGCTGAAGGCGCACTCACTTGCCTGACCAGATCCCGCAGCCAGCGATGAGCCGGGTCTTCGTTGAAACGCTGATGCCAGACCTGCACATAATTGAACGGCGCTATCGTCATGGGAGGCGGCAGTGCCACCAGGCTGTCGCCAAATGACAGATTGTCCAGGGTACGGGTGGCCACGGTAAGAATCAGGTCGGTGTCGGTAATCATCCCCGGTGCCGTGCCCCAGTGCGGCACATTGACCGCAACCCGGCGCTGCAACCCCCGGGCGTGCAACACGTTATCGACCTCGCCCTGGGTATTGCCACCCGTCGACACCAGCAGGTGCGGGCGCGCCAGATAGCTGTCCAGATCGAGCACGCCATTGTCCGGGAGCGAACGACGATTGAGCAGGCAGGTAAAGGTTTCTTCAAACAATACATCGCTGCAGATATCTGCTGGCATCGTGGGGAAAACCCCAACGGCCAGATCGATCTTGCCCTGCTCGATCTGCTCCAGCATGCCCAGGCGGCTGTCCTGGATGATCACCAGCGAAGTGTCCGGTGCTTGCTCGCGCAGCAGCACCAGCAGTTTTGGCAACACGATGGTCGCGCCGTAATCGGACATGGCCAGGCGAAAGGTGCGCTGTGATTCTGCCGGCACAAAGTCGATGGACTGACCGAGCAGCGTTTCGACCTGTCCCAGGATGGCCTTGAGCGGCGCCTGGAGATTTTGCGCCATCACGCTCAGCACCACCTCGTTGCCCTGACGGATCAGCAACGGGTCATCAAGCAGCACCCTGAGTTTGTTCAGTGAGTGGCTGATGGCGGGCTGGCTCAAATGCAAACGAACACCGGTGCGGGTTACGTGTTTTTCCGTGAGCAGCGCATCGAGCACCACCAGCAGATTCAAATCGATATTACGCAGTAACACCTGACGCTCCTGTCTTGGCCAACTCCAGGGCAACGCTGCATGATCCATGCGCGCAACCGCCGTCAGCTTACATGAAGCCAAAACGCCAGTGGGAGCGGGCTTGCTCGCGATGAAAGTGGCGCGGTGTATCTGGGATACCGCGTCATCTTCATCGCGAGCAAGCCCGCTCCCACCTTCAGGCAGTTACAAATGTGACTCGGCGTATTCCGCCAGAATCGAGCGAGGCACCCCTTGCAGGGCTATATGCACACCGTTGGGGAAGTCTTTGAAACGCTCCGTCAGGTAGGTCAGCCCCGAACTGGTGGCCGACAGGTAGGGGGTATCAATCTGTGCCAGGTTACCCAGGCACACCACTTTGGAACCGGCACCGGCACGGGTAATGATGGTTTTCATCTGGTGCGGTGTCAGGTTCTGGCACTCATCGATCAGGATCAGGCTCTGCTGGAAACTGCGACCGCGGATGTAGTTCAGGGATTTGAACTGCAATGGCACCTTGCTCAGAATGTAGTCGACGCTGCCGTGGGTATTTTCATCATCCATGTGCAGAGCTTCGAGGTTGTCAGTAATGGCACCCAGCCAAGGCTCCATTTTTTCGGCTTCGGTGCCCGGCAAGAAGCCGATTTCCTGGTCCAGGCCCTGCACGCTGCGGGTACAGATAATCCGCCGGTAGCGTTTGCTGACCATGGTTTGTTCAATCGCTGCCGCCAGCGCAAGGATGGTCTTGCCCGATCCCGCCGCACCCGACAGGTTGACCAGGTGAATGTCCGGGTCGAGCAAAGCAAACAGCGCCAGCCCCTGGTAAATATCCCGCGGTTTGAGGCCCCAGGCTTCCTGGTGCAGCAGCGGTTCCTGATGCATGTCGAGGATCAGCAACTGATCCTTGCGCACCTCCTTGATCCAGCCGACAAAGCCCTGCTCATCAATGATGAATTCATTGATATGCACCGCCGGCAGGTTTTCGTTCATTTGCACCTGATGCCAGGTACGGCCATGCCCCTGGCGGGTTTCGACCTTGTTGACGCGGTCCCAGAACGAACCGGTCATGGTGTGATAGCCGCGCGAGAGCATCGACACGTCGTCAACCAGCTGGTCGGTACTGTAATCCTCGGACTCGATCCCGCAAGCCCGGGCCTTCAGGCGCATGTTGATGTCTTTGGTGACCAGCACCACGCGCAATTGCGGCTCACGGGCGTGCAAGTCGATCAACTGGTTGATGATGATATTGTCGTTGAGGTTTTCGGGCAGCAACGCGTTGGGCTCGCGGCGCTTGCTCATCATGATCGACAGGAAGCCCTTAGGTGCGCCTTTGCCGCGCTGGATCGGCACACCTTTTTCGACGTCATCGGGGGTGGCAACCCCCAGCAACTGGTCAATGAGGCGAATGGCCTGACGGCACTCGGCTGCCACCAGTAATTTGCCGGTTTTGAGCTTGTCGAGCTCTTCGAGCACCGTCATCGGGATCGCGACGTGGTGTTCCTCGAAGTTAAGCATTGCGTTTGGATCGTGAATCAGAACATTGGTATCGAGTACATAAAGGATTGGCTGGTTGGAAGAAGGAGTGCGTCCGTGATCATCCATACTCGGTCACCTTTGTGGGAGCCATTCGACGCAATACCGCAACAGTGCTGCGCCTCGAAGTGACTGCCGTATGCCCTGCCCGATGGCGTCCTGGAAGACGCCACCTGTTTCGCAGGTTTCGGCCGTCTGTCTTCGTAATACTCCTAAATGTGTGACAAAAAAATGTTTTTTCACATTCCAGCACTTTATTTTTTGAATGACGAACAACCCTTGGCGCATTCCGGGACCGCAACTAAGCTAATAGATCTACCGGTATTAAAAAGCGCTGCAATCAACCTGTTCATCCTCTGTCGCGGCAGTGCGCAGCGCTCAAACCTGAATTCGACACCCCTTCATTAAAGCCAGTTAATTCCCACACAGATCCAGGACAAACCCTGCACCGGCATCTTTTCGCCCGCATTAAGCTGCGGCTGGCACTGAGTCCGCTAACCGTCACTTCCGTGGTGATTTTCTGATTCAACTCCGCGCAACACCTTCATTAATGCACGAGGTCACGGTACTGACGCCCCCCTCTTCAGGTGACGAATAAAAACCGCGACCGCGTTACTGCGAAAGGATGACTGCATGACTCCCATCTCCAAAACACTGGAACAATTGCTGCTCGAGATTTACAAGGACGGCAGCGTTTCGTTCACCGAGTACGAACAGCTGCGCGACAATGCTGATGAAAGAATGGAAAGGATCATCGAGCACTTTGGCCATCACAACAATACGACCGCTTTTCAAAAGGCCATGGATGTCGCCATGCAATTGCTGCAACTGGCAGTAATCGATGCCAAGAACGCCAAGCTGACCGATACCGGTGAAGCCATCGTCAAGGATGCAATCACCGCCCAGGTTGAATACCTGCGCGCAGGCAGCCATCTGGCACTGCGCCTGCTGTAACGCCGTGTTTCCTGGCCCGTCGAAGCCGGCGGGCCAGGAGGAATGGTCTAGCGCTCACCGAGCGCTTCACAACTGTCCCAGCCCAATCCACTTTGTGAGGTAGCGTTCATCAGCCAGGGTAATGCCGTACGCACCTTGTCCTGGGTGTCATGAAACGCAATCACCCCATGCCGCCAAAGCAGCATCAGGGTCAATACTCGATGGGCTGACTGCTCGCCGTTCAAGCTCGTCGCCAAGTCCTGGGCATCGATGCCCCACAAGGCCACCCGCATGCCCTGAGCCTCAAAAAAACCGCCGCTGTCGGCCCGGCGCTGCCCGTAGGGCGGGCGAAACAGAGGCACGTAGCGCTGCGGCACAACCTGATTGACCAGGGCGGCGCTACGCGCAATAGAGTCCTGCCAGTCTTTCCAGTGACTGTGGGAACGGTACTCCCAGCCCTGCACACCCACACACTGTCCCTTGTAGAGTGCCTGCAAGGCCAGCGCGCCTTCCTTGTCGAGACGCACCTGCAAGCTGTTACCCAGCACGAAAAAAATCCCGCTGATGGATTGCTTGCGCAGGTACCCGGTCAGCCAGTCAGTAGTGCCCGGCAATTGCGTGGGGCCGCTGTCGAAGGTCAACAAAAACAGCCGGTCGTGCATCGTCTCGCCGTTGACTTCCTGGTCGCCCAACAGAGCGATTTCACTGCTGATTTGCGGGAGCAGCGCCGCCATGCGTAATTGCTCATCCAGGTAGCGCTGGTGAAACTCACGGCCGGGCTCGGCCCAGGCCACATAAAACGAGTCATCGGCGATTGCGAACTTGCCCGCCTGCTCACGCAGACTGTCCATGTCATCGACGTAATAGCAGAACGAAGCATCCTGATCGCAACTTTGCTGCGCCAGGTTGTAGTTGGTCAGTAACCGCTGCCACATCCGCTGGCGCAGAGCATCTATTGCCTCAACATTGATTATTTTCAGACCCAACCGCTGTTTCAGGGCGCTTTCATCCAGCGCTTCGCTGACCATCAAGGCATGGGCAAAAGCGAGTATTTCGGCACGCGAGGCAACATCGAACAAGGCCGGGCTGGTCAATTGTTCGGGCCATGTGCTGCGATCCAGCGTCGCGGGCTCGACAGGTGCCGCCACCGCCCCGGCACACACCAGCCAGACCCACAAGAAAAGAGCAATGCGCACTGATCAACCCCCTGTAAAAACTGACTGCACTATAACCCGACCAGTGCCCGACCCCGCAGGCGTTGGGGGATCTATCGCGTTCATAGGTGGAGTCAAACTGCGCCAACGCCTAGAATCCCCCGACGCTAAAAGGAGACAACCCCATGCTGATGGTGATTTCACCCGCTAAAACCCTCGATTATGAAACGCCGCCCGCCACAGCACGTTTCACCCAGCCCCAGTACCTGGACCATTCCCAGGAATTGATCGAACAATTGCGCGAACTGAGCCCGCAACAGATTGGCGAGCTGATGCATTTATCCGACAAGCTGTCGGGCCTCAACGCGGCGCGCTTTGGCAGCTGGACGCCCGCCTTTACCCCCGCCAATGCCAAGCAGGCACTGCTGGCGTTCAAGGGCGATGTCTACACCGGCCTCAATGCCGTGGACTTCAGCGAGGCCGACTTCGACTATGCGCAAAGCCACCTGCGCATGCTCTCGGGGCTCTACGGCCTGCTGCGTCCGCTGGACCTGATGATGCCGTATCGCCTGGAAATGGGCACCAAACTGGCCAACGCACGGGGCAAGGACCTGTACGCGTTCTGGGGCACGCACATCAGCGAATGGCTCAACCAGGCCCTGGCCGAACAAGGCGATGACGTACTGCTCAATCTGGCATCCAACGAATACTTCTCGGCGGTAAAAAAGTCGGCATTGAACGCCCGCATCATCAATACCGAGTTCAAGGACCTGAAAAACGGCCAGCATAAAATCATCAGTTTCTATGCGAAAAAAGCCCGAGGCATGATGAGCCGGTTTGTGATCAAGGAGCGCATCGACAACCCTGAGCACCTCAAGCAGTTTGATGAGCAGGGTTATCGCTTCAGCGCCGAGCAGTCCAAGCCGGATTTGCTGGTGTTTTTGCGCGACCACGCCCCGCAGTGACCCGCTGCATGCCTCATGCTGGTAAGTTATAGGTATTCCCTGCAAGAGGCCCAGCCATGTTTATCGGCGTTTTACTGATCATCACCTGGCTTGTCCTGTTGTTGCGCTACCCGGCCAAGGCCTTGCCGGTCTCACTGGCTGCCGTACTGGGGCTGGCGATAGTTGCAGCCTCGGTGGCGTGGCTGGACAGCCGTGAGGCGGCACAACTGGCACGCCTGGAACTGCGCATCGTCTATGACCCTGCCCAATGCCCGGCAGACCGACCGCTGCAACTGACCCTGAAAAACAGCAATGACGTACCACTGGTCGAACTTGGCTGGCGCATTGCCGCCTATGCACCGGGCGACACCGTCAATCTTGCCGACAACCTTTACACCGCCCCGCGCTACCGCGGCCCCGGCGAATTGCAAGCAGGGGCAAGCTGGCAGGACTGCTTGCCGATGCCGCCGCTGCGCACGGGTAATCGCCCGCAAACCCTCGAGTTTCGGGCAGAACGCCTGCAAGGCAGTTTTTCCAATTAAGGATGTTCCCATGCTGCGTGTTTTGATCACCGGTTGTTCCAGCGGTATTGGCCGCGCCCTGGCCGATGCTTTCAAGGTGGCGGGGCATGATGTCTGGGCCTGCGCCCGCAAGCCTGGGGATGTAGCACTATTGGCTGCGGCGGGGTTTGCCGCTGTGCAACTGGACGTCAATGATCCGCAGGGGTTGGAGCAATTGGCCGAGCGCCTGGAGCAGGCAGGCGGCGGGCTGGACGTGCTGATAAACAATGCAGGTTTCGGCGCTATGGGCCCCCTGCTCGATGGCGGCGTCGAGGGCTTGCAGCAGCAATTTGAAACCAATGTATTTTCCATTGTGGGCGTTACCCGCGCGCTGTTCCCGGCGCTGCGCCGCAACAAGGGCCTGGTGGTCAATATCGGCAGTGTTTCCGGGGTACTGGTCACCCCGTTTGCCGGCGCCTACTGTGCCTCTAAAGCTGCAGTACATGCCTTGAGTGATGCCCTGCGCATGGAGCTGGCGCCTTTTGCCATTGGCGTGCTGGAAGTGCAGCCCGGGGCCATTGATACCAGCTTCGCGAAAAATGCCAGCGCCCAGGCCGAGCAGTTGATTGCCGAGAGCTCCGCCTGGTGGCCCATGCGCGACGGTATTCGCGCCAGGGCCAGGGCCTCACAAGACAATCCCACCCCGGCCACAGCCTTTGCCGACGCAGTATTCAAGGCCGTCATGAAACCCAAGCCACCGATGTTGCTGCGTTACGGTAATGGCAGCCGCGCCTTGCCGCTACTGGCCGCGCTGGTGCCCGCTGCCCTACTGGAAAAAATCCTGATGAAGCGGTTCGGCCTCAATACCCGTGCCTGACACTCATTATGTAGCAGCTGCTACGGGTGATAGCACAGGCCTATGCATACGCCTTCATAAAATCGATAAACACCCGCACCTTCAGCGGCAAATGCCGTGTATCGGGGTAGAGCGCGTACACCCCCTGGCGGCTCAGTTGCCATTCGGGCAGCAGATGTACCAGCCGCCCCGTGCGCAAATCCTCCTCGATCAGCCAGTCGGGCAGGATCGCCACGCCTTGCCCGGTCAGGGCAAACGCCTGCAACACCGATGAGTTGTCCGCCCTGATGCGCGCCTTGCAGGGGTTGGGCTGGAAAGGACGGACCACACCGCTGCTCACCTCGGTAATAGTCAACTCCCCAACCCGGCCATGCTCCAGCCACGGCGTTTGCTCAAGCGCGTGCACGCTGTCTATCGGCACCACGCTGGCAACGAACGCCGGCGAGGCCACCGGCAGAATGCCGAAGGTGCTCAATTGCACGGCACGATGGCTGGAGTCGAGCACGCGACCCAGTCGCAAGGCCACGTCAAAACGCTCAGAGATCAGATCCGCATGGGTCGATGAGGTCGACAGCTGGACGTTGAGGTCAGGGTGCAAGGCACTGAAGAGCTCCAGCGCCGGCACCACCTTGGCCAGGGCATATTCAACGGTGGTGGTGATGCGCAGCGTGCCCTTGAGTTCGGTGTGTTCGCTGCGCGCTTCGTCAATCGCCAGCCGGGCCTCTTCCAGCATGCTCAGGCAGCGCTGGTAAAAGCGCTCACCCGCCTCAGTCAGGGCCAACCGTCGGGTGTTGCGCGTTAGCAGGGTCACGCCCAGCTCAGCCTCTAGACGCTTGATATTGAAGCTGACCACCGCACGGGTTTGCCCCAGTAAATCAGCCGCGGCGGTAAGGGAGCCAGCTTCGACCACGGCCTTGAAGGTGTCGAACCGGTCGAGGCTGACCATAGAGAAACCTGCCAATTGTCAAAATAATTTTGACAATCTAGCAGCAGACGGACGGTTCCTCCATAAGCCAAAGCTGCTTACTGTGCGCTCTACTGAACAGGAGCCACCCATGGCTTACCGCAATAAAGTCGCGCTGGTGTATCTGCTGGGATTTGCCCTGGATCTGGTGAATATGTTCGCAGCCTCGATCGCCTACCCGGATATCAGCCAGCAGCTGCATGCCTCGGTCACACAACTGGCGTGGATTGGCAATGCCTACATGCTTGGCCTGATCCTGGTCATTGTGCCCAGCGTATGGCTAACCCAACTGTTTGGTGAGAAACGCCTGATCGTGCTTTCACTGACATTATTCAGCGTGGCGTCGTTGTGTGTCGCCCAAGCGACCTCAATTAAAGCTCTGATCGGCTACCGCCTGCTGCAGGGGCTGGGGGGCGGGCTGTTGATTCCGGTCGGTCAGGCTATGGCCTATCGGCACTTCCCGATCCGCGACCGGGCCCGACTGACCTCAGTGATTTTGCTTGTGGCGCTGCTAGTGCCCGCACTGTCGCCAGCACTGGGCGGCTGGATGGTCGAAGCGCTCACTTGGCGCTGGGTGTTTTATGCCAATCTACCACTGACCTTGCTTACCCTGCTGCTGGCAGTCTGCTGGCTGCAACCCGACCCGCCTGCGCAGCCCGTATTGCCCATGACTTACAGGCGCATTCGAGCTGGCGCAGCCAATATGGGCCGCCTGTTCAAAAGCCCGTTGCTGCAAGTGGCAATGCTGACCTACCTGTTTATCCCCGGCATTTTCATCGGCACGCAACTGGTGAGTATCTTGTACCTGCACCAGCTGGGTTTTAGCGCCACGCAAACCGGCATGCTGATGCTGCCCTGGGCTCTGGCTTCAGCGCTGGGCATCACCCTGAGCCGCTACCAGTTCAACCGCCTTGGCCCCAAACCCTTGCTACTGCTGGGCATGAGCGCACAAGCCGCGGGTATTGCGTTACTGCCCCAAATCGATAGTTCCAGCATCGGCTTGCCCATGGCGCTGTACGCCGTGATGGGCTTTGGTGGCAGCCTGTGCAGCAGCAGCGCACAAAACACAGCCTTTATCGATATCGCACCCGAACACATGGGCCACGCCAGTGCACTGTGGAACCTCAACCGCCAATTGAGCTTCCTGCTTGGCCCGGCCTTGATGATGGCCCTGTTCGGTACATTGACCGCAATCACCTCGACGTCCCACGCCTTTGCCCTATGCTTTGCCATCGGGGGTGCATTGACGCTGGTGCCGCTGGTTCCCGTTCTACGCCTTGATACATCCCGCGTGCTGGCCTTGCTCGCACCCTGACCTGGAGATATTGATGAGTGACTATAAGCGCTACTTCGACCTGGTAAGCGAAACCCACGTCGAAATTGAAGGCTGGTTTTCCGGTCTGGAACCCGGCGTGCTGCCGGTATTGCTGGCGCGGTTTTCGCCGCAGTTTTCGATGATTGCCCCCAGCGGCACAGTGCTGGACGCCAACGGCGTAGAAACACTGTTTGAACAACTGCGCGGTGCGCGCCCGGGCCTGAACATCACCCTCAGCGAGTTCAAGGGCATTGCCCTGCATCCAGGTGGTGCAGTAGTCAGCTACCGCGAGCTGCAGGAGGAACACAACGGCAACCGCACCGACCGCCGCGCCACCGTGGTATTCGAGAAAGACGCCGACGGCAAGATACTGTGGCGGCATTTGCACGAGACGTTTTGCGCGGCTTGAACCCCGGCCTCGCGCTTGTGGGAGCGGGCTTGCTCGCGATGCCGTCACTGCGGTGTTTCAGTTAAACCGCGTCGAGGCCATCGCGAGCAAGCCCGCTCCCGCATTAACTTTACTCGGTCTTGCCCTGATCCACGATCACCGTACAGGTCGTACCCGCGGCCAGCAGGAAGCCATCGGGGATCTCGTCAATATGGATCCGCACCGGTACCCGCTGGGCCAGACGCACCCAGTTGAACGTCGGGTTAACGTCAGCCACCAGCTCACGGCTTTCGGGGTTGTCGCGGTCGTATATACCCCGCGAGATGCTTTCAACGTGGCCCTTCAACACTTCACCGCTCATCATTTGCAGATCGGCTTTGTCGCCCACGCGGATATGCGGCAGTTTGGTTTCTTCAAAGAAGCCATAGACCCAGAACGAATCCTGGTCGATCACGGCCATTTTCGGATCACCCACCCGCGCATAGTCGCCGCGATGCACATTGAGGTTGGTCACGTAACCATCGACCGTGGCCAGGACCTTGGTGCGCTTGAGGTTGAGCTGCGCCGCGTCCAGCTGCGCCAGGGCGTGCTGATAGTCGGCCAGGGCCGAGTCGGCGATGTTGCTGGCGTCGTCACGGTTCTCGCGGGAAATCACCAGGCTGTCCATGTCAGCCCGACGATGGGCGTTGACCTTGCGCATTTCCCAGGTTGCCTTGCGGGAGGCCACCAGCGACTGGGCTTGCTTGACCATGATTTCGTAGTGCTCAGGGTCGATTTCCAGCAGCACGTCGCCCTTTTTCACCAACTGGTTGTCCTTGACCGGCACGCCGACCACATAGCCGTTGACGTCGGCCGCGACGTTGATGATATCGGCCCGCACCCGTCCATCACGGGTCCACGGGGTGTTCATGTAATGTTCCCACAGGGTTCGGCCGATCCATATCGCAAGGGCCAAAACCAGCAAGGTGGCAAGCAGGCTGAAGAACTTTTTCATCGGATCGGTCTCAACGGTAAACAGTGAGCGCCATGGCGCCAAAAAGACAAGCAAACAGGCTCAGGCGCAGCAGCGCCGGGTGCCAGAAGAAGCGGTACAGGTCGTAGCCGGAAAACAGTCGGTCAAAGCCCCATGCCAACCCCGCCGCGATAAAAAACATCAGGGTCATGGTGGGCATGTAGACGCCGTGGAAGGCGATTTCACGAGGCATGTTCAAGTCCTTGCGGCTGGGCATAAGCGGCCAGCGGCGATTGCGGGTCAAGCAGTGATGTACGAATAAAATGCAGGTAGCTTTGCACCCGCACCAACGCCGAGGTATCGAAGTTGCGGGCAAAGGGTTCGTCGGTAGACTGCACGCGGCTGATGGCGTGATCGACGGCAATCAGCGCGCGCTCCAGGTTGCTTTCGCTGGGGGCGATAAACAGCCGCACCAGCGCCCGGCCCATGACCCGGATGGCCTGGCGCCACGGCTGGGCCTCGGCATACGCCGGGTGAACCGGCAGGATCGCCTGCTCCTTGCGCAGCTCGATAATTGCGTGGCCGACTTCCAGCACCACAAACATCCAGCGCAGCAATTGGCGTTGCACCTGCGGCTTGCCGGCGGCCAGGCCGTAAGCCTGATGCATCAGGTCACGGGTACGGCTTTCCAGGCTGGAGCTCAGACCACGTAACTTGCCACTGATGGCATACACCACCTGTTCACGCAGATCCTGCTCCAGACGGCTCCACAACCAGCGGCTGTTGGGCGGCAGGATAATCGCACCGGCAGCCGCACAGACCAGCATGCCCATGACCATCGCGATGTAGTCGTTGATGAACTGGTACGGGTTGTAGATCGTCAGGTTGTCGGGGACCGAGCCGGTGCTGAAAAAGATCAGCAAGCCCAGGCCGACACCCGCGTAATTGGCCCGCGACGTGAGGAACGAACCCAGCACGATCACCGGCGTCAGCACCAGACACAACAGCGGGAAACCGTCGATATGAGGCAGCACGAAAAACATTTCGACAAAGCCGATCAACGCCCCCAGGAAGGTCCCGCAGGCCATCTGAAAAGCCATGCGTTTGGGGTTGGGCGTGGCTGCCGACAAGCCCACCGTGGCGGCGGCGATCAGGGTCATCATGGCGCCGCTGGGCCAGGCGGTCATCACCCAGTAGGTGCCGAGCACGGCCAGGATAAACGCTGCCCGAATCCCGGAAGCGGCCGCCGACCACCAGTTGGTCTGCGAAATAAACGGTTGGTCCCAACGCTCCCGTTCGTGGGTGTGATCGGCCAGCGAGGCGTGGGTCAGCGCGTAGTTGTGCAGGTCGTCGACAAAGCGGAACAGCAGCTCGTAGGCGGTGTTGAAGTCGAGGAAGTCAGACGGGCTGGGTTCGCTTTGCAGAAACCTGACCCGCAACGCACGGACATGCCCTGGCAGGCTCGCCTTGAAGGCATCCAGTTGCTCGGCGAGCAAGGCCGCGTCTTTATCCGTCAACGAGCGACCGGCATAGGTGTCGAGCAACTGCGCCAGGATCTCCAGCTCCGGCTCGATGGCCGACACTACGTCCACCACACCACGGCTGCGCAAACGTGCAAGCAACTGGTGCAAGGCATTGAAGCGCGTAGTAATGGCCATGAACTCGCTGTTCAAACGACTCAGGCGGCCACTGCGACGACGCATATGCGGGTCTTCAAATACGGTCACGCTGCGCATGCCTTCGAGGCCCACGCTTTCACCGATAAAACGCACGTTGCTGGCCTCGTAGGCCTCCTGGGAGGACTGGCCACGCAGGCCTTCGGCAACAAAACCGGCAAATACGCCAAAGCGTTTGTACAGCGCGTCATGCATTGCTGCGCCAGCCGTTTTGGGCAGGATCGCAGCGCTGACCACGGTGGAGCAGAGAATGCCCAGCGAGATCTCCAGCACCCGCCACACCGCGGCCATAAAGGCGCCATCGGGGTGGGCCAGAGCAGGCAGGCCGACCATTGCAGCGGTGTAACCGGCCAGCACAAAACCATAAGCACGGAAGTTGCGGCAGCGAGCAGCACCGGCGGAGCAGATGCCCACCCAGATCGCCATCGCACCGAGAAACAGCACGGTGTTCTGCGCGAACAGGGCGATCAGCGCCACCATTACCGCCGAGCCGGTCAGGGTGCCCAAAAACCGGTAAAAGCTTTTGGCGAACACCTGGCCGCTTTGCGGCTGCATCACGATAAAGACAGTGATCATGGCGGTGCGCGGTTGCGGCAGCTCAAGGCGCATGGCCAGCCACAGGGTCAGAAAGGCGGCGACCAGCACTTTGAAAATATGCACCCAGGTAACGCCATCGCTGCGTGCCCAGTCAAAAAAGCCACGGCGCCATTCCAGGGAATACAGCCAGCGTACCGGGGCGGGCAAGTGGTTCATCTACAGGCTCTCAAAATTAGCCATCGGGGGGGGATAGGTGGTCAGGTTCAGTGGTTGAACAGCGCCATGACGGCCGGCGGTTTGTCGGGCACATAGCGATCGTCCCTGGGCACATCGTTGCCAGCACCAAGGCCGCCACCCAGCGCCGTCACCAGCTCGGCGTGGGCGCTCAGGCGGGCGGCCTGGACCTGCTGCTGGATCTGCTGCTGCTTGAACAGCAGGGTTTGTGCATTGAGCACGTTGAGGTAGTCGGTCAGACCACGCTGGAACGCGACCACGGCGATGTCGTAGGTTTTTTGCGCGGCCTGCACCGACTCGGCGGCAAAGACCTGCTGTTTTTCCATCGACTCGCGCTTGATCAACTGATCGGAAATGCCCTTGAGCGCAGTCACCAGGGTCTGGTTGTACTTGGCCACGGCCATGTCATAGCCTCCAGAGGCCACGCCCAGTTCCGAGCGCAAGCGACCGCCATCGAAGATCGGCAGGGAAATGGCCGGGCCAACGTTGTAGTTGAGCTTCTTGCCGGTCAGAAAACCCAGCGCGCTACCACCGGTGGCCATAAAGCCGATGCTGCCCACCAGGTCTACGTTGGGGTAGAAACCGGCGTGCGCCACATCGATGCCGCGGGCCTGGGCTGCCACTTCCCAGCGGCTGGCAACCACATCAGGACGCTGTCCCAGCAGTTCAGCAGGAAGGCTCGACGGCAGTTTCAGTGCAGTGGCCAGGGCGAGGGTTGGTCGCTTGAGGCGTGCACCCTCCCCTGGGCCCTTACCGGCCAGCGCCGACAACTGGTTGCGGGTCAAGGCGATTTCTTCTTCCTGGGCGTCAATCTGGCGATGAATCTCGGGCAGCGGCGCCTGCGCCTGGCTGACTTCAAAATGGGTGCCGATACCGCCGTCCAGACGCTTTTGTGCCAGATCGAGAATCTGTTCTTGCTGGTGCAGAGTCGATTCGACGATATCGAGTTGGGCGTAGTGCAGCGACAGCTGGATATAGGCACGAATCACGTTGTTCTGCAGTTCGAGCTGGGCCTGACGACCTTCGGCCACACTCATGTGCGCCATGTCCACGGCCTGCTCTGTGGCATTGCTTTCGCGGCCCCACAAGTCCAGGGCAAAGCTGAAGCCCAGCGCGGCGTTGTTGTCCCAGGTTGTGGAGTTGTCCAATGCACCCGGGCCATAGAATTGGTCCGAGGGCCAGTTGTGCCGTTTGAGCGTCGAATCTGCGTTGATTTGCAGCGACTCGGCCGACTCGGCAACCCCGGCCATGGCCCGGGCCTGACGCACACGGGCTGCAGCCATTGCCATCGTTGGGCTACCCTGTACGGCAAGGCTGATCCACTCATCCAGTTGCGGGTCGCCATAAGCGTGCCACCATTGGGCTTTGGGCCAGTTCGCGTCTTTCGCGGCGCTTTGAATCGCCTCGTCGGTGGCCAGCGTATTGGCGGGAAGCATGCTGCCCTTGGGCGCGATGCCACCAAAACCAATGCAGCCGTTTAATGCTAACGATAAAGCCAGAACACTGAGGGCTTTAAGCTCTCTGCTGATGCGACGCTGCACTGCTGCAAATTCCTGAAAAGGAGGGAGGATGAGGCTTGAGATAGAGAAGTCTATGACTTGGCAGGCACAACGATAAGCGGGCATAAATGTGAATCTTTATTACCGTTCTTGGGATAATCCGTTGGTCGAATGAAAAGCGGCCTGTAAAGCCTGAAACTTCATGTCACAATTTGTTGCTGTGTAATTGGTTGCTGTCCCCTATATCGCCCCTTGAGAGCACTTCATGGACACTTTGCAAAACATGCGCGCCTTCAGTTGTGTGGCCGAAGCCGGAAGTTTCACGGCCGCTGCCGCCATGCTGGACACCACCACTGCCAACGTCTCGCGCGCGGTCTCCAACCTTGAGGCCCACCTGCAAACACGCCTGCTTAACCGCACCACCCGCCGCATCGCCCTGACCGAAGCCGGCAAACGCTATTTACTGCGCTGCGAGCAAATCCTGGCCTACGTTGAAGAAGCCGAAGCCGAGGCCAGCGACGCCCACTCGCGCCCAGCCGGGCAATTGAAAGTGCACACCATGACCGGCATCGGCCAGCACTTCGTGATCGACGCCATTGCCCGCTACCGCAAGACCCACCCCGACGTGACCTTCGACCTGACCCTGGCCAACCGCGTGCCGGACCTGCTCAACGAAGGCTACGACGTGTCCATCGTGCTGGCCAGCGAGCTGCCGGACTCGGGTTTTGTGTCCCAGCGCCTGGGCATTACCTACAGCATCGTCTGTGCATCGCCCGGCTATGTGAAAGCCAATGGCACGGCAACCAAGCCCAGCGACCTGCTCAACCATTCCTGCCTGCGCCTGGTCAGCCCGGTGATTGCATTGGACAAATGGGTGTTTGAAGGCCCGGAAGGCCAGGAAATGGTGCTGATCAACTCTTCGCCGTTTCTGGTCAACTCGGCCGACGCGATGAAAACCGCGATCACCAGCGGCATGGGTGTCGGCGTGCTGCCGGTGTACGCCGCCATCGAAGGCCTGCGCAACGGCACGCTGGTGCGCATGCTGCCCAAGTACCGCTCCCAGGAACTGAACCTGTACGCCATCTACCCGTCGCGCCAGTACCTGGATGCCAAGATCAAGACCTGGGTCGAATACTTGAAAAGCTCGCTGCCGGAAATTCTGGCGGCGCATCAGACTGAACTGGCCACCTATAGCTGATTGCGATTTTGTGGGAGCGGGCTTGCTCGCGATTGCTACAACGCGGTGTATCTGCCACACCCCGACGATCCAATCGCGAGCAAGCCCGCTCCCACAGGTCAAGGATTGGCAGCGGGCGGGCGAGAATGTTAGCGTGCTTACATTCCCGACAGCCGATGAGTCTTGTTCAGATGAGCCTTTCCAGCACCAAGAAAACCGTACTTGCCTTCAGCCGCGTCACCCCCGCGATGATCGAGCGCCTGCAACAGGATTTCAACGTCATCGCGCCCAACCCCAAGCTGGGCGATATCAACGCCCAATTCGAAGAGGCACTGCCCCACGCCCACGGTCTGATCGGCGTCGGCCGCAAACTGGGGCGCAAGCAGCTGGAACATGCCCGGCAGCTGGAGGTCGTCTCCAGCGTCTCGGTGGGTTACGACAACTACGATGTCGACTACTTCAACGAACGCGGCATCATGCTCACCAATACCCCGGACGTGCTGACCGAAAGCACCGCCGACCTGGGTTTTACCCTGATCATGAGCAGCGCCCGTCGGGTCGCCGAGCTGGACGCCTGGACCAAGGCCGGCCAATGGCAAGCCAGCGTGCCACCCGCCCTGTTCGGCAGCGATGTCTACGGCAAGACCCTGGGTATCGTCGGCATGGGTAATATCGGCGCAGCCGTTGCCCGTCGTGGCCGGCTGGGTTTCAACATGCCAATCCTGTACAGCGGCAACAGCCGCAAGACCGCACTTGAGCAAGAGCTGGGCGCGCAATTTCGCAGCCTCGACCAGTTGCTGGCCGAAGCGGACTTCGTCTGCCTGGTGGTGCCATTGAGCGAGAAAACCCGACATCTGATCAGCCAGCGCGAACTCAAGCTGATGAAGCCGAGCGCTATTCTGGTGAATATCTCCCGTGGCCCGGTGGTCGACGAACCGGCACTGATCGAAGCCCTGCAAAACGGCACCATTCGCGGCGCTGGCCTGGATGTTTACGAGAAAGAACCGCTGAGCGAATCACCTTTGTTCGCGTTGAAAAACGCCGTGACCCTGCCCCATATCGGCTCGGCCACCCACGAAACCCGTGAGGCGATGGCCAACCGCGCCCTGGCCAACCTGCGCAGCGCCCTGCTGGGCGAACGCCCGCAAGACCTGGTCAACCCGCAGGTGTTCAAGGGCTGAGGCAAGGTCTGTTGTGAGAGCGAGCTTGCTCGCGATTGGATCGCCGAGGTGTCACTGATACACCGCGTCGCTGCCATCGCGAGCAAGCCCGCTCCCACAGGAGGTTACAGACTCACGCCAGCTTGGCGTTCAATGCCACCGGCTTGGGTTTGCGAAACACCAGCACGTTACCCAGCATCACCAGCACCAACCCGGCCAACGCCGGGGGGGTCCACTGGTAGCCTTCGGCAAAGGCCGACACATTCAGCGCCACCAGCGGGAACAACACCGTGCAATATGCCGCGCGCTCCGGCCCCATGCGCCCGACCAGGGTCAGGTACGCGGTAAAGCCGATCACCGAGCCCGGTATCACCAGGTACAACAGCGAACCGATATAGCGCGTGTTCCATTCCATTTCGAACGGGATACCCCTTAGCGCGCAGTACACCGCCAGCATGCTGGCACCATACAGCATGCCCCAGGCATTGGTGGTCAGCGGCTTGAGCCCGGCTTTCTGTTGCAGGCTGGACAGCATGTTGCCCGCCGAAAAACACAGGGTGCCGATCAACGCCAGCCCCAGTCCGAGGGCAATATGCGGTGTGGCGGCATGCCCGCTCAATTCCGGCCAGAACAACAGGCCCAGCCCGAGCATGCCCAGGGCACCGCCGGCGATCACGTTGCGGGCGATTTTCTGCTTGAAGAAAATCCGCGCATTCAGCGCATTCCACAATGTGGCGGTAGAAAACACCACCGCGATCAGGCCTGTGGTCACCCACTGGCTGGCGGTCAAGAAACACATGAAGTTGACACAGAACAGGCACAACCCCTGGGCCAGGCAAATCAGATGCCCGCGCCTGTTCATCACCTGCAACTTGCGGCTGAGCAACAGCACGGCAAACAGCACCAACGCCGCCAGACCAAAGCGGTAAACGATGGACACCGGTATCGCCACCACCCCCAATTGCAATTTCAGGGCGATCCAGGTGGTGCCCCAGATCAAGACAGTCATTACATATAAAAACAGGTTCATGGCGCACTCCAGACAATGGCCTTCAGTCTGGGCCCGCTGCCTGGGCCGCACTTGCAGATTCTTGCGCTTTTGTGGGGTCGGGGCTGGCAGCCGCAGTGCGACGGAGTAGGATGCGAGCATGCCCGCATTCGATACCCTGCAAGTCTTCCAGTCCATGAACAGCTCGCCCAATGCCCGTCTGGTGCACAGTGCCGAGCTGGGTGAAGGCTTGGCCGCTGCTGTGTGGACCAACCACCACGATGCCCGTGAGTATGAAGCACCGACGCACCACACCTTGTCGTGCTATATCTCCGGCGGCACCGGTACTTTCAGACGCGAACAACCCGGCGCCAAGGGCTCACCGGGCAAGCTCTGCGTGCTGCCCGCCGATCATCAATCGGCGTGGGTGATCAATGGCGAAATACGCCTGGCCCATGTGTATGTCAGCCAGGAGCAATTAGCCCTGGGCTGCATCGCCCTGCTCGACCGCGAACCCCGGGAGATGCAATTGCGGGAACTGACCTTTCAGGATGACGAACAGCAAACCCGCCGCTTTCATCAACTGATCCAGACCAACTGGGACGAGCCCGCCGAACGCCTGCTCACCAGCAGCCTGGCCAGCGCCCTGCTCGACCATGCCGTACTGACCCAGGTGGGGCTGCGTGACGGGCTGCAACTCAAGGGCGGGCTGGCGGCCTATCAGCGCCGCCAACTGGTGGAATACATCGAGCACCGGCTGGCCGAACCGCTGAACATCGGCCAGTTGGCAGCGCAGTGCGCGCTATCGCCTTACCACTTTGCCCGCATGTTCCGCGAAAGCTTTGGCGTACCGCCCCATCAATACCTGCTGGCCCGCCGCCTGGCCCGCGCCCGCGACCTGCTGCGCAACAGCACACTGGCGTTGGGCCATGTTGCACTGGCCTGTGGCTTCGCCAGCGCCAGCCACTTCGCCAACCGCTTCAAGCAAAGCCTGGGCGGCACGCCGGGGGAGTTTCGGGCGGTGTTCAGGTAACCCTGGCGGCCTTAGAACTCCAGAGTGCTGGAAAATGTGAGTTGCCGCGCATCGCCGATGGAGACAAAGGTGCGGCTGGCCGCCGAGGTGTAGTAAGTGCGGTCGAAAAGGTTTTTGACGTTGAACTGGAATTTGACCTTTTGCCCCTCAACCTTGGTGTCGTAGGTAGCAAAGGCATCGGCCACGGTGTAACCCGGCAGATCGAAGTCGTTCAGGGCATCCCCCGCCCGTTCGCCCACATAGCGCGCGCCTGCGCCAACGCGTAGCTTGTCACCGCCCACGATGCTGCCAAAGTCATAGACCGCCGACAGCGAACCGCTGTTCTTGGCCACGTTCTGCAGACGCATGCCCTGGTAGGTGGTGTCTTTGGTCACCTCGGCATCGGTATAGGCATAGCTGCCGATCAGGCTCCACTGGTCCGTCAACTGGCCGCTGACGTCCAGTTCCAGGCCCCGGGAACGAACTTCACCCGCGGCCGAATAGGCGGTGACATCGTCCACCGTGGAGGACACCAGCACATTGCGCTTTTTGATGTCGTACAAGGCCAGGGTGCCAGTGATACGGCCCGGGATATCCAGCTTGGCCCCCAGTTCCCAGGATTTTGACTGCTCCGGGGCGATGGAGGAGTCCAGTACTACGCCGCCCGTCAGCGGAGCGATCGAGGAGTTGGGCTTGAACGATTCGGTGTAGCTGCCATAGAACGACAGCTCATCGGTGTAGCGGTATACCAGCCCGGCCCGCGGGATCCATTTCACCCCGTTGGTATCGGTGCTGGCCTTGAACGGAATGCTTTTGCCCGCCAGTTGGTCGTACTTCTGAAAGCGTGCGCCCGCCACCAGAATCCATTGGTCGGTGAGGTGGATCGAGTCCTGGGCAAACAACGAGTCGCTGCGCAGCAAGTCGGTCTGGTTGCTGTCACTGGCGCTCACGGTGGTACCGGCGACTTCATTGCCGTACACCGGGTTTTCGTAATTGAACGTGGACTGGCTGTCCTGGCGGATCAGCTCGGCGCGATAGATTTTGCGGTATTCGTCGTCCACGCCAAACACCAGGTCATGCTGCATGCCAGCGGCCTGAACCTTGCCCTGCAAGCTGAAGGTGCTGAAACGGTCGGTGGTGATGGCACCTTTGGTGCCGTCCATTTTGCGCGTCAGGGTGCCGTCGGAGTTGACCTTGGTAACCCGAACCTGGCTGGCGTCGTAGGTTTCGCGGTTCCAGCTGTAGCCGAAATGGGCTTTCCAGTCGTCGTTGAGGTCGTGATCGACTTCAAGGCGGTACAGGTCCGAGCGCCCTTCCATATTGTTGAACGGCTCGTCCAGGCGGCGCGTGGCCGGAATGTCCAGCGGATGGTTGGTCGCCGGATTGATGGCCGTCCCACGGTCGAAGGGGGTCAGGAACTCGCGGTGTTCGTACGCCAGCAGTACTTGGGTGTTGTCGCCGTACCAGGCCAGCGACGGCGCGATCAGGGTTTCGCGATGCACCCCAAAATTGCGCCAGTAATCTTCATCTTCATGGTCGATGATCATCCGGTAGGCCAGCCCCGAATCACCCAGCGGGCCGGTGCTGTCGAGGCTGCCACCGCCGCCGTTTTTACCCGAGCCATAGGTTGACCCACGCACCGTCACCGCGTTGTACTGCTCCAGCTGCGGCTTTTTGCTGACCACGTTGACGACACCACCCGGATCTTGAATCCCGTAGAGCAACGAGGCCGGCCCCTTGAGCACTTCGACCCGTTCGGTGGCAGCGTTCATCGCCCGGCCCTGCACCAGCGGCATACCGTCGCGCATGATCGAACCGTCACGGTTGTCACCAAAGCCGCGCTTCATCACCGAGTCCTGGGTACTGCCCAGCGTGTTGCCCTGGGTGATGCCGCTGACATTGTTCAGGGCATCATCCAGATTGCGCGGCGCCTGGTCGCGAATCACCTGGGCGGCAACCACATTGATGGTTTGCGGCACTTCCATGGATGAGCCCGTGCCGCGCATCACCGAAGTGGTGGCTGGTGGCTGGTAGCTGGTGTCGGTTGTGGCCAGCGAGGTAATGCTGGTGGCCCCCAGGTTCAGGGCGCCTGCGGTGGGCTGGGGTTCCAGGGCAAAAGTGTTGGCGTCGGTACGCCGCCCATTGAAGCCAGACTGCGCGAGCAACTGCTGCAAAGCCTGCCCGGCGCTCATGCGCCCCTTGATCGCCGGCGCTTGCAGGCCAAAGGGGGCTTCATCGGTGTAGACCACGCTCAGGCCAGTCAGCCGGGAAAAGTCGTTGAGCGCCTGGGGCAGAGGTTTCGCCGGCTGGTTGAAATCGAACAAGGCTTCGGCCTGCTGTTGCGGCGCCTCGGCAGCCATGGCCGCATAAAGCGGGTTTAGCGCCAACCCGGCCATCACGAATGCAGAAGCTCCCAACCACTGTTTCACCGAACTTGCCCTGGACTTCATGCTCATGACCTGTGTGTTGACCTGATACGGAATACGAATTTTTCGCATTTTCAAGCACTACACGGATGGCGCCGGGGTTTACCTCACCACGCAATGAAAAAAAATCCGCGATGACGCCACAGACCGCCTGTGGGAAAACGGTGGGAGCAAACCCGCTCCCACAGGGATATGTGGAGGGCGCGTCAACGCAACACAATCAGTCCTAACACACTGTGCTGCTCAAATCCGAGCACGCCCTGCAACGAATTGAGTACGGCTTGCGGGTCCTGGCTGGGGAAACTGCCGCTGATTTTCCTGGCACCCAACTGGCTGTTGAGCAACACAATCTGCCCCGGGTAATAACGCCTGAGATCGGCCACGACATCAGCCAGCGGGGTTTTGTAATAGCTCAACCAGCCCGAGCGCCAGCCCAGGCGGCTCTGGCTGTCAACGTGATGCACTGCATCGGTAACCCCAGCGTCGTAGGCAATTTGCTGATCGGCAGTAAGAATCTGCTGAGCCGAATCCTTGCCAGCCTTGACCCCTACCCGCCCGGACAACACCGTGACTTGCGCCCCGCCCGGTTGCAGGCGCACCTCAAATTCGGTGCCCAGGACCCGCGCTTCACCGCCGTCGGCATCTACCACAAAGGGCGCGCCGGTATGGGTGACGTGAAAGAAGGCCACGCCACGGCGCAATTGCACATGGCGTTCACCACCACTGAAGTTCACCGCAATGGCGCTGTCGGCATCCAGCGTGACCTGCGTTTGATCGGCCAGCACCACAGTGCGCACTTGCCCAGGCGCGCTCACATAGTCCGCGCCCAGATCGTCCACCCAGCGCGCCGGTTGCCAACCGGCAAATACACCGACCATCAGCAGCAGGCATGCAGCAATGGCCAACCCACCGGCCCAATGCCGCAGGCGACCGCGCCGGGATGTATCCATAGCCGACAGGTATCGCTGAAGGGCCAGCGACTCTTCGTCAGCCAGGGTACTGGCCGCCACTTCACTCAGCTCCCACACCACCTGCGCCTGGGCATAGGCCTCGGCATGGGCAGGGTCAGCCTGCAGCCAGCGACTGAAGGTGGCCTGATCGCCACTGTCGGGCCGGTCGTGCAGCACACTGAGCCAGTCCAACGCGGCACGCTCTTGCTCGGCTGTCACGGCAACTCTCGAATGGCGGTTCACAATGCTGTCCCTGATGGCGGCTCACGCAGACTGGCCTTGCAGGCCTCCAGGGCACGCATCATGTGTTTTTCGACAGCACTTTGCGACACGCCCATGACCTTGGCGATCTCGGCATAGGTGCGACCGTGAATACGGTTGAGCAAAAAGATATGCCGCGTGCGCTCGGGCAGGCTGCGCAATGCCGCCTCGACCTGGCGCAAGTCATTTCCGGCTTCCAGAGCGGCCTGGGGCTCGCAGCTTCTGGCGTCCGGTTCAGGCTGCCAGTGATGGCTGACCCGCTCGCGCGTACCTTCGCTGCGCAAATGGTCGATGGCGATATTGCCCGCACAGCGCAGCAGATAGGTGCTCAGCTCTTCAACCTGCACCAACGGCCGCCGCCAAAACCGCAAAAACAAATCCTGCACCAGATCAGCGGCCGTAGCCCGGCAGCCCACGCGGCGGCTCACCAGCGCTTCCATCTGCGGACGTTGGCTAAGAAACACCTGCAGGAAATGCGCTCGTCCCTGGCGCGGTTCGCTGGTAGGGCCATCCTTGAATTCGGGTGGGGTCATGGAGATCGATGCGCAGGCAAAAGGAAAGCGATACTAATGATAAATATTCTCATATGCAAAAGCAGATGACGGGCTGCGCGACCGCCCTTGATAAGTGGTGATTGCTCAATGCATAAAGCCACCCCTACAATGCGAACAATTCTTGTTCTCTAAAGCGTTATTCAGCGCAGCCGGAGTGGTCGTTGTCGCAGTCAAACACCGTCGAGGTTCTGTATCAGGACCACCACAGCTGGCTCACGGGATGGTTACGGCGCAAGCTCGGCTGCCCGCAGAATGCCGCCGACCTGGCCCAGGACACTTTCATGCGGCTGCTGACCGCCCGCGAAACCCCGGCCCCTGGCGAACCCCGGGCGTTTTTGACCGTGGTCGCCAAGCGCGTGCTGTTCAATCACTATCGCCGCCAGGATCTGGAGCGCGCCTACCTGCAGGCCCTGGCTGACCTGCCCGAACAGGTTGCCCCCAGTGAAGAAGAACGCGCAATCATTCTGCAAACCCTGATGGAGCTCGATCAATTGCTCGACGGCCTGCCTTCCCCGGTCAAACGCGCCTTTTTACTGGCTCAGGTCGATGGCCTGGGCTACGCCGAAATTGGCGCTCAACTGGGTATCTCGATTGCCACGGTCAAACGTCATTTGAGCAAGGCAGCCCTGCGTTGCTACTTCGCCCTGTGAACGGTGCCTTCAATGCACCGCCCGACATCGGCACGGCGGTGGCCGAGCAAGCAGTCAGCTGGCTGGTCGAAATGCAGGGCGGTGCGCTCAGTCCCAGGCGCCAGCAGGCCTGGGAGCAATGGTTACACGCCCATCCTGAACACCAGCGGGCGTGGGAGCATATCCAGCGCATCAACCAGCGCTTGCGCGGTTTGTCGTCGCCACTGGCCCATGCGGCCCTGAACGCGCCCAAAAGCAGCAGTCGCCGTCAGGCATTGAAGCTGTTGCTGCTTTTAGGCGCAGGCTCGGCATTGACCTGGGGCCTGCGCGAGCAGTTGCCCGTCACCCCGTTGCTGGCAGACTTCAGCACACCGGTGGGCCAGCGGCGCAACCTGCAGTTGCATGATGGCAGCCAGCTCCAGCTCAACACCGCCAGCGCGGTGGATGTGAAATTCGATGCCCAGCAACGAGTCATCCGCCTGCTCGAAGGCGAAATGCTGCTGACTGCCGCCCGGGATTCTCGCCCACTGCTGGTGCGTACCGCCCAAGGCACCGTGCAACCCCAGGCGGCGCGCCTGAATGTGCGCCAATTTGGCGACCGCACTGAAATCGCCGTGTTCGAGGGCCGGGTTGCGTTGATGCCAACGGCGCATACGGGTAGTGCATTGTGGGTTGAGCCGCACCAGCAACTGAGCTTCACCCGCCTGGCCTGGAACACCCCGCGCCCTCTGGATGCGGGGAGCGGTGCGTGGACCGACGGCATGCTGGTTGCTGCGCATATGCGCCTGGCGGATTTTCTCGTCGAACTGGGCCGCTATCGCCGGGGCCAGCTCAACTGCGACCCAAAAGTCGCCGACCTGCTGATCTCCGGCACCTACCCGGTGGACGACAGCGAACGCGTGCTGGACCTGCTTGCCGTCAGCTTGCCAGTGCGAATCAAGCGCTTTACCCGCTATTGGGTAACGGTTGAAGCGCGGGTGTAACGGCTCTGTGCAAACGGACGTGTTGTAGCAGCGAGCTTGTTGTGGGAGCGGGCTTGCTCGCGATGGCAACAACGCGGTCTGCCAGTCACACCACGGCGATCCAATCGCGAGCAAGCCCGCTCCCACAAAGGGTGTGCATTTTATTTTCAAAAAATGTGAGCCGATTTCGGATCTGGCGTGACAGAGAAGGTAAGCCACTTAGATTCTCATCCCCACAGGATCCCTCATGCCCGCTCAGCCCTTCCGTCTTACGTCCCTGGCCCGCTTGCTATTAGGTGCCAGTTTGAGTTTCAGCGTCCTGCCGATGGCGCTTGCCGACACCAAGGCTTACCACATCGCACCTTCAACGCTGGAAAACGCTCTCAACCAATTCGGACGCGAAGCCGGGGTGCTGATTTCGTTCAGCTCCGCCGCCGCCAGCGGTATTCAGAGCAAGGGCCTGGAAGGCACCTACGATCCAGAACAAGGCTTGCAAGCCCTGCTCGAAGGTACCGGCCTGCAAGCCCGCGCTGAAGGCCTGGGGGCATTCAGCCTGCAACCTGCAACCACCTCGACAGCTCCGGTAAGCATTGAGCTGGGCGCTTCCAGCGTGGTGGGTGACTGGCTCGGCGACGCGGCGCAAACCGATGTGTTCGAACACCCCGGCGCCCGCGACGTGATCCGTCGCGAAGAGTTTGAACGCCAGGGCGCTACCAGCGCCCGCGAAGTGCTCAATCGCATCCCCGGCGTCAACGCCCCGGAAAACAACGGTACCGGCAGCCACGACATGGCGCTCAACTTTGGTATCCGTGGGTTAAACCCACGCCTGGCAACCCGCTCCACCGTGTTGATGGACGGCATTCCCGTGCCCTTCGCCCCCTACGGTCAGCCGCAGCTGTCGTTTGCCCCCATCAGCATGGGCAATATGGATGCGGTAGACGTAGTGCGTGGCGGCGGTGCCGTGCGGTATGGGCCGCAGAACGTCGGCGGTATCGTCAACTTCGTGACCCGCGCCATTCCCGACGAACCGACTGTAAAAGTTGGCCTGCAAACCGAAACCAGCCCATCGTCCACCCAGGATGGCTTCAAGAAAACCGCCAACCTGCTGGCCGGCGGCACCGCCGACAACGGCCTCGGCGGCGCCCTGCTGTATTCCGGCGTGCGCGGCGGCGACTGGCGCCAGCATAGCGACACACGCATCGACGACCTGATCCTCAAGGGCAACTATCAGATCGACGAAGCCAACAGCCTGCACGCCATGGCCCAGTACTACGATGGCGAGGCCGATATGCCCGGCGGCCTGAGCACCGCGGCCTACAAGGCTGACCCGTATCAGTCGACCCGCCCGAACGACAAGTTCTGGGGCCGTCGCACCCTGGTCAACTTTGGCTATCGCTACCAGGAAGATCGCCGTGAATTCACCGTCAACAGCTTCTTCACCAAGACCCTGCGCAGCGGCTATCTGGACCAGGGCAGCTTCCTCTCGCTGTCACCGCGGGAATATTGGGTGCGCGGGATCGAAACCCGTATAGCCCAGGGCTTTGATCTGGGCAACAGCAGCCACGAAGTGGGCGCAGGTTATCGTTATATCAACGAAGCCGGCCATGAGTTGCGCTACCGCACGCCGATTGCCGCCAATGAACTGCCCACCACCAACAGCCGCAATGACCGCGACACCCGTGGTGCCACCGAAGCCCATGCATTCTTTATCGACGACAAGATCGACATCGGCAAATGGACCTTCACTCCGGGCATTCGCTACGAAATGATTGAACAACAGCAAACCAACTTGCTGACCAACGTCAAATACAAGGGCGACTACAACACTCCGCTTCCCGCCCTGAACGTGATGTACCACGTGACCGACAGCTGGAATCTGTATGCCAATACCGAAGGCTCCTTCGGCAGCGTGCAGTACAGCCAGATGCCGAACCGGGTCACCGGCGGCGAAGTAAAACCGGAAAAAGCGCGCACCTGGGAAATTGGCACTCGCTACGACAATGGCAACCTGCGCGCGGAGATCGGCGCATTTCTGATCAACTTCAACAACCAGTACGACAGCAACCAAACCACCGACACGGTGATCGCCCGGGGCAAGACCCGTCATCAGGGCATCGAGGCCAGCGTCAACTACGCGCTGGATGGCCTGAGCCCGGTACTGGCGGGGTTCGACGTATACGCCACCTATGCCTATGTTGACGCGACCATCCGCGAAGATGGGCCGAACAAAGGCAATCGTGTGCCGTTCTCCTCGAAAAACAAAGGCAGCATCGGCGTCGGCTATACCGAGGGGCCGTGGAAAGCCAACCTGGACAGCACCTTCCAAAGCAACCAGTTCGCCGACAACGCCAATACCCGCGCCGAAAGCGCTGACGGCAGCACCGGTTTGATCCCAGGCTATATGGTCTTCAACAGCCGTGTGGGCTATGACTTTGGCCACCAGCTGTCCGACCTTAACGTGGCTGTGGGGGTCAAAAACATCCTCAACCACGAGTATTACACCCGCTCGTTTGACGACAACAACAAGGGCAAATACGTGGGCGAGCCACGCACGCTCTATGTACAAACCTCTGTCGCATTTTGATTTAAATTGGCTAAAGCCCGCACACGCGGGCTTTTCCTACAGGCAAAGACTGACACCGGTCACGACTTGAAAGACTTCCTGAAAATAGTGCTTGAAATATTTGCTCATCGGCCCAAACACTGTAACTGAGCGATGACGATGAACCTTTGTACACCCAAGGCCGTCAGACCTCACACGAGCACGCTTATATAAGGGAAGAACTATGCTTACTCACGTCTTTTCCGATAAACACATCGACAGTGACAAACGCACCCAAGACTGGGTCACCGCTACTGTTGAAGTCACGCTCGAACGCCATTTGGAAGATCTGACCCGGGTCGAGGTCCATCTCAGTGATGAAAATGGCGGCAAGTCCGGTCCCAAGGACAAACGCTGCAAAATGGAGGCTCGACCTAAAGGACACCAGCCAATTCTCGTATCCCACGACGCTGATTCACTGACCCAGGCTGTGGAGGGTGCTGCTCAAAAACTGGAGCACGCTCTGGAGCACCTGTTCGGCAAGCTGCGTGGCAAACGTACAGTGACCCTCGCCCCGGAAGGGTTTGAGGCAAAAGAGCCAAAGCAGACCGCTGATGACTTGCTTGAAGAAGAGTTCCTGGAGAAAGAAAAGGAACTCGACAAGATCAGCTGATTGAACGTCAGTGAGGCACAAAAAAGGGCGGGCTTACCTTGGTAAGCCCGCCCTTTTTCATATGTAAAATCGACTTACAATTCCCCCTTCTCCACTTCCGGATGCTCGCCGGAACCGGCACCGGTCTTGCGATGAGGGTTCTCGATCTTCACCGACGGGAACTGCGAAGACGCATAGCGCACCACCAGAATGGCGAAGGCCAGCAACAGGATCGCCCCGGTCAGGTACACCACTCCCATGTCTGGCGGGTTGTGATGGGACACATTGGAAATCAGCAAGCGGGTCAGCGCCGTGATCGCCACATAAATCAGGAAGCGCACGGGCATGTGGTTGGTCTTGAAATAAATCCCGACCATTGCCCCCAGCTCGAGGTAGATAAACAGCAGCAGGATGTCATCAATCGTGATGTTGCCCTTCTCCACCATTCCCAGGAATTCCATCACCGCCGCCCAGGCAGTGACCGCGCCAATGGCAAACAATGCCAGGTAATGGAAGGTTTCGACGAACAGGTTGCCCATCGACTCGGCCAGTTCATGAACCTGGCGACGTAGCTTCTCAGCTTTGTTAACTCTCACGATGCAGCTCCTTGAATCGACTCGAACGGATCATCCGCGATGCACATGACGCTTTTAACATGCAGAAAAAAGGCCATGTGGCAGCCTGATGCTGCTCACTTAAGATGATGGCGGGCGGCAATTAGACACGTCGGGCGCCCGCTGCGCCTATCAATTACAGCTAGAGTGAAAAAGCCGCTATTCAAATCCCGATGATTGGCTTATCCTTTTAGCTGTATATAAATACAGTAATCGCTAGATAATTTACGTGAAGGCATATGAGGTGGTAAATGGCCGTCGAAGTGGTATACCGCAGCAGCCGAGATCTGGAGCGTTTGTTCATGGATAAAGCCGAAGCTGACCGTCATGACAAAATGCTGGAACTGGCAGAGTTGCTGGCCGAAGTGTTGCAAAAAGCTGTGCCGTCCCTGAACGAGCAGCAAGTCGAAGAAGCCGGTATCTACATGGCGAAAAATCGCGATGTGTTTGCCAAGGCATTCAAGAGCCAGCCGGACGCCCTGTCCGAGTTGCTGGTCGACAGCGAGTAATCGCCCCCGGTTCTCGCTTGACTCTCCCCTACGGGGCAGCCTCTACCCTCAAAGGCCCCCTTTGAGGTTGGCGTCATGATGAGCAAGCGAGTACTGGTGATTCTCGGTCACCCCGGCACGAACAGTTTCTGTAGCGCACTGGCAGACAGCTACATAGCTGCCGCCAAGGATGCCAGCCATGAAGTACGCATCATGCGCCTGGGCGCCCTGCGCTTCGACCCGGTGCTGCGCGAAGGCTATCAGGAGGTCCAGGCACTGGAGCCTGACCTGCTCCACGCCCAGGCCAACATCCTCTGGGCCGAACACCTGGTGCTGGTCTACCCGATCTGGTGGGGCGGAATCCCCGCATTGCTCAAAGGCTTTTTCGATCGCATCCTGCTGCCCGGTTTTGCCTTTCAATACCGCAAGGGCAAGGCTTTCCCCGACAAGCTACTGAAAGGCCGCAGCGCGCACCTGCTGGTGACGATGGACACCCCGCCGTGGTACTACAGATGGGTGTACCGCATGCCGGGGTTGCATCAGATACGCAAAACCACACTGGCGTTCTGTGGCATAAAACCCACCGCCACCCTGACGTTTGGCCCCATCCTGAACGCCACGCCTCATCAAAGAGACGCCTGGCTTCTAGAGGCACGCAAGCTCGCCACTCGATAATTCGGCGGGCGGCGATTAAAAGGACTTTTCATGTACATCGGCAAAGCCGCCCAATTGTCGGGCACCACCGTCAAAAGCATTCGCCACTACGAAGAAATCGGCCTGTTACCTGCACCGCAACGCCGTGGCGCTTATCGCATCTACAGCGAGCAAAGCGTTGAACTGCTGACATTTATCAAATGCGCGCAACAGCTGGGCTTCAAGCTCAAGGAAATGCAGGCCATCCTTGATCAACACCGCGGCCAGACGCTGCCATGGGAGGTCGTGAGCAACGCCATCGCCCGCAAAAAACACGCCGTAATGAATCAGATCGAAGCGTTGCAACAGGTGCATGCGGGGTTGGAAGAGTTTGAAACACGCTTTGCCATGGAAGGCCCGGAACTGGACCTGGCCTGTGTTCAGTCCTTGGGGTACAACAATTGATGAGCCAGCTCGTCCGAAACCCGTGCCGGTGAACGCTTTTCGGCCTGGGCGTGAGCATAGATGCCGGTCAGGCGCTGACTGATCTGCAGCAACTGCTGGTTGATGGCCTCGGGGGCGGCACCTTCATGGGTCAGGGCCATATAGATCAGCCCGCCGGAATTGATGACGTAATCCGGGGCATACAAAATCCCCCGCCGCTCGAGCTGATCGGCCACTTGTAGATTGGTCAGCTGGTTATTGGCACACCCGGCCACAGCCGAGCAGCGCAGTTGCGCGACGCTGTGCCAGTTCAATACGCCGCCCAGACCACACGGCGCAAGGATATCGCAGGGTGTGCTGAGCAAGGCTTCGCAGGCAATCGGGTGCGCCCCCAGTTGTTCCATGGCCAGGCGCACTTTGCCGGGGTCGGTATCGCAGACCAGCAATTCGGCGCCCGCAGCATGCAGCTGTTCGGCCAGCGCGTAACCCACTTTGCCCAGGCCCTGCACCGCCACCCGCAAACCTTCGAGGTTGTCGCTACCCAATCGCGACGATGCGGTGCTGCGAATGCCGGCAAAAACCCCCATGGCCGTATGCGGCGAAGGATCCCCCGCAGCAGTGGTGCTGGTGACATGCCGGGTGTGCTGGGCAATGCAGTCCATATCGGCAGTGGAGGTGCCGCTGTCAATTGCCGTGATATAGCGCCCGTCCAGTTGGTCCACACAGCGACCAAAAGCCTCAAACAGCGCCGCGCGACTATCAACGTGGGCCGCACGCACCACCACCGCCTGCCCCCCTCCAACAGCCAGCCCTGCCAGCGCGGCTTTGTAGCTCATGTCTTGGGCCAGGCGGATGGCATCACCGACTGCACTTTCGTCATTGGGGTAAGCAAGATAACGACAGCCCCCCAGCGCCGGCCCCAGGCGAGTGTTGTGGATGGCTATCACGGCTTTAAGGCCTGTAACGGGGTCTACACTAAGGTGCAGCGACTCGAGCTGAGCGCTTTGCATAAGAGCAAACATCATCAGGCCCTCGAACGATTATGGGTAAACGCCAGTATAGGTGGCGCCAGAAAATTCGTTGAAGAGCTCAGGAATAAGCCTGCGCGGTTTTCAGGGTTTCGGACATATCCCGGCGGGATAGGTTTCTGTGGGAGCGGGCTTGCTCGCGATGCAGGCAATGCGGTTATTACGCAAGACCGCGTTGATTCGATCGCGAGCAAGCCCGCTCCCACACACAGAGTGAAGTCAGGCAGGCGTGTCAGGCTGATTGGCCGGATGCGCCAGGATAAAGGCCGGGTGTTGCTCAGCCAGCGCTGCCACTCGGGCAATGCGCGGGTACGCCGCCATTGGCACGCCAAAACGCTGCGCCGCGTACAGCTGAGGGATCAAATACACATCCGCCAACCCGGGCTGCGCGCCAAAGCAGTAACCTTCGTCACCGATCAACTGCTCGATGGCTGCCAGCCCTTGGCCGATCCAGTGACCGATCCACTCCACCACCTGCTCCTCATCCTGCCCCAACTGGCGCAGGCGATTGAGCACGCTGACGTTGTGCAACGGGTGGATATCACAAGCAACCAGAGCCGCTACCCCCCGTTCATGAGCGCGGGTGGCGAGGTCAGCGGACAGCAACGCCACCTGGGGATAGCGCTCTTCAAGGTACTCGATGATTGCTGGCGACTGGGTCAAGACGCAGCCTTCATCGGTACGCAAGGCCGGCACGCGGCCCTGCGGGTTGATGGCCAGATACGCCGGCTGACGGTGTTCACCGCCAGCCGGTACGAGCAGATTGACCGGCACCGCCTGATAATCCAGCCCTTTCAGGGCCAGCGCGATACGCACCCGGTAAGACGAGGTTGAGCGGTAATAGGTGAAGAGTTCCATGACCCGCTCCTTTTAGCGCGCGGCAACAACCTTGCCCCGGCACTCGCCAAAACCGATGGAAGCATGGCCTTCACGGGCGCAGCGGGCACGCAGGATGATTTCGTCACCATCCTCCAGAAATTTACGCACTTCGCCTGAAGCCAGTTCTATCGGGTGTTTACCGCCCTCGGTGATTTCCAGCAGGCTGCCCAGTTGCGAACGGGCCGGGCCCGACAAGGTGCCCGAACCGAACAGGTCACCGGACTGCAACTGGCAGCCGTTGACGCTGTGGTGAGCCACCAGTTGGGCCGCGGTCCAGTACATGTTCAGGCTGTTGCTCAAGCCCAGACGATGGGCTGGCAGGTTCTGCTCACGCATCGCCTCGGTCAGCAGCAGCACTTCAAGTTCGATATCCAGCGCGCCATTGGCCTGATCCCTGGTATCGAGCAGGTAAGCCAGTGGCTGTGGATCACCCTCAGGACGGGCCGGTTGCGCGCGACGGAATGGTTCCAGCGCCTCGGCACTCACCACCCACGGCGAGATACTGGTGATAAAGCTTTTGGACAGAAACGGGCCCAGCGGCTGGTATTCCCAGGCCTGGATGTCCCGTGCCGACCAGTCATTGAGCAGGCAGAAGCCGGCAATGTGCTCTGCAGCTTCGCTGACCGGGATGGCATCGCCCATGTCATTGCCTTTGCCAACCCAGATGCCCAGTTCCAGTTCGTAGTCCAGGCGGGCGCACGGGCCAAAGGTTGGCTCGGTCTGCCCGGCAGGCAAGGTCTGGCCTTTAGGGCGCCGAACTTCGGCACCGGACGGGCGAATGGTCGAGGCGCGCCCGTGATAGCCAATCGGCACATACTTGTAGTTGGGCAGCAGCGGGTTGTCCGGGCGGAACAGCTTGCCGACGTTTTTGGCGTGCTCAATGCCCACATAAAAGTCGGTGTAGTCGCCGATTTTGGCCGGCAGGTGCATCTGGCAATCAGCTGCCAGTGGCAGCAGGCGGGAACCCTGGGCTTCGATTTTGCCGCGCAGGGAACTGCCCTCCCCCAGCAGTTCCTGCAAACGCTCGCGCAGGGCAACCCGGGCGCCCCGATCCAGGGCAAAGTAGCTATTCAACGCCCCGCCCAACGAAGCCTCTACGGCTATCTTGGCCTGACCTTCAAACAGCCCCGCTGCCAGCCCGGCTTCCAGGTCGAAAATGGCATCGCCAATAGCCACCCCGCTACGTGGCGCCGAGCCATCAATGCTGAAAATGCCCATGGGCAGGTTTTGCAGGGGGAAGTCGCTGTGGCCGTTGGCGGAGGCGATCCAGCTGCGGGTCAAAGTGGACTGGGTCATGGGTTATCTCCGGTTCGGGGTGAAGGTCACGGGCAGCGTGGCCCAGCAAGCGTCGTAGTTCGATTGCAGCTGCGGGCACTCCAGGGCGAACCGGCTGGGGCGCAACACCTGGCTGGTTTCGAACATAAAGGCCATGGTGTTTTCGATCTTGCTGGGTTGCAGCTCGGCCGCAATGGCTTTGGTACAGGTTTCGCCGTCCGGCCCGTGGGCGCTCATGCAGCTGTGCAGCGATGCACCGCCGGGCAGGAAGCCTTCGGCCTTGGCATCGTAACTGCCCTGGATCAGGCCCATGAATTCGTTCATCAGGTTGCGGTGGAACCAGGGTGGCCGGAAAGTGTTTTCAGCCACCATCCAGCGCGGCGGGAAAATCACGAAATCGAGGTTGGCCAGTCCCGGTACGCTGGTAGGCGAAGTCAAAACAGTAAAAATCGATGGATCGGGATGATCGAAGCTGACAGTGCCGATGGTGTTGAAGCGGCGCAGATCGTATTTGTACGGCACGTTGTTGCCATGCCAGGCCACTACGTTGAGCGGCGAATGATCCAGCTCGCAGCCCCACAACTCACCAAGAAATTTTTGCACCAGTTGCGTAGGGAGCGCACCGTCTTCGTAGTGGGCGAGCGGAGTCAGAAAGTCGCGAGGGTTGGCCAGGCCATTACTGCCAATCGGCCCCAGATCAGGCAGGCGCAGCGGTGCACCATGGTTCTCGGCAACATAGCCGCGGGCCTGCGGGTCAAGCAACTCGACACGAAACTTGAGACCGCGAGGGATGACCGCGATCTCCAGAGGCTGCAGATCCAGACGCCCCAGTTCGGTACAAATGCGCAAACGCCCCGACTCTGGAACCAGCAACATTTCGCCGTCGGCATTGAAAAACACCCGCTGCATCGAAGTATTGGCGCAGTAATGGTAAATGCTGATGCCCGAGGGTTTATCCGACCCGCCATTGGCCACCATGCCCACCAGACCGTCGATAAAATCCGTAGCCTCGGCAGGAATCGGCAGCGGGTTCCAGCGCAAGCGATTCGGCGTCACCGTGCCCAACGGGCCACCAGCCAGTTGCCGCTCCAGTTTGACGAACGCCGGATGGTTGGCTGACGGCTGGATGCGGTACATCCACGTACGCCGCGCCTCGCTGCGCACCATGGTGAACGCAGTTCCGGAAAACAATTCGGCGTACAGACCGTAGGGGGCTTTTTGCGGGGAGTTCTGACCCACCGGCAGGGCGCCGGGCAATGCTTCGCTGCTGAATTCGTTGCCAAACCCGGACAGATAGCCAAGACCTGACAAAGGCGAATCGACGTTCATGGAGCCTCCAGCATGGAGAAGGCAGATGACTGCGCCCTGCGCTGAAGGCATTTGCGCGTCGCTGCGTTATTTTTATCGTAATTCAATTACGCATAACGTAATTTGATTGGTAACAAGCGTCAAGCTATAAAGACGCCCATTCGTCCCGAGATATAAACACTTCCATGGAAAAGCCCCGCAGCAGCAACGACAGCACCGGCAAACAAAAAGTGCGTTCGGCCGAGGTCGGCACTGACATCCTCAAGGCGCTGGCCGAGCTCTCACCCTCCACGTCGCTGTCGCGCCTGGCCGAACACGTGCAAATGCCCGCGAGCAAGGTGCATCGCTATTTACAGGCACTGATTGCCAGCGGGTTTGCCGAGCAAAATGTCGCCACCAATCATTACGGTTTGGGGCGCGAGGCGTTGCGTGTGGGACTGGCTGCGCTCAACAGCATGGATGTGCTCAAGGTCGCCAGCCTGCCCCTGGCCGAACTGCGCGACGACTTGAACGAAACCTGCTTTTTGGCGGTGTGGGGTAACCAGGGCGCGACCGTGGTGCATATCGAGCCGGCGGTGCGGGCGGTCACGGTGGTGACCCAGCTGGGCTCGGTATTGCCATTGCTGAGCTCATCCACGGGGCTGGTGTTCAACGCTTTTTTACCGGATCGCGAAACCGCCGACTTGCGCGAACTGGAGTTCAAGACCGATCAGGTGCATCCGCTGCAAACACCTGCAGCCTACGTCGCACTTGGCAGTCAAATCCGCCAGCGCGGCCTGCACTTCGTCCATGGCTTGCTGATGCCTGGCGTCGATGCCTTGTCGGCCCCGGTGTTCAATGCGACCGGTCAGGTGGCGGCCGTACTGACAGTGGTTGGTCCCACCTCCCTGTTCCACGCCGATGAAAACGGGCCCGCAGCCAAACGCTTGTTGGCCGCGAGCCAGGCCATCAGTTGGCGGATGGGTTATCAGCCAGCCTGACAGCTCATTGTTTTAGACCATCCACTCGTATTTGGCCTCATCGAGCAGGTCTTTCATCATCTGCTCGATGTCGGCCATGGACGGTTGATCCACTCGCAGGCTGTCATCGAATGTCCAGGACCGGGAAAACACCCCCGACTCCCAGTCATCATGGGCCTGCACAGCACCCCACTCCAGCGTATCCACACCCAGGCCAAGCAGGCTCTGACTGTACGTCAGGGTCTGGTCAACGATGTTGTTCACCGTATTGAGATAGATGCTTCTGCAATCCAGGCCCTGGGGCTGGAGTCGCTCGTCAAGAAACGAGCGCACGCGCTCGATCACTTCTGCGCTGGGTTTGAGGCTGAAGCTGTTGATCGGCGATGCGGGTTTTTCATTACGGGTCATGGTGAACCTCCTGTCAGTGCTCCAGGCCCATCCGGCGTCGTGCACGGTTCAAGTCGACCTGGAGAGTCCGTGTGAAGGCTCATTCAACACCGTGACGACAGCAGGTGTGCGGCACATAGTTACCGCACAAGGACTGTTGCCGTAGCTGTAATACAGATTGTCCCAAACCGGGCTTACTCCGCTGCGGGCCAGCCCTTAAGCTTGCCGGACTTCGCAACACGGACACGCATCGAGTCGCATCGACTCTGCTCTCCCCGATTTACCCTGACGTTGATTTGTAGCTCCTTGATGAACGTCTTCCTTGGCCGCTGTTTTACAGCGGCCTTTTTTATGCTGCCCAAAAAATTCTGTGGGAGCGGGCTTGCTCGCGATGGCATCGACACGGTTTTTCAGTCAGACCGAGTTGAGTCAATCGCGAGCAAGCCCGTTCCCACGGGGTATGTGGCGGGTTTAAGAACTAGAACACCATCGCCAGCAACGGCGCGGCAAACAGGTTAAGGATGCCCGTCAGCACCATCACCAGCCCTGCTACCGAGCCTTCCTCACTGCCCACTTCGCGGGCACGGCTGACCCCTGCGCCATGAGCGCCGATACCAAACAGGGCGCCCCGGGCCAGACTGCTGCGCAGCGGCAGCCACTTGAGCAAAATACCGCCCAGCAACGCGCCAAACACACCGGTGAACATTACAAACACCGCCGTGAGCTCAGGTACGCCACCCAGATCCTGTGCCAGCGGCATGGCAAACGGTGTGGTGATGGAGCGCGGCACCAGCGACATGGTCAATGAGGTGTCCAGCGCCAGCGCCCGGGCCAGCCAGAATGAACTGCCAATGGATGCCGCGCTGCCCGCCAGCATCCCCAGCAGCAACGCCACCCAGTGACGGGCCAGCAAATTGCGTTGCTGCCAGATCGGTACGGCAAAGGCCACCGTTACCGGCCCCAGAACCAGCATCAGCCAATGGGTATTGCTTGAGTATTCAGCATAGGCAGTGTGCAACGGCACGGCCACGGCTAGCAGCAAGGCCGGGACCAGGATCAGCGGAGACAACAGGTATCGCCCGGTACGCCGGTACAGCCAGCGGCTGAAGGCGTAGGTCAACAGCGTGAACAGCAGCCAGAACATGGGCATCAGTTCAAACTTCATGACGCATCCTCCAGCGGCACACCGCTTCCACCGTAAACGCCGTCACCACCATCACCAGCAAGGTACTCACGCCAATGACCAACAGGATGCGCCAACCTTCATCACGCACGATTACACCGTAATCAAGCAGGCTCATGAGTGCAGGGATGAAAAACAACAGCATTTCGGCCATCAACACACCGGCCCCCAATTGCAGGGTCGCCGGTCTGACCCAGCCCAGGGCAAACGCCAGCAACAGCAGCGCCATGCCCACCACCCCGCCCGGGATCGGCAAGTGCCCCCAGGTTGCCAGCTGGCAGCCCAGAAAATACAGCGCCAACAAAACGGCCAGTTCACTGACCAACCGACCCAGGCGTTTTACATCGAAGCGTTTCATGTTGTTTCCATTTCAGACAGGTTTCCAGTTTAAAGAGCCTGCTAACATCCCGGAAACGAATTGTCAGACTTGTAGCCATTCCAAAATGGAATCATGCCAATGGAATTCAAACACCTGCGCACCTTTGTCGAAGTCGCCCGCCAGGGCGGTTTTACACCCGCCTCCCACAGCTTGCATATCAGCCAGTCAGCGGTGAGCAAACAAGTGGCGCAGCTCGAGCACAGCCTCGGTACACCGCTGTTCGACCGCCTGGGTTCTCAGGTGCGGCTGACGGCAGCGGGCAATGTGGTGTTGCAGCGAGCCGAAGGCATGCTGCGCTTGCATCGGGAGTTGTTGAGCGAGCTGGACGACTTGAGCCAGATGACCCGGGGGGAACTGCGGGTGGGCCTGCCGCTGCTGGGCAGCAACACCCTGTTTGCCGGGCTGTTTGCCGAATACCGTCGACGCTACCCGAATATCCGGGTGCAGTTGCTCGAAGAAGGCAGCTTGAATATCGAACAGGCCGTTTTGAGCGGCGAACTGGAGCTGGGCGGCAGCCTGACCCCGAATAATCCCGCCTTTGCTTATCAGCCGTTTTGTGACGAGCCGCTGGATGTTCTGCTCCCGGCCGATCATCCGCTGGCCGAGGGGCCTGGCGTAAGACTTGAGCAATTGGCTGATACGCCCTTTTTGCTCTACCAGCGCAGCTTTGTGCTCAACGACCGGGTGCTCAAAGCCTGCCAGCAGTCAGGCTTTACCCCCAACGAAGGCGGGCGCAGTGGCCAGGCGGATTTTCTGGTGGCATTGGTGGCTGCAGGCCAGGGCGTAGTGTTGCTGCCCAGTGTGGTCGCCCGCGGGCTGGTGCGCCCCGGGGTGGTGCGGCTCAAACTGCTCGCACCGGATGACTTGCGCTGGGATATCGCGTTTATCTGGCGTGATGGCGCGTATCTGTCACGGGCAGCCCAGGCCTGGCTTGAGCTGCTGCGTGAACGCCCGGTTACGGCTTCAGTGTTTTGATCAGTTCTGCAATCCACGGCTCGGAGTCTTCCTCCGGAGTCACCGTGACGCTGGAGTCCAAACGCAGCATCGGCAGCACTTCACGCACGCCAAGCTCGGCAAACAGTTCGCGCATTTGCTCACCACCGCCACAAAACGTGTCACCGTAACTTTCATCACCCAGGGCAATCACTGCCCCAGGCAGCCCGCGCCAGGCGCCTGGCAACTGGTCACGGATGGCGCTGTACAGCGGCACGAGATTGTCCGGCAGCTCGCCCATGCCCGTGGTCGAGGTCACCGCCAGCAGCGCTTCGGGAGCAAACGCCTGGAGATCGGCCAAAGTGGCGCGGGTATTGAGCAAAACCTCAAAACCGGCATCGGTCAGCAGTTGTTTCGCATTGCGGGCGACTTCTTCAGCGGTGCCGTACACCGAGCCGGAAAGGATGGCGACTTTCATCAATCTGATCCTGTAGCTGACTAAAAGCCTGGGATATTAACAGGTCTGGCAGCGATGCCTTACCATGCGCCCATCTGTATGCCTCTCTGGAGAACCACTCAATGATCAACGCCCGTTTATTACAACGCATGGTGGACGCGTCCCAGGACGGCATTGTCGTTGCCGAACAAGAAGGTGAAGACAACATCCTGATTTATGCAAACAACGCCTTTGAAACCCTCACCGGCTACAGCCGCGACGACATCCTCTATCAGGACTGCCGCTTCTTGCAGGCCGGCGACCGTGACCAGCAGGGCCTGCAATTGATCCGCGAGGCGATTGCCAGCGGTCAGCCCACCCGCCAGATCCTGCGCAACTATCGCAAGGACGGCACGCACTTCTGGAATGAACTGTCGATCACGCCGGTGTTTAACGAAAACGACAAGCTGACATACTTTATTGGCGTGCAAAAAGACGTCACCTTGCAGGTAAAGGCCCAGCAGCGGGTCGCCCAGCTCGAAGCCCGACTGGCCTCGGTTCAGGCTGAACTGCAGGCGCTCAAGGCGACGAGCGGATTAAACAAAACGTAGAAATTACGGTCTGATAGTCGCTGTGACGATTTTTCAGACACCTTTTCGAGCTTTATCCATGTCGCACGATGCCCTTTTGACTCAGGACGAACTGGATTTCATCCAAACGATGCACCAAAACCCGCTGTTGAATAAACGGGATGCGTCGTCGAGCCTGATGGTCAACGGGATGTCGCAAATCCGCGATTTGCTGACACGCCTTGCCGCCCATGAACAGATCACCATCCAGGCACAAATTGCCAATCAGCAAATGAGTTTTCCGCTGCGCCTGGTTGAAGACGAATTCCATGCCCAGCATCTGCAACTCGGCGCCCCGAGCATCTTCGAAGACGGGCCAAAGGCGCGCCCCTGGCGCCTGTCACTGGCCGAGCCGGTGCCGCTGGAAAATATCCGCGGCAAGGCAGGTCATCTGTGGGTAACCGAACTGTCGTTCAAAGGCGTGCTGATTGAAATGCGTCACGACAGCCAGCCGCCACGCCAGTTTGCACAGTGGTTCAGCCCCGATGGATATGAGCGGATCAACCTGCGCGGCACCCTGGAGCGCAAAACGGAAACGGGCCTTTATGCCTACCGCCTAAGCCAGAGCGACAAGGGCGAAACCGAGCATCTGCGCCAGTACATCCTGCAACAACACCGCCTGGCGCACCCGGGCCTGCACGTCTGATCAACCGCCCGGCGTTGCCTTGAGTTCAGCATCCAGACGTTGATTGATCAGGCGTGACACACTCCCCAGGCAAGCGATGGATGAGTTCGCCAAGGCCTCCTGAACCACATCCGAGGCCTCACCTGCCAACGACACCGAGCAATTCAGGGTCTGTGCCAGGCGTGTCAGCCTGCGCTGGTGGGCCGTGTTCAATGCATGGTTGGCAAACAGCACAACGGCCCGGGGCTCCAGCTTCTGGCAAACCAGTGACAACTCTTCCAATGGCTGACCTATGGCCACAACCCTGACCACGCGGTCATTACGGGTCAGCAGCAAGCCCGCCACCAGCAACTCCAGCTCGCGGCACAACTCAGGCATCGCCACCACCAGCACGCACGGGCGGGCAACAGCGGCCTGCAATTGAAGGCGATGCTGTACCCGACCGCGCAAGAAGCCGTCCAGCAGCAGCCATTCACTGGTACGGCCAAAAGTATCCCGGGTCCCAAGCAGTTGCTGCCACAGCGGCAGGAAAATCCCCTGAAACACAACGTCAATCGGGTAGCTGGAGAAAATCTGCCCGTAAAGACGCTCCAATTCGGGTTCGTTAAAGTCCGTGAGGGCGCTGCCAATACGGGTTTGCCAGTCGCGGTACTCACTGCTGGCGGGTGCCGGGACATCGACGGAACTGTTGCTTGCTAGCAATTGCGCGACTTTGCTGACAGAAACCCCACGCTCAAGCCAGCCCATGACCTGACGAATCGTTCCAATATCGCTCACGGAATACAGACGATGCCCACTTTCGGTGCGTTTTGGTTCGATCAACCCATAGCGACGCTCCCAGGCACGCAGGGTTACCGGGTTGATTCCCGTCAGCCTGGCCACTTCCCGGATCGGATACAGACCCTGGCAATCATCAGCCTGGGCAATGGGCTCGAGTTCAGTAATCACAGGCATCGGCAGGGCAACAATCAGAAAGGGTGACTGGATTCTACCCGTCAATCCAGACCCTGTGGGAGCGGGCTTGCTCGCGGTGCAGGCCACGCGGTCTGTCAGGTGAGCCGCGGTGATGCCCGCTCACACAAACGGCGCTGTGTGTATTCAGGAACAATCCTTGCTTGTTTTTACGGACATGGCCCACCACCCCGGCGCCGTGTTTTGTGATTGCCCTACCCGGGCAGCATCAGCCTCATGGAGATACACAATGTCTACCTCCCCTGTCACATTGATGGTTGCGCGCCGTGTCGCCAAAGGCCGCTACCAGGAACTGATCGCCTGGCTGCACGAAGGCGAACAGCTGGCCACGGACTTTGCCGGCTACCTGGGCTCGGGCGTTCTGGCGCCGCCACCGGGCGACGACGAATTTCAAATCATCTTCCGCTTTGCCGACGAATCCACCTTGCATGCCTGGGAGCACTCCGTCTCGCGCAAGGCCTGGTTGCTGCGTGGCAGCGACCTGTTCGCCAACCCTTCCGAGCACCGGGTCAGCGGCATCGACGGCTGGTTCGGCAATACCGGGCAAAGACCGCCCCGCTGGAAGCAGGCAGTCGCCATCTGGCTGGCGTTCTTCCCGGTCTCACTCCTGTTCAACTTTGTATGCGCCCCCTTGCTCGGCGAGTTAGCCCTGTTGCCACGGGTACTGGTCAGTACCCTGGCCCTGACGCCGCTGATGGTTTACCTGTTTATTCCACTCTCTACCCACTTGCTGGCAGGTTGGCTGCACAGCACCCCAGGCAAACCCCTGCGCAGCGCTATCGCGACACCGCGCCACTAATCTCGGGCTTGGCCGTCAGGTCGCGGACACTGGTATAGTTTTGCCAATGCGCCGCGACTGTTTCCGGCTTTTGTGCACCGAGTACGTCATGCCCACTTCTACCGCACCGATTCTGATCACTGGCGCAGGCCAGCGCGTTGGCCTGCATTGTGCGCAGCAGCTGCTGGCCGACGGCTATCCGGTGATTTTCACCTATCGCAGTGAAAAACCCGGCGTGCAAATTCTCCGCGACCTGGGTGCCATTGCGCTGTTTGCCGACTTTTCGACCGAAGCCGGCATTCTCGATTTTATCGAACGGCTGAAAATACACACCGACAGCTTGCGGGCGATTGTCCACAACGCCTCGGCCTGGCTGGAAGAAACCCCACAGACAGAAACCAGCGCCTTTTTGCACATGTTCAGCGTGCATATGCTCGCGCCATATCTGATCAACCTGCATTGCAGCGAGCTGCTCAAACGCTCGAACCCTGCAGATATTGTGCATATCAGCGATGATGTAACACGCAAGGGCAGCAGCAAGCATATGGCCTATTGCGCAACCAAAGCCGGGCTCGACAGCCTGACCCTGTCATTCGCGGCTAAACTGGCGCCACAGATCAAAGTCAACGGTATCGCCCCGGCCTTGCTGATGTTCAACCCCGACGACGATGCGGCGTACCGCACCAAAGCGCTGGCCAAATCCGTGCTGGGCATCGAGCCCGGCGCCGAGGTGATTTACCGCAGCCTGCGCTATCTGCTGGACAACCCGTATGTGACCGGCACCACCCTGACCGTCAACGGCGGCCGGCATTTAAAATAATGCCGCCCCGCGAGGAAGTACTTAGATGAGCGCATCACTGCCTGAGCATTACCGCGAGATTCTTATTGGTTTAGGCGAAGACCCTGAGCGCGAAGGCCTGCTCGACACCCCCAAACGCGCCGCCAAAGCCATGCAATACCTGTGTCATGGCTACGAGCAGAGCGTGGAGAAAATCGTCAACGGCGCCCTCTTCGCCTCTGACAGTGACGAAATGGTGATCGTGGCCAATATCGAGCTGTACTCATTGTGCGAGCATCACCTGCTGCCCTTTATCGGCAAGGCCCATGTGGCCTATATACCGACGGGCAAGGTACTGGGGCTGTCGAAAATCGCCCGCATTGTCGACATGTTTGCCCGGCGCCTGCAGATCCAGGAAAACCTCACCCGGGAAATCGCGGACGCCATCGAAAGCGTCACCCAGGCTGCCGGTGTGGCCGTGGTGATCGAAGCCCAGCATATGTGCATGATGATGCGCGGCGTAGAAAAACAGAATTCGACCATGAACACCTCGGTCATGCTCGGCGCCTTCCGCGAACCGAGCACCCGCATGGAGTTCTTGCAACTGATTGGACGGAGCAAGTCGTAATGCCACAACTTCAGCCAGGAATGGCCCGTATTCGCGTCAAGGACTTGTGCCTGCGTACCTATATCGGCATCAATGAGGAAGAAATCCTCAACAAGCAGGATGTGTTGATCAACCTCACCATCCTCTACGCGGCGCAGGAGGCGGTGCGCGATAACGATATCGACCACGCGCTCAATTACCGCACCATCACCAAGGCCGTGATCCAGCATGTCGAAGAGAACCGCTTCGCCCTGCTTGAGCGCCTGACCCAGGAGTTGCTGGATCTGGTGATGGCCAACGACGCGGTACTGTATGCCGAAGTCGAAGTCGACAAACCGCACGCGCTGCGCTTTGCCGAATCGGTGTCGATTACACTGGCGGCGAGCCGTCAGACTGCAACCTCATAACCCCGGTGAACCCCATGACACCTCAAGAACAGCTTGAACTGGAGGCAGCCGCCTTTCGCCGCCTTGTCGCGCACCTGGACAGCCGCAAGGACGTGCAAAACATAGACCTGATGAACCTCTCGGGTTTTTGCCGCAATTGCCTGTCCAAGTGGTACAAGGCCGCAGCAGACGAGCGCCAGATCGCCATCAGCCTCGATGATGCACGCCAAGTGGTCTACGGCATGCCGTATGCCGAGTGGAAAGCCCAGTACCAGAAAGAAGCCAGCGCCGAACAGACGGCGGCGTTCACCCAAGGAAAAAAGCATGACTGATTTGAACACCCTGCGCGCCAGCCTCAACAGCGGCGAGCACGTTTTTGCCGATACCCTGGCGTTTATTGGCGCGCACTACGATTACCAGCCTCAGAGCTTCATCAACGGCGGTGTGGAAAACGCTGCAGGGCAAAATGAAGGTTCGTGCAAGACCCTGGGCCTGGCCCTGCTGGAAGGTTTGAGCGACCAGGAAACCCTGCTGGCTTTCGGCGAACACTACCGCTCGGTACTGGCCACTCCTGAAGGCACAGACCACAGCAACATTCGCGCACTGATTGCCCACGGCCTGGCCGGGGTCAAGTTCGAAGCCCAGCCGCTTACGCGCAAGGTGTAATACTGCAACTCATCGTGGGAGCGGGCTTGCTCGCGATGCAGGCGCCGATTTTTTTCAGTTACACCGCTGCGATCCCATCGCGAGCAAGCCCGCTCCCACAGGGCAGACACAAAAAAACCGGCCAAGGCCGGTTTTTTGTTGAGGCAGGCTATCAGAACTGGGCGTTCTGCAGGCCGTCCAGGTAGCGCTCGGTGTCCAGCGCTGCCATGCAACCGGCGCCAGCCGAGGTAATGGCCTGACGATAAACGTGGTCCGCCACGTCGCCCGCAGCAAACACGCCTTCAACGCTGGTCGCAGTAGCGTTGCCTTCACGGCCGCCCTGCACAACCATGTAGCCGTCTTTAAGCTCAAGCTGGCCTTCGAACAACGAAGTGTTCGGTGTGTGGCCGATGGCGATAAATACGCCATCGACTTTCAGCTCGTCAAAGCTGCCGTCGTTGTTCTTCAGGCGCGCACCGGTCACACCCATGTTGTCGCCCAGCACTTCGTCCAGGGTCGCATTCAGCTTGAGTTCGATCTTGCCTTCAGCAACACGGGCGTGCAGCTTGTCGATCAGGATCTTCTCGGCGCGGAAGGTTTCGCGACGGTGAACCAGGGTTACTTTGCTGGCGATATTGGCCAGGTACAGGGCCTCTTCAACCGCGGTGTTACCACCACCCACTACGGCAACAGGTTTGTTGCGGTAGAAGAAACCGTCACAGGTCGCACAGGCAGAAACGCCTTTGCCCATGAATGCTTCTTCCGACGGCAAGCCCAGATAACGGGCGCTGGCGCCGGTAGCGATGATCAGTGCGTCGCAGGTGAATGTACCGCTGTCACCCTTGAGGGTGAACGGACGATTTTTCAGGTCCACTTCATTGATGTGGTCGAAAATGATTTCCGTCTCGAAACGCTCCGCATGCTCACGCATGCGTTCCATCAAGGCCGGGCCGGTCAGGCCGTGAACATCACCGGGCCAGTTGTCGACTTCGGTGGTGGTGGTCAGTTGACCGCCAGCCTGCATGCCCGTGATCAGCAGTGGTTTGAGGTTGGCGCGGGCCGCATAGACAGCGGCGCTGTAACCGGCAGGGCCGGAACCCAGAATAATCACACGCGAATGACGTACTTCAGACATGACTCACTCCTATGACCGCCCGCATTGAAACCGGGTCGGAACGCCGCTTTACCGGCTGGAATAAAAAGAAACCGTAAACCTGCCCAGGCTATGCCTGCAACGCGCAGATCCTGAAAAATATGGGTGAAGCATATAGAGGCCGCAGAGAGTAAGGAAATACGCATTAACAATCCAGCTCATAGCAGGTCTCTATGTAGTCGAAGTCGATTTTAGACGGCTTTGTTACAGTTATTGTCGATACTGCGACAAGGCTTTCGTCCTGCGGACAAAGCCGCTAAGGTCGCCCGGTTTTCCACTGTTCGGAGCACGCTATGCCCGCCCCTGTTCTCTCTGGCCCGCAGTACCTGCGTGAGGGCCTTAAGTTGATCCTCAGCCCTGGCTTGCGCCTGTTCGTGCTGCTGCCGTTACTGATCAATCTGGTGCTGTTCGTCGGATTGATTTATTTCGCCGGGCATCAGTTCAGCCTCTGGGTCGATACCTTGATGCCGACCCTGCCCAACTGGCTCGGTTTCCTCAACTACGTGTTGTGGCCACTGTTCGTGGTGCTGGTGGCGTTGATGGTGTTTTTCACCTTCACCATGCTGGCCAACATCATCGCCGCGCCATTTAACGGTTTTCTCTCGGAGAAGGTCGAAGCCGTGGTGCGCGGGGTCGATAATTCGCCACCTTTCAGCTGGGGCGAACTGGCCGCCATGGTGCCGCGCACCCTGGCCCGTGAAATGCGCAAGCTGGGCTACTTTCTGCCGCGGGCCATTGCCCTGCTGATCCTCTCGTTTATTCCGGTGCTCAACCTGATCGCGGCACCGCTGTGGCTGCTGTTCGGGATCTGGATGATGGCCATCCAGTACATCGACTACCCGGCCGACAACCACAAGCTGGGCTGGAACGAGATGCTCGCCTGGCTGCGCGAAAAACGCTGGCAGAGCATGAGTTTTGGCGGCATCGTCTATCTGGTGCTGCTGATCCCGGTGGTCAATATCCTGATGATGCCCGCAGCCGTTGCCGGTGCAACCCTGTTCTGGGTGCGCGAGCGTGGCGATGAAGCGCTGGCAGCCGCCAACCGCAGCCGCTGACTTCATCATTCCATCATCACCGTGACACATTGACGTCATGACCCCAACGCACACTGGGGTCATGACCACAGCCCTTCATATCGCACTTGTTACCGAAACCTTCGCCCCTGAAATCAATGGCGTGGCCAATACCCTTGGCCACCTGTGCGATGGCTTGCGCGCCCGCAACCACCGCGTGCAACTGATACGCCCACGCCAGAGCGCCGATGGCAATCAGCGCAGCAGCGACGACCTGATGCTCTGCCGCGGTTGGCCGCTGCCCGGTTATCCCGGCCTGCAATGGGGCCTGACCTCCACCCATCGCCTGACCAGGCGCTGGTGCCAGCACCCCCCTGACGTGGTTTATATCGCCACAGAGGGGCCCCTTGGGCTGTGCGCACTCAGGGTTGCCCGACGCCTCGGCATTACCGCGGTCACCGGCTTTCATACCAATTTTCAGCAGTACTTGCGCCAGCATGGCCTGACCCTGTTTACCCGGGCGCTGACTCACTACCTGCGCGGGTTTCACAACCGCTCGGCAATGACCCTGGTGCCCAGTGCCAGCCAACGCGTAGAACTTGAGCGCAGGCATTTTGAACGCCTGGAGCTGCTGCCCCGTGGCGTCGATAGCCAGCTGTTCAGCCCGGCAAAACGTCAGAATGCCTTGCGCCAGAGTTGGGGGCTCAGAGAAAACGATATTGCCCTGTTGTATGTAGGACGCTTGGCACCGGAAAAAAATCTGGACGCACTCAAGCGCTGTTTCGATGAACTACAAGCCCGTTATCCCGCACGCCGCTTCAAATTGATCGTGGTGGGCAACGGCTCAAAACGTGCCTCACTGGAAGCCTCGTTGCCTGAGGCCATTTTTTGCGGGCAGCAGTCTGGCGAAGCGCTAGCGTGCCATTACGCATCCGGTGACGTGTTTTTGTTTCCCAGCCTGAGCGAAACCTTCGGCAACGTGGTGCTCGAAGCCCAGGCTTCAGGCCTGGGAGTGGTGGCCTATGACGAGGCTGCTGCCGGCTTGCATATTCGTCATGGCTACAACGGCGTACTGGCCATGCCGGGGGATGAATACGCCTGGATCGAAGCCGCCTGCTGGCTGCTTGATGACCCGGAAACCTTGCGCACCCTGCGCCTCAATGCCCGCTGCCATGCCAGTCGGCAAAGCTGGACGGGGATTGTCGAGCAGTTCGAAAACCAGTTGCAGCAGGCTCGCCAGGGCCGCGAATACGCAGCCCCGGTGCCGGTTCCGATGACCGTAAAAAAGCCTTAGGCCAGGGACTTCTCAATGGCCTGAATGACCGTGGCATCGTCTGGGGCGGTACGCGGTGAGAAACGCGCCAATACCCGGCCATCCTTGCCAACCAGAAACTTCTCGAAGTTCCAGGTAATTTCCCCTTCAAATTCGGCGCCCTCGCCTGCCAGCAACCGATAAAGCTGATGGCGGTCAGGCCCGTTGACCTCAAGCTTGCTGCTCAGAGGGAAAGTGACGCCGTAGTTGAGGCTGCAAAACGCCTGGATATCCTGCTCGCTCCCCGGTTCCTGCCCGGCGAACTGATTGCATGGCACGCCTAGAACGCTGAAGCCCTTGCCCTTGAATTGCTGGTAGAGGTTTTCCAGGGCTGCGTACTGAGGGGTCAAACCGCACTTGGAGGCGACATTCACTACCAGCACCACTTTGCCTTTAAAAGTCTCCAGCGGCAGCGGCTTGCCATCCAGCGCGTCCAGGGTAAGTTCGTGAAATGCACTCATGACGGACTCCAAAAATTCCCGTTTCCACATTCAAACAATCGTTCAGCCTGCCGATTGCCCTCATAATCCAGGATGCAAAAAGGCGCCCGTAGGCGCCTTTCCTGGCTAGCTCTCATGTGAGCGTAGCAGCACTTGTCAGTGCTGATGACCGCCTTCACCGTGTACGTGGCCGTGAGCGATTTCCTCTTCGCTCGCGTCACGGATGGCCACAACCTTGACCTTGAAGTTCAGACGCTGACCAGCCAGTGGGTGGTTACCGTCTACAGTCACGTCGTCGCCGTCCAGGTCACGGATGGTCACGATCTGCATTTGGCCGTCCGGCGCCGAAGCGTGGAACTGCATGCCAACTTCCAGTTGGTCAACGCCTTCGAACATGCTGCTGCTCAAGGTGCTGACCAGTTCGGCGGAGTACTCGCCGTACGCGTCTTCCGGCTCAACGGTAACGTCCAGCTCGTCACCGACGGCCTTGCCAACCAGAGCCTTTTCCAGACCCGGGATGATGTTGCCAGCGCCTTGCAGGTAAACCAGCGGCGCGCCGCCGGCGGAGCTGTCGATGACCTCACCAGCGTCGTTGGTCAGGGTATAGTCGATGGAGACAGCCTTGTTAGCGGCGATCGTCATGGGGCGAGACCTTTTGCAAAAAATAATGAGTTCGCAAGTTTAACCAAGCAATCGCCCGAAAGCGAACACAACCAAGACCAACGGATAATTTTGAAAACTTCAACGATCATTGGCTGGCGTCAGGATGAGGAGCAGCACTGGGTTGCCGTGCTCTCCTGTGGCCACACACAGCACCAGCGCCATCAACCGCCCTGGCAATCCCGGCCGTGGGTGCTTGATCCCGAGCAACGCCAGGCCAAAATAGGCCAGCCCTTTGCCTGTGGCTGGTGTGCTCAAGAGGCGGATAGCGCTAATCTTGGCAATTGATTCAGGCACAAGCCCCGTTTAAAGGGTGTTGCCCTTGCACTGCCACGTCAGGAAGCTCGCATGCAAACTTTCTTTATCGCGCCCACCGATTTTGGTGTGGGTCTGACATCCATTAGCCTGGGCCTGGTTCGCACTCTTGAGCGCGCCGGGCTTAAAGTCGGGTTTTTCAAGCCCATTGCCCAGCCGCACCCGGGGGATTTGGGGCCGGAGCGCTCCACTGAACTGGTGGCCCGCACCCACGGCCTCAAGCCGCCTACCCCGCTGGGCCTGGCCCATGTCGAGCGCATGCTGGGTGACGGCCAGCTCGATGAGTTGCTCGAAGAAATCATCAACCTCTATCAACAAGCGGCCATCGGCAAGGACGTGCTGATTGTCGAAGGCATGGTGCCCACCCGCACGGCCAGCTACGCGGCACGGGTCAACCTGCACCTGGCCAAGAGCCTGGATGCTGAAGTGATCCTGGTCTCGGCCCCGGAAAACGAAGTGCTGACCGAGCTGTCGGGTCGGGTGGAGTTGCAGGCCCAGCTGTTTGGCGGGCCAAAAGACCCGAAAGTGCTGGGCGTGATCCTCAACAAGGTGCGCACCGACGAAAGCATGGACGCTTTTGCGGCACGCCTCAAAGAGCATTCGCCGCTGCTGCGCAGTGGTGATTTCAAGTTACTGGGCTGCATTCCCTTTCAGCCCGAGCTGAATGCTCCACGCACCCGCGATGTGGCCGAATTGCTGGGAGCCCAGGTGCTCAATGCCGGGGACTATGAAACCCGTCGCATGTCGAAAATCATCCTCTGCGCACGCACGGTGCTCAACACCCTGCAACTGCTCAAACCGGGCGTGCTGGTGGTTACCCCGGGAGATCGCGACGACATTATCCTGGCCGTGAGCCTCGCCGCCATGAACGGCGTCCCGCTGGCCGGCCTGCTGCTGACCAGCGACACCCAGCCCGACCCACGCCTGATGGAACTCTGCCGCGGCGCCCTGCAGGCCGGGTTGCCGGTGCTGTCGGTGAGTACCGGCTCGTACGACACCGCCAACCGTCTCAACGGCCTGAACAAGGAAATTCCCATCGATGACCGCGAGCGCGCGGAAATCATCACTGATTTCGTCGCCAGCCACCTCGATGCCCACTGGCTGCACCAGCGCTGCGGTACACCCCGCGAAATGCGCCTCACCCCTGCCGTTTTTCGCTATCAGTTGATCCAGCGCGCCCAGCAGGCCAACAAGCGCATTGTCCTGCCCGAAGGCAGCGAACCCCTGACCGTACAGGCTGCGGCCATTTGCCAGGCACGCGGTATCGCCCGTTGTGTATTGCTGGCCAAGCCCGAAGAAGTCCAGGCAGTGGCCAAGGCCCACGGTTTTGAACTGCCCGAAGGACTGGAGATTCTTGACCCGGACCTGATCCGCGGCCGGTACGTCGAACCGATGGTGGCCCTGCGCAAAACCAAAAGCCTCAACGCGCCGATGGCCGAGCAACAACTGGAAGACCCGGTGGTGATTGGTACCATGATGCTGGCGCTGGATGAGGTCGACGGCCTGGTTTCAGGGGTGATCCATTCCACCGCCAACACCATCCGCCCTGCCCTGCAGCTGATCAAAACCGCGCCGGGCTGTACGCTGGTGTCATCCGTGTTCTTTATGCTGTTCCCCGAGCAGGTGCTGGTGTATGGCGACTGCGTCATGAACCCGCACCCGAGCGCCACTGAACTGGCTGAGATCGCCCTGCAAAGTGCCGACTCTGCCGCTGCCTTCGGCATCACGCCACGGGTAGCCATGATCAGCTATTCCAGCGGCGAATCGGCCAGTGGTGAAGAAGTCGAAAAAGTCCGCGAAGCCACCCTTCTGGCGCACGAAGCGCAACATGCGCTGCTGATCGACGGCCCGTTGCAATACGACGCAGCAGCCAACGAAGTGGTGGCCAGGCAACTGGCGCCCAACAGCCAGGTGGCGGGCCGGGCCACGGTATTTGTGTTCCCCGACCTCAATACCGGCAACACCACGCACAAAGCCGTACAGCGCAGCGCTGACTGCGTCAGCCTGGGGCCTATGCTGCAGGGCCTGCGCAAACCGGTAAACGATCTGCCTCGCGGCGCACAAGTGGACGATATCGTCTACACCATCGCCCTTACGGCGATTCAAGCCGCCAACCGACCTATGGATGTGTAAATGCTGGACTTTCTGCCTGCGCCGATACGCGGCGTCATCGCTTCACTGCTGCTGGCGATCAACACCATCCTGTGTTGCACGCCGTTGTTTATCGTCGCGATTTTCAAGCTGTGCCTGCCGTTCCCGGCGGCGCAACGGCTGACCGACGAATTGATGCGCCGAATCCACGAAGCCTGGGTCGGCAACAACAACCGCTGGATGGACCTGATACGCAAGACCCGCTGGCATATCAAGGGCCTTGAAGGGCTGGACTATGAGCACTCGTATCTGGTGACCAGCAACCACCAGAGCTGGGTTGACATCATGGTGCTTCAATATGTGCTTAACAAACGCATCCGTCCGCTGAAGTTCTTCCTTAAACAGGAACTGATCTGGGTTCCGGTGATTGGCCTGGCGTGGTGGGCACTGGGCTTTCCGTTTATGAAACGCTATTCGAAGGCGTACCTGGCCAGGCACCCGGAAAAGAAAGGCGCTGACCTGGTAACTACGCGCAAGACCTGCGCCAAATTCAAGAACCAGTCGGTGGGCATCTTCAACTTCGTCGAAGGCACGCGCTTCACCGAAGCCAAGCATGCGCAACAGAACTCGCCGTTTCGCTACCTGCTCAAGCCCAAGGCCGGCGGTATCGCCTTCGTCCTGGACGCGATGGGCGAACAGCTGAAATCAATCGTCAACGTGACCATCCACTACCCGGGCGGGCGTCCGGGGTACTGGGACTTGTTGTGCGGCAATGTGAAGGACGTAGTCGTGGTGTTTGAAGAGCTGCAAATACCCGATGAATTCCTGGGCAAGAACTACGACCAGGACCCGGAGTACCGCCTGGCGTTCCAGGGCTGGATCAACCAGCTCTGGGAAGAGAAGGACCGCTTGCTGGAGCAGTTGCATCGGGACTATCCGGCACAGTGAAGAAGATCAAAAGCCCCTCACCCTAACCCTCTCCCAAAGGGAGAGGGGACTAAAGGCAAAAGCAGACCTGTACAACACCAAAAATCAGCTCCCTCTCCCTCGGGAGAGGGCTGGGGGAAAATACAGCGCCCAACAAAAAGCCCGCCACCGATCACTCGGTGGCGGGCTTTTTAGTGCGGCTTAAATTGCGCCGCGTTGACGCAACAGGTCCAGCACCTGCTTGACGCTTTCTTCCAGTGACAGCGTTTGCGTGTCGACCACCAGGTCGGCATTCAACGGCACGTCATACGGGAAGGACTCACCCGGAATATTGTCGCCACCCGCCGCATACAAACCTTGCGGGTCTCGCTCGGCGCATACGGCCGGGGATGCCTGCACATACACGGTAAGCAGACGGTCGCTGCCGATCAGCGCCTTCGCCTGTTCACGGCCTTCGGCATCCGGTGCCACGAACGCGGCCAATGTCAGCAAGCCCGCTTCGTTAAACTGACGCGCCACGTGAGCGGCACGACGCCAGTTTTCCGTACGACCGGCACGATCCTGTGGCAGCCCCTTGTTCAGGTCATGGCGCAGGTTCTGACCATCGAGTACAAACACCGCACGGCCCATGTCGAACAGCTTGCGCTCAACAGCATAGGCCAGAGTGCTCTTGCCGGCGCCGGACAGGCCGCTGAACAGCACTGTGGCGGGTTGCTGGCCAAAGCGCTGGGCACGCTCTTCAACCGCCACATGCGCCAATTTACCATGATGGGTCGCGCTGCCATGACTCAACGGCTGTGCAACGATCATCCCGGCACCGACAGTGCCATTGGTCAAACGGTCGATGATGATAAACGAACCGGTGGTGCGGTTGCTGGCGTAGCCGTCCAGGGCGATCGGTGCGTCGAGGCTGATCTTGACCTTGCCGATCTCGTTCAGTTGCAAGGCGCTGGCCGGGCCCTCTTCCAGGGTGTTCACATCGACCTTGTTGATGATGCTGGCAATCGAACCCGGTACATAGCTGGTGGCGCGCTTGATGTCGTACTTCTTGCCCGGCAGCATCGGCTCTTCAGCCATCCACACCAGCATGGCTTCGAAGTTGTCAGTCACCAGCGGCACATTGTCGGCATGCACCAACAGGTCGCCACGGGAGATGTCGATCTCGTCTTCCATGGTCAGCGTAACTGCCTGGCCCGGGCCTGCGTGTTCCAGCTCACCTTCAAAGGTGACGATGGATTTGACCCGGCTGCTCTTGCCCGAGGGCAATACGACGATTTCATCGCCCTTGTGCACGATGCCGCTGGCCAGGGTACCGGCAAAACCACGGAAGTTCAGGTTCGGACGGTTCACGTACTGCACCGGGAAGCGCAGGTCGGTGAGGTTGCGGTCGGCCGCCACTTCCACGGTTTCGAGGATTTCCATCAGCGACTGGCCGGTGTACCACGGCGAGCGCTCGGACTTGTTCACCACGTTGTCGCCTTTAAGGGCGGACATCGGCACAAAGTGCAGGCTGGTAGGCTTCATCTTCAAGCCTTCGGCGAACTTCAGGTAGTCGGCCTTGATCGACTCGAACACACCCTCGTCGAAACCCTTGAGGTCCATCTTGTTGATGGCCACGACGATATGCTTGATGCCCAGCAACGAGGCAATAAAGCTGTGGCGACGGGTCTGGGTCTGCACGCCGTAACGGGCATCCACCAGAATGATCGCCAGGTCACAGGTCGATGCACCGGTGGCCATGTTGCGGGTGTACTGCTCATGGCCAGGGGTGTCGGCAATGATGAATTTGCGCTTGGCGGTGGAGAAATAACGATAAGCCACGTCGATGGTAATACCCTGCTCGCGCTCAGCTTGCAGGCCGTCTACCAGCAGCGCCAGGTCGATATCGTCGCCCGTGGTACCGCTTTTTTTCGAGTCGCGGGTAATGGCTTCCAGATGGTCTTCGTAGATCATCTTGGAGTCGTGCAGCAAGCGCCCGATCAGGGTGCTCTTGCCGTCGTCGACGTTGCCACAGGTCAGGAAACGCAGCATTTCTTTGCGTTCGTGCTGGCCCAGGTAGGCGAGGATGTCCTCGCTGATCAAATCAGATACGTGCGACATGACAACCCCTTAGAAATAACCTTGACGTTTTTTATCTTCCATCGAGCCTGCGCCATCGTGGTCGATGACTCGGCCCTGGCGCTCGGAAGTTCGCGTCAGGAGCATTTCCTGGATGATGTCGGTCAGGGTTTCAGCCTCGGACTCCACCGCGCCGGTCAGCGGGTAGCAGCCAAGCGTCCGGAAACGGACCTTTTTCTTGACGATACGCGCCTTGTCTTCATCAGACAGGTGCTCAAGGATGCGCTCGTCGTCGATCATGATCAGCGTGCCGTTCTTCTCGATCACTTCGCGTTCTGCGGCGAAGTACAGCGGCACAATCGGGATGCCTTCGAGGTAGATGTACTGCCAGATATCCAGCTCGGTCCAGTTCGACAACGGGAACACGCGAATCGATTCGCCTTTGTTGACGTTGCCGTTGTAGACGTTCCACAACTCGGGCCGCTGATTTTTCGGGTCCCAGCGGTGCTTGCTGTCACGGAAGGAATACACGCGCTCTTTGGCACGGGATTTTTCTTCATCGCGACGCGCACCACCAAAGGCGGCATCAAAACCGTATTTGTCCAGAGCCTGCTTCAGGCCCTCGGTCTTCATGATATCGGTATGCTTGGCGCTGCCGTGGGTGAAAGGGTTAATCCCTTGTGCCACGCCGTCCGGGTTGACGTGAGTGATCAGGTCCAGGCCCAGCTCGGCGACCATCTTGTCGCGAAAGCTGTACATCTCCTGGAATTTCCACTGGGTATCGACATGCATCACCGGAAACGGCAGCTTGCCAGGGAAAAACGCCTTGCGAGCAAGGTGCAGCATCACGGCGGAATCTTTACCGATCGAGTACAGCATCACCGGGTTATCGAACTCGGCGGCCACCTCGCGGATGATGTGGATGCTTTCCGCCTCCAGCTGTTTCAGGTGCGTCAGTTTGTCGACCATGGCTACTCACGAAAGCTATCTTATGAACGGCCTGCGGGCCGTGTTCGAGGGGCGAATGCTAGCACAGCACCCTCTTCTATAGATGGCGCCAACTAGATCGAAACGGTCTAAGAATAGACCTCGGAGTTTGGGCGATTACTCCATGTGGGAGCGGGCTTGCTCGCGATGCAGGCAATGCGGTTATACAGCAAGAACGCGTTGATTCGATCGCGAGCAAGCCCGCTCCCACAGGGTTCAACTCCAATGCTCAGATCGGATTCGGGCAATCGATAAACAGGTGTTCCAGGGCGAAGCGCCGCGCCAGGTAATCCCCCAGGGCTTGCACGCCATAACGTTCGGTGGCGTGATGGCCTGCGGCAATAAAGCTGATGTCGTTTTCCCTGGCACTATGGAAAGTCTGCTCTGACGCTTCGCCACTCAGGTACAGATCAACCCCCGCCTGTACCGCCTGATCGATAAAGCCCTGCCCGCCACCGGTACACCAGCCCACGCGACGGATCATTTCGCTGCCTTCAATCAGCAACGGCTCACGGCCCAGCGCTTCTTGCACGCGGCGGGCAAAATCGCGGGCCGTTACAGGCTCGGCCAAGGAACCCACCAGCCCCACCACTTTCGAATTGCCCGGTTCCAGCGGACCTTCGACGGTGATATCCAGCTGCCGGGCCAATTGCACGTTGTTGCCCACTTCAGGATGCAGATCCAGCGGCAAGTGGTAGGCCAGCAGGCTGATATCGTGCTTGAGCAGGGTTTTCAGGCGGCGCTGCTTCATACCGGTAACGCACGGGTCTTCGCCTTTCCAGAAGTAGCCGTGATGCACCAGCACCAGATCAGCCTGGGCCTCGACTGCGGCATCCAGCAATGCCTGGCTGGCGGTCACGCCACTGACTATACGCATCACCTGCGGGCGGCCTTCGACTTGCAAGCCATTGGGGCAGTAATCGCCGATGGCGGCACAGTTGAGGTAACGATTTGCCTCTTCTACCAGCGTGCTCAGGGAGACAGCCATAAAAGACTCCTAAATATAGCGTTCGGAGCCGGGCGGCCCTCGTATAATGGCGTCATTATGGGCCGTCAGAATGGCTCTGCAACCTTCAGGACTGAGTTCAATGTTTAAGGCTTTGCGTTTCTTTGGCTGGCCGTTGCTGGCTGGCGTGCTTATCGCTTTGCTGATTATTCAGCGTTACCCGCAATGGGTTGGGCTGCCGAGCCTGGACGTTAATCTGCAACAAGCCCCGCAAACCAGTTACATGCAGCAGGGTCCCGTGACCTACGCCGATGCAGTGGTGCGCGCCGCGCCTGCCGTGGCCAACTTGTACACCACCAAGGTGGTGAACAAAAATGCCCGCCCATTGTTTGAAGACCCGCAGTTCCGTCACTTTTTCGGCAACAACGAACCCAAGCAGCGACGCATGGAGTCCAGCCTCGGTTCGGCAGTGCTGATGAGCCCCGAGGGCTATTTACTGACCAATAACCATGTAGTCGCAGGTGCCGACCAGATTGTGGTGGCACTCAAGGACGGCCGCGAAACACATGCACGGGTTATTGGTAGCGACCCGGAAACGGACCTGGCAGTACTGAAGATCGACCTGAAAAACCTGCCTGCAATTACCATCGGCCGCTCGGACACCCTGCGCATCGGTGATATCGCCCTGGCGATCGGCAACCCGTTTGGCGTTGGCCAGACCACCACCATGGGCATTATCAGTGCCACCGGGCGCAACCAGTTGGGCCTGAACAACTACGAAGACTTTATCCAGACGGATGCCGCGATCAACCCGGGTAACTCGGGCGGCGCGCTGGTGGATGCCAACGGTAACCTGACCGGCATCAACACCGCGATTTTCTCCAAGTCCGGCGGCTCACAGGGCATCGGTTTTGCGATCCCGATCAATCTGGCCATGGAAGTCATGAAGTCGATCATCGAGCACGGCCAGGTGATTCGCGGCTGGCTGGGCATTGAAGTGCAGCCGTTGACCCAGGAGCTGGCCGAGTCGTTTGGCCTCAGTGGTCGTCCGGGAATTGTTGTGGCGGGGATTTTCCGTGATGGCCCGGCGCAAAAAGCCGGTTTGCAACTGGGAGACGTGATTCTGAGCATTGATGGCGAACCCGCCAGCGATGGCCGTCGTTCGATGAATCAGGTGGCGCGGATCAAACCTTCGGACAAAATCACCATACAGGTCATGCGCAACGGCAAAGAGCTCAAGCTCACCGCCGCAGTGGGCCTGCGACCGCCGCAAGAGCAGCCGCCGCAGAACGACTGAAAACCCTCACCCCAGCCCTCTCCCTCCGGGAGAGGGCAGCGGTTACAAGTCTGACAACCCTTCAATCAACGCCGCATTCTGCTCCGGCGTGCCGATGCTGATGCGCAGGAACTGGGCAATGCGCAGTTGCTTGAAGTGACGCACGATCACCCCCTGATCACGCAACTTGGCCGCCAACGCCGCCGCATCGTGTTCCGGGTGACGGGCGAAGATAAAGTTCGCGGCCGATGGCAGCACTTCAAAGCCCAGCGCCTGCAACTGCGCGACCACTTGCTCGCGACTGTCGATCACCCACTGGCAGGTCTGTTGGAAATACTCGCGGTCGGCAAACGCTGCCGCTGCGCCAACAATGGCGATACGATCAAGCGGATAGGAGTTGAAGCTGTTCTTGATTCGCTCCAGCGCTTCGATCAGATCCGGATGGCCCACCGCCAGGCCGACACGCAAACCGGCCAGGGAGCGCGACTTGGACAGGGTCTGGGTGACGAGCAGGTTCGGATAACGGTCCACCAGGCTGATGGCCGTTTCGCCGCCAAAGTCGATATACGCTTCATCCACCACGACCACCGAATCAGGGTTGGCCTTGAGGATCTGTTCGATGGCCTCCAGCGCCAGCAGGCAACCGGTCGGTGCATTGGGGTTGGGGAAGATGATCCCGCCATTGGCCCGGGTGTAGTCCGCAGGCTGGATCTGGAACTGCTCATCCAGTGCTATGGCGTCAAACTCGATGCCATACAGCCCGCAGTAAACTGGATAAAAACTGTAACTTATATCCGGAAACAGCAGCGGTTTGTCGTGCTGGAACAGGCCATTGAAAACATGGGCCAGCACTTCGTCCGAGCCGTTGCCCAAAAACACCTGATTGGTCTGCACACCGTAATACTCGGCCACCGCCTGCTTAAGCAGATCGCTGTTCGGGTCGGGGTATAAACGCAGGTTGTCATTGATTTCGGCCTGCATCGCTGCCAGCGCTTTAGGCGAAGGCCCATAGGGGTTTTCGTTGGTGTTGAGCTTGACCAGTTTGGTCAGCTTCGGTTGCTCACCCGGCACATAAGGCACCAGGGCTTTAACGAATGGGCTCCAGAACTTGCTCATACTTGTTACCCCTGTTTGTCGGCGAGGATGCGGTATTCGGCACTGCGGGCGTGACCGGTCAGCGATTCGCCGCGAGCGAGAATCGAAGCGGTTTTGCCCAGGTCGGAAGCACCCTGCTCGGAGCAGAAGATAATCGAGGAGCGCTTCTGGAAATCATAAACGCCAAGCGGTGACGAAAAACGCGCCGTACCGGAAGTCGGCAGTACGTGATTAGGCCCTGCGCAGTAGTCGCCCAGCGCCTCTGAGGTGTGACGACCCATAAAGATCGCACCGGCGTGGCGGATCTGCGGCAACCAGGCTTGCGGGTCTGCCACCGATAGCTCCAGGTGTTCCGGAGCAATGCGGTTGGCCACGTCGATAGCCTGCTGCATGTCGTTCACCAGAATCAGCGCACCACGACCATTGATCGAGGTTTCGATGATTTCGGCCCGCTCCATGGTCGGCAGCAGTTTGGCGATGCTGGCCGCCACCTTGTCGAGGAACTCGGCATCGGGGCTAACCAGAATCGCTTGCGCGTCTTCATCGTGCTCGGCCTGGGAGAACAAATCCATGGCAATCCAGTCCGGGTCGGTCTGGCCGTCGCACACGACGAGGATCTCCGAAGGGCCGGCAATCATGTCGATGCCTACCTGGCCAAATACATGACGCTTGGCGGTCGCGACGTAGATATTGCCCGGGCCTACCACCTTGTCGACTTTGGGTACGCTTTCGGTGCCATAAGCCAATGCCGCAACCGCTTGTGCGCCACCAATGGTGAACACCCGGTCAACGCCCGCAATGCAGGCGGCAGCCAGCACCAGTTCATTGATTTCGCCACGCGGGGTCGGCACGACCATCACCACTTCGGTCACGCCGGCAACCTTGGCCGGAATCGCGTTCATCAGCACCGACGAAGGGTACGACGCTTTGCCACCCGGTACGTACAGACCGGCACGATCCAGCGGCGTGACTTTCTGGCCCAGCACCGTGCCATCGGCTTCGGTGTAGCTCCAGGAGTCCTGTTTCTGTTTCTCGTGGTAGCTGCGCACGCGCTGTGCGGCCGTTTCCAGTGCTTCACGTTGTGGCGCAGTGATGCGGGTCAGGGCCAGTTCCAGGCGCTCGCGCGGCAGGATCAGGTCAGCCATCGAGGCCACTTCAAGCCCGTCAAAGCGCTGGGTGAACTCAACCAGGGCAGCGTCGCCCCGCTCACGCACAGCCTTGATGATGTCGAGCACACGCTGGTTGACCGAGTCGTCAGACACACTTTCCCAGCTCAGCAGATGATCCAGATGCTGCGCGAAGTCCGGGTCAGCAGCGTTGAGTCGGCGAATTGCAGTGGGAGCGGTCATAGCGAGGGCCTCGGTAATGGGCGAATGCTTGGAATAAGGGTTTTGCGCAGCTCAGGCACCACAAGACTACCAAGCCATCCGCGTGGGTACCTGAGATTTCTGGCTATTACGCGGATAGATGGGCGCGACCTGAAGCCGCGCAGGTGAGTCAGCCGCGGTGTCGAGATTCCACTGCTTTGCGCAGGGTATCGATCAGGGCTTGAATACGGGCGTGCTGCATTTTCATCGAAGCCTTGTTAACCACCAGGCGGGAGCTGATGGCGGCAATGAATTCCTGGGGTTCCAGGCCATTGGCACGCAAGGTGTTGCCGGTATCGACCACGTCAATGATCTTGTCGGCCAGACCAATCAGGGGGGCCAGCTCCATCGAGCCATACAGCTTGATGATGTCGACCTGACGGCCCTGTTCGGCGTAGTAACGCTTGGCGACGTTGACGAACTTGGTCGCAACGCGCAGGCGGCCCTTGGGTTCAGCGACACCAATGGCACCGGCGGTCATCAGCTTGCACTGGGCAATCTGCAGGTCCAGCGGCTCGTACAGGCCCTGGCCACCGTACTCCATCAGCACGTCTTTACCGGCCACACCGAGGTCGGCGGCACCATGCTCAACGTAAGTCGGCACGTCGGTGGCACGGACGATCAGCAGGCGGACGTCAGGCTGTGAGGTCGGGATGATCAGCTTGCGGCTTTTGTCCGGATTCTCGGTCGGCACAATGCCTGCTTCGGCCAGAAGCGGCAGGGTGTCGTCAAGGATACGGCCCTTGGACAGTGCAATGGTCAACATGGGAAACGTAAGTCCTTATCAGGGTACTTTTGCCCGTGCGCAATCGGCGCCGGACAAGCATCGAGCCTGATATCAGGCTCGACTTGAACGATTCGAGGCCAGGTAAGGTAACGCTTGCAGGCCGTTACGTCACCTGGCAGCTGGACACTATCCCTGTGCCCATGATGCCAAACAGCAAAAACTAGCCCGGAACGCGGCGGATTTTGGCGCCCAGCATTTGCAGTTTTTCTTCGATGCACTCGTAACCACGGTCTATGTGGTAGATGCGATCGATCAGGGTATCGCCTTCCGCCACCAGCGCCGAAATCACCAGGCTGGCAGAAGCACGCAGGTCGGTGGCCATTACTGGCGCGCCCTTGAGGGTTTCAGTGCCGGTCACGATGGCAGTGTTGCCTTCAACCTGGATCTTGGCGCCCATGCGGTGCAGTTCATACACGTGCATGAAGCGGTTTTCGAAGATCGTCTCGATCACTGCACCCGTGCCTTCGGCAATGGCGTTGAGCGAGATGAACTGCGCCTGCATGTCGGTCGGAAACGCCGGGTACGGAGCAGTACGCACGTTCACCGCTTTAGGGCGTTTGCCGTGCATGTTCAGCTCGATCCAGTCTTCACCGGTGGTGACCTCGGCGCCTGCTTCCTTGAGCTTCTCAAGGACGGCTTCAAGGATGGTCGGATCAGTGTCCTTGACCTTCACGCGGCCACCGGTGACGGCAGCGGCTACCAGGTAAGTACCGGTTTCAATACGGTCCGGCATGACGCGGTAAGTCGCCGAATGCAGCTCTTTGACGCCATCAATGGTGATGGTGTCAGTACCAGCACCGCTTACCTTGGCGCCCATGGCGTTCAGGAAGTTGGCCAGGTCGACGACTTCAGGCTCGCGTGCAGAGTTCTGCAATACGCTGCGGCCGTTGGCCAGTGCTGCGGCCATCATGATGTTCTCGGTACCGGTCACGCTGACGGTATCAAAGAAGAAGCTGGCACCGCGCAAGCCGCCTTCAGGCGCCTTGGCCTTGATGTAGCCACCTTCAACGTCGATCACTGCGCCCATGGCTTCAAGGCCGCGGATGTGCAGGTCAACCGGACGCGAGCCAATGGCGCAGCCGCCCGGCAAGGCAACTTCAGCGTAACCGAAACGTGCAACCATCGGCCCCAGTACCAGGATCGATGCGCGCATGGTTTTCACCAGCTCATACGGCGCGACCAGGGTTTTGATGGTGTTCGGGTTGATTTCGACACTGAGCTTTTCATCGATCACCGGCTCAATGCCCATGCGACCGAACAGCTCGATCATGGTGGTGATGTCATGCAAATGCGGCAGGTTGGCTACAGTGACCGGGCCATTGCACAGCAGGGTCGCTGCCAGGATCGGCAGGGCAGAGTTCTTCGCCCCGGAAATGCGGATCTCGCCATCAAGGCGGGCACCGCCGGTAATAATCAATTTATCCATAACAATCTCGACGCCAATGGGCTCAGGGGGCTCAGGTGCGCTCGGCCCAGGCCGCGCTGCTGAAGAATTTCATAGTGACCGCATGGATGCTGCCATCAGCGATCCACGGGTTCAAATGGGCATAGATGCTTTGTTGACGTTTGACCGGGCTCAGGGCCACCAGTTCGTCACTGATCACGTTCAACTGAAAGTTGCAGCCTTCGCCCTCAACTTCTACCTGGGTTCCTGGCAGCTTTCCTTCAAGAAAGCTCTTCACTTCTACGGCCTGCATGCTCAACCTCAATCGGCGCCTAACGCGCACGGGTCGGCCATCATACAAAAAAGCCCCGCGCCTGCGAACCCCGCATAACAGGACTCTGACAGGGGGGCTTATTTATATGTGGCGATTAATGATGTGCCAGCAGCTCGGTCACACCCGAAACCTGGGCGATTTCGCGCATGTCTTCGGGCATGGCACGAATGCTCAATGGCTTGTTCAGGGCCTGGGCATCACGGATATAACACAGCAGCAGCGACAAACCGACGCTGCTCGATTTGGTAACGCCCGAGCAGTCAACCACCAGCTCTTTGGCCAGGGCTTTTTTGATCAGGGCCTGACCTTCTGTGCGCAAACGGGGGCCAGTCTGATAATCGAGCACGCCACTAAGGCGAAGCTCGCTCTCGCCGGCCAGGGTTATGGCCGCTTCACTCATTGCCCGGCTGCCTTGGGCGATGCCGCATCAGTGGTCTGCTTGGCCTTGGCCACTTCACCCGCCCAGTTGTCGATGGTTTTATCCAGGTTGTTGCCGTTGCGCTGCATGGCATCGGCGAACTGATCGCGGAACAGCTTGCCGATATTGATGCCATTGATGATCACGTTACGCACTTTCCACTCGCCGTTGACCTTGTTAAGGGTATAGGACAATGGATAAATGGCGCCGTTGTCACCCTTGACGGTCATGTCGACACTGGTGCGATCGCCGCTTTCGTCCTTGGCCGGGCCAACGGTGATGCCCTGATTCTTGAACTCAAGCAAGGCATTGCCGTAGAACTGCATCAGGCTGCGCTTGAAGTTCTCTTGAAAGCGCTGCATCTGGGCAGGCGTTGCATTGCGCGAGTACTTGACCGTCATGATGCTTTTGGAGATGCCATCAACATCTACTGCAGGGCCGACGATTTCGTTCAGGGCATCATAGAACTTGCTTGGGCTTTGTTTGTATTGCTCCTTGTTGGCAGCCAGGTCGGCCAGCAACCTTGTCGTGGTATCTGAAACGATGTCATGGGCCGACTGCCCCGGCGCGGCGTTCGCCACCAGAGGAAGGGCTGCGGCCAGTATTACCAGCAGGCCACGGCGCAAGAGAGAAATCATCTGGAAGCTCCTTATTTGGCGTCTTTGCTAACGGTATTGAGCAGGAATTTACCGATCAGGTCTTCAAGAACCAGCGACGACTGCGTGTCGTGAATGGTGCCGCCGTCCTTGAGGGTCGCGTCTTCGCCACCCACGCTGATGCCGATGTATTTCTCGCCCAGCAGGCCTGCTGTGAGGATAGACGCTGTCGAATCCACAGGCAGGTTATCCACCGCTTTTTCGAGCTGCAATGTGACGCGGGCCATGTAGTTGTCACGGTCCAGGTCGATTGCTGTCACCTTGCCGATGGTCACGCCAGCCATGGTGACTTTGGCGCGCACGGTCAGCCCGGCAATATTGTCGAAATTGGCATAGAGCTTGTAGGTGTCAGTGCTCGCCGTCGGGGACAGCCCGCTGACCCGCAAGGCAAGCAACAGCAAAGCCAGGATGCCAGCCAGCAGGAACAGGCCGACACCGATTTCCATGGTGCGGTTTTGCATCAGAAATCTCCAAACATCAAGGCGGTCAATATAAAGTCCAGCCCGAGGACTGCCAGTGAGGCATACACCACGGTCTTGGTAGTGGCACGGCTGATCCCCTCTGAGGTGGGCTCACAGTCATAACCTTGAAACACGGCAATCCAGGTCACCACAAAGGCAAACACGATGCTTTTGATGATCCCGTTAATTACGTCACCACTGAAGGTTACGCTGTTTTGCATGTTGGCCCAGTAGGAGCCGTCGTAGACACCGAGCCAGTCCACGGCAACCCACGAACCACCCCAGATCCCGACCACGCTGAAAATCATCGCCAGCACAGGCAGGGAGATAAACCCGGCCCACAACCGCGGCGCAATGATGTACTTGAGCGGATCAACACCGATCATTTCCAGGCTGGACAGCTGCTCGGTCGATTTCATGTTGCCGATTTCAGCCGTCAGCGCCGACCCTGCGCGCCCGGCGAACAGCAAGGCGGTAACCACGGGACCCAGTTCGCGCAACAGGGTCAGGGCCACCATCTGCCCCACTGCCTGCTCCGAACCATAGCTGGACAGGATACTGAAGCCTTGCAGTGCCAGTACCATGCCGATAAATATGCCGGACACCACGATAATGACCAGCGACATGACGCCAACCGAATGCAGCTGCCTGACCAGCAAACCAAACCCGCCCCCGATACCGCCACGCCCCAGCAGTGCATGAAACAGGAACACTGCCGAACGCCCCAGTACCGCAACGGTGTCGATCCCGGCCCGGCCGAACAGACCGATACGGCTCATTAATGACATCTTGCGCATCAGCGCTTCCCCAGTAGATCGGTTCGGTAGTCCGACGCCGGAAAGTGGAACGGAACCGGGCCATCCGGGTCGCCGGTCATGAACTGGCGAATGCGCGGGTTATCGGCGTTCATCAATTCTTCGGGCGTGCCCTGCCCCAGCACCTGGCCATCGCCGACTACATATAGATAGTCGGCAATGCTCGCAGTTTCAGCCAGATCGTGAGAAACCACGATACTGGTAATGCCCAGCGCATCATTGAGCAAACGAATCAGGCGTACCAGCACGCCCATTGCAATGGGATCCTGCCCCACGAAGGGTTCGTCATACATCAGGATCTGCGGATCCAGGGCAATCGCCCGCGCCAGCGCCACCCGGCGTTTCATGCCGCCGGACAACTCGTCGGGCATCAGGTCGATAGCTCCGCGCAAGCCCACCGCCTGCAATTTAAGCAGCACGATGTCACGGATCATTTCTTCCGGCAGCTCGGTATGCACCCGCAACGGGAAAGCAACGTTCTCGAACACGTCCAGATCGGTAAACAGCGCACCGCTCTGAAACAACACGCCCATATGCTTGCGGGCATCAAACAAATCACTGCGCGACAGGGCCGGCAGGTTTTGATTGTTGACCCACACTTCGCCGCTGTTGGGACGCAGTTGCATGCCCATCAGGCGCAACAGTGTGGTCTTGCCGCAGCCAGACGGCCCCATGATCCCCGTGACCTTGCCACGCGGGATGCGAATATCGACATTATTGAAGATGCTGCGCGTACCGCGCTTGAAGGACACTCCCTTCAGCTCGACCGCGTAGGCGTTATCGGCGCTCATCTAAACTCCTTGCGATGCAGCCTCTGCCTCTCACCCGGACACCAAACTTCTTGTGAAGAAGCACGCGTTCCCTGGCGGGCCGAACTGGCGGCGAACTATACCACTGCTCATAGTGACAGCCCAAGACCGAAGGAGTGCCGGTTAAGCCTCAGTACAGTGAAATAAAGATGTTTTTTCTGCAAACACACACGCACTTTGTAAGCACATGCAATAAAGCACAGCGATCAAGCGTGAGGGAACGCCACATAACCGCTATAATCGTTGCCTTTTCTCAGGCTACCCGACTTCAACCATGAGCCAATCCAGCGACCTGATCCAATCTGCCCAACGCACCATCCGCCTCGAACTGGAAGCCGTAGAGGGCTTGCTGACACATATCGACGCAGATTTCGTACGCGCTTGCGAGATGATTTTGGCCAGTAAAGGCCGGGTGGTCGTGGTCGGCATGGGCAAGTCAGGACACATCGGCAATAAAATTGCCGCAACCCTGGCCAGCACCGGCACCACGGCTTTTTTTGTCCACCCGGCAGAAGCCAGCCACGGCGACATGGGCATGATTACCCGCGATGACATTATCCTCGCACTGTCCAACTCCGGCTCGACCGCCGAAATCGTCACCCTGCTGCCACTGATCAAGCGCCTGGGCATCAAGCTGATCAGCATGACCGGCAACCCCGAATCGCCGCTGGCCAAGGCCGCCGATGTCAGCCTGGATGCCCGCGTGGCCCAGGAAGCCTGCCCGTTGAATCTGGCACCGACCTCGTCCACCACGGCAACCTTGGTGCTGGGCGATGCACTGGCTATTGCCCTGCTTGAAGCTCGCGGTTTTACTGCAGAAGATTTCGCCTTTTCCCACCCCGGCGGAGCACTGGGCCGACGCCTATTGCTGAAAGTGGAAAACGTCATGCACTCTGGCGATGAACTGCCGCAAGTCGTGCGCGGTACATTGCTCAAGGAGGCGTTGATGGAAATGACCCACAAGGGCCTGGGCATGACCGTCGTCATAGAAGAGGACGGTCGACTGGCCGGAATCTTTACTGACGGCGACTTGCGCCGCACCCTGGACCGCGAAATCGACATCCGCAACGCCACCATCGACGCGGTCATGACCCCGCACGGCAAGACCGCCCGCGCCGACATGCTGGCAGCCGAAGCCCTTAAAATCATGGAAGACCACAAAATCAGCGCGCTGGTGGTGGTCGACAAGCAAGATCGTCCGGTTGGCGCCTTGAACATGCACGATCTGCTACGCGCAGGAGTAATGTAATGACCCAGGAACTTCTCAAGCGCGGCAAGGGCATCAAGCTGGCCATTTTTGACGTTGACGGCGTATTGACCGACGGCCGCCTGTATTTCCTCGAAGATGGCAGCGAATTCAAGACCTTCAATACCCTCGACGGCCAGGGCATCAAGATGCTTATGGCCGCCGGTGTGCAAACGGCAATTATCAGCGGCCGCAAAACCCCGGTGGTCGAGCGTCGCGCGCAAAACCTGGGCATTCCGTACCTGTACCAGGGCCGCGAAGACAAATTGGTCGTACTGGACGAGCTTCTTGGCCAACTCAACCTAAGCTATGAACAGGTTGCCTACCTGGGAGATGACTTGCCCGACCTGCCGGTTATCCGCCGGGTAGGTCTGGGCATGGCCGTGGCCAACGCTGCGGACTTTGTCCGCGAGCACGCCCACGGGGTAACCCGGGCGCGGGGTGGCGAAGGTGCCGCCCGTGAATTCTGCGAGCTGATTCTGCGTGCCCAGGGCAGCCTGGACGCAGCCCACGCCGCCTACCTATAGAGCTTTCTATGCTGAGCAAAAAGATTCGCCAAATAGTGCTGTTTACAGTGATTGCCTCGCTGTTTGCAGCTGCTGGCTACTGGAATATCAGGCCGGAACGTTTTCTCAATGCCCCTACCCTGGCGGTGGATGAAAACGCTATCGACTACTACGCCACCAATGCACACAGCCGTCAGTTTTTACCTGACGGCAAGCTGCAGTACGACATGACGTCCGAGAAGCTTGAACATTTGAAGGCTTCCGAGGTCACTCAGATGACCCAACCGAAAATGCAGCTCTACCGCGGCACGGCCTACCCGTGGAACGTGCAGAGCGAGCGCGGTGAAGTCAACCCGGATGGCACCGAGGTCGAGCTTATCGATTCGGTGCGCATCGCGCGCACTGACGAAAAAAACCGCACCACCATTATTACCAGTACCCGTATGACTGTATTCCCCCAGAAGGAATATGCGCAGACCGAGCGAGACGTTAGAATCGACGGCGCTGGCGGCGTAACCACTGGCAAGGGCATGAAAGCATATTTGAAAGACGGCAGGATGGACCTGCTGTCCAACGTAAGAGGACAGTATGAGTCTCGTTAAAACCCTCCCTTTATTGCTCAGCCTGAGCGCAGCACTGGGAAGCGTGAGCGCCTGGGCTCTGCCGAACGACACCGAACAACCTATTCGCATCCAGGCCAACGAGGCACAACTGGATGACAAGCAAGGTATTGCCACCTACAAGGGCGATGTCATCATCACCCAGGGCTCGATGAAAATCACCGGCAACACCGTCACCATCACCCGTAATGCTGCGGGCGAAATCGACGTGGTGACATCCGTCGGCAACCTGGCCTACTTCGAGCAACTGCAAAAAGCCACTGACCCCAAACCGGTACAGGCTTATGCCGTCACCATTCAATACCATGCACCACAAAACCGCATCGTACTGATTGACAAGGCCAAAGTGATCAACGACGGCAATACCACCGAGGGCGAGAAAATCGTCTACGACACGGTAAAACAAATTGCCAGTGCCGGTCGCGCCAATGGCGCCAATGTCACCGCACCTCGCCCGCGCATCGACATGGTGATCCAGCCCAAGAAGAAAACCGACCAGCAGAAGGCCCAGTAATGGCAACTCTGAAAGCCCAGCATCTGGCCAAAAGCTACAAGAGCCGTCAGGTAGTACGTGATGTCAGCCTGTCGATCGACAGCGGGCAAATCGTGGGCCTGCTCGGCCCCAACGGCGCGGGCAAAACCACCTGTTTCTACATGATTGTCGGCCTGGTGCACGCCGATCAGGGTCGCGTACTGATCGATGACCTGGACGTCAGCCACGAGCCCATGCATGGTCGCGCACGCGCCGGTATCGGTTACTTGCCACAGGAAGCCTCGATCTTTCGCAAGCTGTCGGTGGCCGACAACATCATGGCAATCCTCGAAACCCGCAAGGAGCTCGACAAGACCGGTCGTCGCAAGGAGCTGGAAAGCCTGCTGCAGGAATTCCATATCAACCATATTCGCGACAACCTGGGCATGAGCCTGTCGGGCGGTGAGCGCCGTCGGGTAGAAATTGCCCGCGCACTGGCCACGGCACCCAAGTTCATCCTGCTCGACGAACCCTTTGCCGGTGTCGATCCGATCTCGGTGGGCGACATCAAACAAATCATCTACCACCTCAAAGCCAAGGGCATTGGCGTGCTGATCACCGACCACAATGTCCGTGAAACCCTCGATATCTGCGAAACGGCCTATATCGTCAATGACGGGCAATTGATCGCTGAAGGCGATGCTGAAACGATTCTGGCCAACAAGTTGGTGCGGGAAGTTTACCTGGGTCACGAGTTCCGCCTGTAAGCCCGGACACATCATGGGCAGCCAGGGCATCCGGGCAGTAAAAATGCGCCAGCATTTTATTGCCCGAATATTCAACGGGGTGCTCTCGATCAGTTCACCACCCGCAAACTAATTTAGACCGCCCCCTAGGCAAACGCACCGGTTTCAGGCATATAATTTGCTTATGTTTGGCGCTCACGCGCCCTGTAGTGGATGGCGCCATGTGCGCCGGCGAATAAGGTGTTAAGCCCCTGCCATGAAACCATCGCTAGTCCTGAGAATGGGCCAGCAGCTGACAATGACACCTCAGCTGCAACAGGCCATCCGCCTGCTCCAATTGTCGACCCTCGATCTGCAACAGGAAATCCAGGAAGCCCTGGAGTCCAACCCCATGCTCGAGCGCCAGGAAGAAGGCGACGACTTCGACAATGCAGACCCCCTTGCCGACAACATTGAGCAAAAGCCCAATCCCGACGTTCAAGAGCCCACCTACCAGGAAACTGCCCAGACCGTAGACAATCTGGAAGACGGTGACTGGGGTGAGCGCATTCCCAACGAACTGCCCGTGGACACTGCCTGGGAAGACATCTACCAGACCAGCGCCAGCAGCCTGCCAAGCAACGACGATGACGAGTGGGACTTCACCACCCGCACCTCGACCGGTGAAAGCCTGCAAAGCCACCTGCTGTGGCAATTGAACCTGGCTCCGATGTCCGACACCGACCGTCTGATCGGCGTAACCCTGATCGACTGCATCAACAACCAGGGCTACCTGGACGAAACCCTCGAAGAAATCCTCGAAGCCTTTGATCCGGAACTGGACATTGAACTCGATGAAATCGAAGCCGTCCTGCACCGCATCCAGCAATTCGAACCGGCTGGCATTGGCGCGCGCAACCTGGGTGAATGCCTGCTCCTGCAATTGCGCCAACTGCCTGCCAAGACCCCCTGGCTGAGCGAGGCCAAGCGCCTGGTCACCGACTACATCGACCTGCTGGGCGCACGCGACTACAGCCAGCTGATGCGCCGCATGAAGCTCAAAGAGGACGAACTGCGCCAGGTCATTGAACTGGTACAAAGCCTCAACCCGCGCCCGGGTTCGCAAATCGAATCCAGCGAAGCCGAATACGTCGTACCTGACGTGATCGTGCGCAAGGACAACGAGCGCTGGCTGGTCGAGCTTAACCAGGAGTCCGTACCGCGCCTGCGCGTGAACGCGCAATACGCCGGTTTCGTACGCCGAGCCGATACCAGCGCCGACAACACCTTTATGCGCAACCAGCTGCAGGAAGCACGCTGGTTTATCAAAAGCCTGCAAAGCCGCAACGAAACCCTGATGAAAGTGGCGACCCAGATCGTCGAGCACCAACGCGGCTTTCTCGAGCATGGCGATGAAGCCATGAAACCCCTGGTACTGCACGATATCGCCGAAGCGGTGGGCATGCACGAATCCACCATTTCCCGGGTTACCACACAAAAATTCATGCATACCCCACGGGGCATTTATGAACTTAAATACTTTTTCTCCAGCCACGTCAGCACCTCTGAAGGCGGCGAATGCTCCTCCACCGCGATCCGTGCCATCATCAAAAAACTGGTTGCAGCGGAAAATCAGAAAAAGCCGTTGAGTGACAGCAAGATCGCTGGTTTACTGGAGGCACAAGGTATTCAGGTAGCCCGTCGCACCGTCGCCAAGTACCGCGAATCCCTCGGGATAGCGCCTTCGAGCGAACGCAAGCGTTTGATGTAAGCCACGGACCCCGGCGTTTCAGTGGCAGGCTGCTCGGCCTGCCGCTTTATGCAATGGCATCAAAGGAGAAACTGTATGCAAGTCAACATCAGTGGACACCAACTGGAAGTCACCGAACCGCTACGCGCATACATCGGCGAAAAACTCGACCGACTGGAGCGTCACTTCGACAAGATTACCAACGTACAGGTAACGATGGCGGTCGAAAAACTGAAACAGAAAATCGAGGCCACCTTGCACATCCATGGAGGAGAAGTCGTTGCCAACGCCGAGCATGACGATATGTATGCCGCCATCGATCTGCTCACTGACAAGCTTGATCGCCAACTGAAAAAGCATAAGGAAAAGACCCAAAGCCTGCTCCAGGGCGCGACCGGTCGTTAATACTCCCTACCCATGATCCGACTTGAAAGTATCCTGACCCCCGGCCGTTCCCTGGTGAACGCGCCGGGCGGCAGTAAAAAGCGTGCACTCGAACATATTGCCAACCTGATCAGCCGCGAAGTGCCTGGTCTCGAAATGCAGGATGTTTTCGAGAGCCTTATTGCCCGTGAAAAACTGGGTTCCACCGGTTTTGGCAACGGCATCGCCATACCCCATTGCCGCCTCAAGGGCTGCGAGTCGCCTGTAAGCGCCTTGCTGCACCTCGACGCCCCCATAGATTTCGACGCCATCGATGGCGCGCCGGTCGACCTGCTTTTCGTTTTGCTGGTGCCAGAAGCGGCAACCGATGCACACCTGGAACTGCTCCGGCAGATTGCCAGCATGCTCGATCGCAAAGACGTGCGCGAAAGACTGCGCAACGCACCTAGCAACGAAGCGTTGTATCAGGTTGTTCTGGACGTACAGAACGGTCATTAATCATGCGCTTAGTCATAGTCAGCGGACGCTCCGGCTCCGGTAAAAGCACTGCCCTCGCCGTCCTTGAAGACAACGGTTTCTATTGCATCGACAACCTGCCAGCCGGCTTGCTGCCGGAACTGGCCGAACGCGCGTTGATTCACACTGAACTGGCCCAGCCACTGGTGGCCGTTTCGATCGATGCGCGCAACCTGCCGAGTCATTTGTCACGTTTTCCGCAGTTGCTTGAAGAGGTGCGTAACCGGCATATCCAGTGCGACGTGCTGTACCTGGATGCCGACGAAGAAACCTTGCTCAAGCGCTTCTCGGAAACCCGCAGGCGCCACCCGCTCAGCAGCGCGAGCCGCTCCCTTGCCGAAGCCATTCGCGATGAAACCCAGCTTTTGGGCCCCATTGCCGACCTCGCTGACCTGACCATCAACACCACCAATCTGAATCTGTATCAGTTACGTGACACCATCAAGCTGCGTCTGCTGAACAAGCCAGAGCCAGGCACCGCCTTTTTGGTGGAGTCGTTCGGTTTCAAGCGCGGTATGCCGGTGGATGCCGACCTGGTGTTTGACGTGCGCTGCCTGCCCAACCCGTACTGGAAACCCGAGCTGCGCGAGCAGTCAGGGCTGGACCAGCCGGTAGCCGATTATCTGGCGGCGCAACCTGATGTCGAAGAGATGTTCCAGGACATCTCCAGCTACCTGCTTAAATGGCTACCGCGCTTTGCAGCCAGCAACCGCGCCTATGTGACAATCGGAATCGGCTGCACGGGCGGGCATCACCGCTCCGTGTACCTGACCGAACGCCTGGGCAAATGCCTGCAAGAAACTCTGAAGAACGTCCAGGTTCGCCACCGCGACCTTACTTGAAGGATCTACCCCGCGATGCCTGCAGTGGAAATTGAAATCATCAACAAACTGGGCTTGCACGCCCGTGCATCGGCAAAGTTTGTCGGCATCGCAGGGCAGTTTCCATGTCAGATCCAGGCGGGTCGCACCCCTGAGTCGATGGTCGACGGCAAAAGCATCATGGCCATGATGATGCTGGCCGCCGGCAAGGGCACAACCATCCACATCAAGACCGAAGGTGAGAAGGATCAGGAAGCGCTGGACGCACTGGTTGCCCTGATCAACAACTACTTTGATGAAGGCGAATAAGCCTGAAGCTTTTTCGACGCAGCGGCAGGAAAACTGCCACCGTGGGAGCGAGCCTGCTCGCGAAGGTTGTTCGCGAGCAGGCTCGCTCCCACGGCAGGAATTGATCGACTAAAGAGTATCTGCAGAGATCGATTCAACCAAGCGCCGTATCCATCACCATCATCAAACAAAAGCCGACACACAGCCCCAGGCTCGCCAGCTTTTCGTGGCCATTGCGCCGCGACTCGGGGATGACTTCCTGGGTGACCACCAGCAGCATCGCCCCGGCCGCTAATGCCAGACCCAACGGCAACAGCACCTCGGCCAAGTTGACCAGCCAGGCACAGAGCACCGCAAAGACCGGCTCAACCAAACCTGATGCCGCACCAATCAGGAACGCCTTGACCCGCGACATGCCCGCCCCTGCCAATACAAGGGCAATCACCAGGCCTTCCGGCACATCCTGCAACGCAATGCCCATCGCCAGGCTATCGGCATCCGGCATGCCGCCACCCGCCGACACCCCGACCGCCATGCCTTCAGGAATGTTGTGCGCCACAATGGCAATCACAAACAACCAGATGCGCGGCGCGATGACCGGCTCGCCGGGGCGACTGACAAATACCTCCGGCCCGGCGCCCGAGACCTTGCGATCCACCAGAAACAGGCAGAATGCGCCCAGCAGGATCCCTGCACTTATAAGCCCGCTGGCGGGCCAGGGTGACAACCCCAGGCTTTGCGCTGCCGCAATGCCCGGCACAATCAGCGAAAAGGCCGTGGCCGCCAGCATCACACCGGCCCCAAAGCCCAGCAGAGTGTCACTGACCGCCACCGGCATTTTTCGAATAACCAGGACAGGCACGGCGCCTAACGCCGTGCCCAGTGCACACAACGCACCGCCCTGCAGCGCCCGCAGCAGCCGGGGCTCCAGATCCAGCCAGACCAGCCCCTTGGCAACCAACAGGGCCGTACCCGCCAACAGCAAAAGCGTACCGAAGGCATAGCGAAACATTCGAACGCCACCGACCGCTAAAATTTGCGTGCCCATAATCCGCCTGAATCCTTTCGTTGCGCTTAGCCAATCGCCGCTTGATAGCGTCGCGCCACTTCCGGCCAGTTGATCACGTTGTAAAACGCGTTGATATACTCCGGGCGGCGGTTTTGATAGCGCAGGTAATACGCGTGCTCCCACACATCAAGCCCCAGGATTGGCGTATTGCCGTTCATCAGCGGGCTGTCCTGGTTGCCGCTGCTTTCGATTACCAGCGTTTTTTGCGGGGTCACGCTCAACCATGCCCAGCCACTGCCAAAACGCGTCAGCGCGGCTTTGGTAAAGTTTTCCTTGAACGCCTCCAGACCACCCAACTGCTCGTCAATCGCCTTGGCCAGCGCACCTTCGGGCTTACCCCCGCCTTTAGGGCTCATGACTTCCCAGAACAACGAGTGGTTGGCATGCCCGCCACCCTGGTTGATCACTGCAGCGCGCAGCTTTTCGGGCAACTGATGAACACTGGCCACCAGTTTTTCCACCGGCCACTTGGCCCATTCGGTGCCCTCTACGGCCGCATTGAGGTTGTTGATGTAGGTCTGGTGATGCTTGGTGTAGTGAATTTCCATGGTTTGCGCATCAATATGCGGCTCAAGCGCGTCATAGGCATAAGGCAATGCAGGCAAGGTGTAAGTCATTCAATGTGCTCCTAAGTGATGGCCGCTAACTGTCGAGAACTCATGGCTGCTCTGAGCCACATTGCTTTTGAGCAACAGGTTGGAGCGCGGGTACTCGCCGTACTCACTGATAAAATTCAAAAGCTCTACGTAGGTCTTGCTGCTCTGACGCAGCGCCGCTTCACGCAATGCTGTCGGCAGGCGCGCGTTCTGCATGGTTTGCAACAATCGCTGATGAATCGCACAGAGGTACTCCACGCTCTCCTCCGGTTGATTGAGGCGCAAATGCAGATCCGCCAGGTTGTGGTGTGAAATGACGCAGGCGGCCACTGCTTCGTCGGCATCACTCCAGCGCTCGAACAGCACCTGGGCCAGGGCCAGCGCCTGCAGATAATGCTCGCGGGCATCGACCAGTTCGCCTTCGGCGAAACAGCGGTTGGCTCTTTCGATCGTGCGTTTCCAGTGATCCATGTGAACCTCCAAAGCAGTGTCGATGGATTAAACGCCGCCGGCGGTGAGTTTCTCGGGGTCGAGAAGGACCTCAAGCTGGCTGCGTGACAAATCCGTGTATTCAAGTGCCACATCGATTACCGGGCGCCCTTGCTGGTAAGCGGTCTTGGCAATTTCGGCGGCTTTTTGATAACCGATGATCGGGTTCAGTGCCGTTACCAGGATCGGGTTGCGCGACAGCGCTTCCTTGAGCTTGGCTTCATTGACCTTGAAGCTGGCGATGGCCTTGTCAGCCAACAGGCGGCTTGAGTTGGCCATGAGTTCGATGCTGCTCAACAGGTTGTGCGCAATCACCGGCAGCATGACGTTCAGTTCGAAATTGCCGGACTGACCTGCCACGGTGATCGCCGCGTCGTTGCCGATGACCTGGGCCGCGACCATCGCCGTGGCTTCCGGAATCACCGGATTGACCTTGCCCGGCATGATCGACGAGCCCGGCTGTAACGCCTCAAGTTCGATTTCGCCCAGACCGGCCAGGGGGCCGGAGTTCATCCAGCGCAGGTCGTTGGCGATTTTCATCAGTGACACTGCCGTGGCCTTCAACTGACCAGAAACAGCCACTGCGGTGTCTTGCGAACCAATCAAGGCAAACAGGTCCTTGCCCGGCGTGAAGGCCACCCCGGTCAGCTCGCTGAGTTGCTGACTGAATAACGCAGCAAACTGCGGGTGGGCGTTAATCCCGGTGCCCACCGCGGTACCGCCCTGGGCCAGGGCTTGCAGAGCTGGCTGCAGGTTGTGCAAATGCTCGATGTTAGCCTTGAGCTGCTGCGCCCAACCATTGAGCACCTGGCTCATGCGTACCGGCATCGCGTCCATCAAGTGGGTGCGCCCGGTTTTGACGTAGGCGTGAACCTCGATCGCCTTGCGCTCGATCACCTGCACCAGATGGCTCAGCGCCGGCAGTAACTGCTCGTGCAGGCCCAGTGCAGCGCTGACATGGATGGTGGTCGGGATAATGTCGTTGCTGCTTTGCCCGCAGTTGACGTGATCGTTGGGGTTCACCGGCTCGCCCAGCAGCCGCGTGGCCAGGGTTGCAATCACTTCGTTGGCATTCATGTTGGAGCTGGTGCCCGAACCGGTCTGGAAAATATCCACCGGGAAGTGCTCCATGAAATCACCGGTCAACAGGATCTGGGTGGCCTCGACAATCGCCTCGCCCTGGGCCGCGCTGATCTGCTTGAGTTCAACGTTGGCCAGGGCCGCTGCGCCCTTGGCCAGGATCAGGGCGCGAATGAATTGCGCAGGCATGCGTTGATGGCTGATGGGGAAGTTGTCGACTGCACGCTGGGTTTGCGCACCGTACAACGCGGATTCAGGCACACGCAACTCACCCATGCTGTCACGTTCGATACGAGTGTTACTCATCGGGAAATCCTTGCACCAGTTCTGTTAAAGAAATTGAAGGTTCGAGCTCGCAGGTTGCCAACTGCCAGGCAAAGCTTTGCCAGCGCTTGAGTCGGCAATTGCACAGGGCTTGGGTTTCGAGGTCGCGCAGCGGACGCCACGCGTTGTCCAGGCACAGATTGCGCCAGTGCCAAGGCAGCGCGGTGTCAGTGGCTGTGTCTAGCATCAGGCGGAAGGTGGTGACCGCAATCAACCACGGGGAAGTGGCTGTACAGCCGGCAAGATAGCGGCCTTCAGCCAGGTAATGCTCGATCAGGCGCGGCTCGTCCGGCGCCAGCCCGCAGCGGATCTGGCGGCTCATCCAGCGCCAGCTTTCTAGATACGGCCCTTCACGCAACGCAGAACTCATGACCCAGGCTCACTCGATAATGAGATTCATTATTAAGCGATATTGATTATCAAAACAAGTCTGCTAAAGGACAGGATGCACAAACACAAAAAAGGCGTATCACCGTTGCAGTGATACGCCTTGGCATGGAACAGGCCAGTCTTAGCTGCCCGCCACCATCATGCGTTCAATCAGCACCGAACCGGTGCGGATGTTGCTGCGCAGTTCCAGATCGTTGCCCACGGCCACGATCTGTTTAAACATGTCGCGCATATTGCCGGCGATGGTCACTTCCTGCACCGGGAACTGGATTTCGCCATTCTCGACCCAGAAACCCGCTGCGCCACGGGAATAGTCACCGGTGACCATGTTCAGGCCGCTGCCCATTAACTCGGTGACAAACAGACCACGCCCCATTTTGCGAATCAAGGCTGCCTGGTCTTCATCACCGTGTGTCACAAAGAGGTTATGCACGCCGCCGGCGTTGGCAGTGCTCGGCATGCCCAGCTTGCGCCCCGAGTAAGTGCTCAGGATGTACGAAACCAACTCGCCGTCCTTGATAAACGGTTTGGCGTAAGTGGCCAGGCCATCATTGTCGAACGACGAGCTGCCCATGGCGCGCATCAGGTGCGGGCGCTCATCCAGGGTCAACCATTCAGGGAAAATCTGCTGCCCCATTGCATCGAGCAGGAACGACGATTTACGGTACAGGTTGCCACCCGAGATTGCCCCCAGGAAGCTGCCGAACAGGCCGCCAGCCAGTTCGGCCGAGAACAGCACCGGCACCTCGCACGTCGGTACCGGGCGCGAGCCCAGTCGCCGGGCAGCGCGCTCGGCGGCGCGCTGGCCAATGCTCACGGCGTCCATCAACAACTCGCCCTGGCAATTGACGTCATACCAGTAGTCACGCTGCATCTGGCCATCGCCTTCGGCAATCATTACGCAGCTGAGGCTGTGACGGGTCGAAGCCGAGCCGCCGATAAAACCATGGCTATTGCCGTACACGCGGCAGCCCTGATGGGTGCTGAGGGTGGTGCCATCGGCATTTTTGATCCGGCTGTCGGCCTCAAATGCAGCGGCTTCGCAGGCCAGGGCCTTTTCAATGGCCTGCTCGGGGGTGATGTCCCAGGTGTGGAACACATCAAAGTCTTTCAGTTCACGCGCCATCAGGCTGGCATCGGCCAAACCCGAGCTTTCGTCTTCCGAGGTGTGTTTGGCAATCGCCAGGGCGGCGGCGACGGTTTCGCGGATGGCATCCGGACCGGTGGCCGAGGTGCTGGCCGAGCCTTTGCGCTGGCCTACATAGAGGGTGATGCCAAAACCCTGGTCACGGTTGAACTCTACGGTTTCAACTTCGCGCTGACGTACCGAGGTCGACAACCCCTGCTCCAGCGACACGGCGACTTCACAGGCGCTGGCACCCTGGCGCCTGGCTTCGGCGATGATTTGCTCGACCTGTTCCTGCAGTGCCGGCAAGGCCTGCGGGCCGACGCTTTGAACTGCACTCATGGTTTTCTCCACTCAAATTCTGTTTTCGGCAGGGCCGCCGAGCGACCGGGCCGGACAAGCGGCCCCCGACTGGTTATCATGGCGGCGTTTCTTTGCGGACTGCCACCATGGTTGATTCTTACGACGACGCCTTCGACGGCGAAAAAAGCAAATCGCAGGTCAAACGCGAGCTTCATGCTCTGGTTGATCTGGGCGAGCGTCTCACGACACTCAAGCCTGACTTGCTGAACAAAATGCCCCTGACTGACGCTATGCGTAAGGCTTTGGCAGATGCTCCAAAACACACGGCTCATATTGCGCGCAAGCGCCATATGATGTTCATCGGCAAACTGATGCGCGATCAACCGCTTGACGAAATTCTTGCCTTGATCGATCAAGTCGATGCCTCTTCTCGCCAGTACAACGAACGTTTTCACAACCTCGAGCGCTGGCGTGATCGCCTGATCGAGGGTGATGACGCTGTACTGGAAAAGTTTGTTGCCGAGTTCCCTGAAGCCGACCGCCAGCAAATGCGTTCGGTGATACGTCAGGCCAAACACGAGCTGGCTCATAACAAGGCACCGGCTTCAAGCCGCAAATTGTTCAAGTACATCCGTGGGTTGGACGAGACTCAACGCGGTCTGCGTTAAGCCTCGTACCCGTGAAGGTTGCCTGGCAACCTTCACGGGACCTCCCCTCAACCGCCCGTACCGCCTACAGTGATCGCGTCAATCTTCAGGGTTGGCTGGCCGACACCTACCGGCACCGACTGCCCATCCTTGCCACACGTGCCTACGCCGCTGTCCAGCGACAGATCGTTACCGACCATCGACACCTTGCTCATTGCTTCCGGCCCGTTGCCAATCAGTGTCGCGCCTTTGACTGGGCGAGTGATTTTGCCGTCTTCAATCAGATAGGCTTCGCTGGTGGAGAACACAAACTTGCCGCTGGTGATATCGACCTGACCACCACCCAGATTGGCGCAGTAGATGCCCTTTTTCACCGAAGCGATGATTTCGGCAGGATCGCTTTCGCCGCCCAGCATGTAGGTGTTGGTCATGCGCGGCATCGGCAAGTGCGCATAGGATTCGCGACGGCCGTTGCCGGTGCGCGCCACGCCCATCAGACGGGCATTGAGCTTGTCCTGCATATAGCCCTTGAGCACGCCGTTTTCAATCAGGGTGGTGCACTCGGTCGGGGTGCCTTCGTCATCCACGCTCAGCGAGCCACGGCGGCCCGCCAGGGTACCGTCATCGACGATGGTGCACAGTTTGGAAGCAACCATTTCGCCCATGCGTCCGCTGTAGGCAGAACTGCCCTTGCGGTTGAAGTCCCCTTCCAGACCGTGACCCACCGCTTCATGCAACAGTACGCCGGACCAACCCGAGCCCAGAACCACCGGCATGGTGCCTGCCGGAGCCGGTACCGCTTCGAGGTTGACCAGGGCCTGGCGCAACGCTTCACGGGCGTAACCCATGGCACGATCGTCAGTGAGGAAATAGCGGTAGTCGGTACGCCCGCCACCACCATGACCGCCGCGCTCGCGACGGCCATTCTGCTCAACGATGACGCTGACGTTGAAACGCACCAGCGGCCGGATATCTGCCGCCAGCCCGCCATCGGTGGAGGCCACCAGAATCCGCTCCCAGACCCCGGCCATGCTCACGGTGACTTGCTGGATACGCGGATCGAGGGCGCGGGTGGCGGCATCGACACGCTTGAGCAGCTCGACCTTTTCTGCGCGGCTGATGACTTCCAGCGGGTTGTCCGGGCCATACAGCTGAGCCACGTCCTGAGTGGTGAACGCCTGCACCGTGCCGTTTTGCCCGGCACGGGAGATCGAACGGGCGGCGCGGGCGGCCTGACCCAATGCGTCCAGGGTAATGGCATTGCTGTAGGCAAAGCCGGTCTTCTCGCCAGACTGGGCGCGAACACCTACACCCTGGTCGAGGTTAAAGCTGCCTTCTTTGACGATGCCGTCTTCCAGCGCCCAGGATTCGGAAATCTGGCCCTGGAAATACAGGTCTGCCGCGTCGATACCCGGCCCGGCCAGGTCGCCCAATACGCTTTGCAGGCTTTCGATGGTGACACCTCCGGGTGCCAACAGGTGTTCGCTGACTGAGGTCAACAACTCGCTCATAATCACTCCGTCTTGGCCCCTGCTTCAGCATCTTTGAGTGCTGAACCCTCGGGCCTGAAAAATCTGTTCTGTGGGAGCGGGCTTGCTCGCGATGGCATCGATGCGGGGCAACGGTTACACCCTGTCGCCTGCATCGCGAGCAAGCCCGCTCCCACTTAAATTAGATGGGCGTTGAACCGCCGATGGCTCACCACCGGCATGCGCGCCCTGATATCCGCCTGCTCAAGCGCATCGCGGCGGGCCAGCAACACCCCCTCGCCCTGCGCCTGCTCGGCCAGCACCCGCCCCCAGGGATCGATAATGGCTGCATGCCCCCAGGTTTCTCGCGGGCCCGGATGCACGCCGCCCTGGGCCGCTGCAAGGATATAGCACTGGGTTTCAATGGCGCGGGCGCGTATCAGTATCTCCCAATGGGCCGCACCCGTGACAGCGGTAAAGGCCGAGGGCGCGGTAATCAGTTCAGCGCCCGCAGTGCGCAGCTCACTGTACAGCTCCGGGAAGCGCAGGTCATAACATACGCTCAGGCCCAGCTTGCCCACCGGGGTATCAACCACCACCACACGCTTGCCCCGGGCATAGTCATCAGACTCGCGATAGCGGCCACGGTTGTCAGACACATCCACATCAAACAAGTGCAATTTGTCGTAACGGGCCGCTTGCTCGCCCTCGGCGTTGATCAGCAATGAACAAGCATTGACCTTGGCTTCAGGCTGCCCCTCTGGCGGCAGAGGCAAAGTACCAGCCACTACCCATAACTTGAGGTCGCGGGCGGTCTGTTTCAACCAGGGCAGAATCGGGCCCTCGCCCAAGGCCTCGGCGCGGCCGATGGCGGCAGTATCGCGACGGCCCATCGCGGCAAAGTTCTCGGGCAACACGGCCAGTTGCGCACCGCCTTGGGCAGCCTCCTCCAGCAGGCGACGGGCCTGGGCCAGATTGGCCAGGACATCGCTCTGGCTGACCATTTGAATCACTGCCAGGGTCATGCTGCGCTCCTAGTGTTTCTCGAAAGGCTTGTCGAAGGTGATTTTCGGATCGTTCCACGGGCCCTGGATGCTGTATTGCACGCTGGCGAAGCGCGACACCTGGTCACCGATCAGCTTGTTGAGCAGGAACATCGCCCCGCCCGCTGCCGGCCCGCCCACCAACAGCGCTGCAAGGGGCAGGTTATTGGTCACGGGCAAGGTCACCAGCAGCTTGGCGTCGACCCGGTCGGTGACCATGTTCAATGTACCGTTAAGTTCCAGATTGGTGGACGGCCCGGTCATCAGGATCGGCTTGCCTGTGCTGTACACGCCGCTGCGGGCATTGAGCACGCCCTTGACCCGGTCATAGCTCAGGCCCTTGCCGAACAGGTCGGAGAAGTCCAGACGCAGACGACGGCCAATGGCGTTGAAGTTGAGCAAGCCAAAAATGCGCAGCACCTGGGCGCTGCCGTCGACTTCCACAAACTGCCCCTTGTTGAGCGAGGCGTCCAGTGTGCCGGAGAAACGCTTGAGGCCAATCCACGCTGGCGAACCGGGCCAGTTGCCATCGATGTCCACATGAAAGTTGTCGCTGGTGACGCTGGGGGCAAAGCCCCAGTTCTTCAGCACCGTGGCCAGGTTGCCGCCACCCAGGCGCCCCTGATACCAGCTTTTGCTGTTACCCACGACGCCTTCCCAGCCGCCCGAACCTTCAAGCAGCATGCCCTTGAGCCCCAGATTGAGACTGGTAAGGCTGATGCCCCGGCTGTTGGGTCGAATGTTGAGTGACCAGGCACCAAGCAGGTCCGCCCCCTGGTAGAGCTGGCGAATAATGATGTCCAGGGCCGGTATTTTGCGCGGGTCGACCGCAGCCAGCGGGTCGGGGGCATTCTCGTCTGCCACCGTCTTGGGATCAGGCGCAGGCAGGCGAATGGTCTGCATGTTGACCACAATCGGTGCGTTGTTCGCATCCGGCAGGGTCACGGCGCCGATGGCCTGCTTGCTGTCGATTTGCAGCGCCCAGGAGGCGGCGACGCGCTTCATGACCAGGCGCACCTGATCCAATTGGGTGCCGAAGGCAATCAACTTGCCGACTTTAAAGTCCGCACTGCTGAGCAGTTGCTTGGCGCTGCCGCCGGGGTCATTGCCGGCATATCGTTCGACCAGCGCCTGCCAGGGGGCGACGTCCAGCTCCGACAGCACGCCGCGAATGCGCAGGCCCTTGGTCGTGGGCAAAACGGGTTTGCCATCGCCCAGGAACAACTCGCCACGCCCGTCTTCAAACTTGCCATTGGGGGCAGCAAAGGTCAGGTTGACCAGGTCGCCGTAGTCAAACCAGTACCGCCGCTCGGCCCCTTGCAGAGTCATGCGAAACACGCTGTTGCGGCTTTCATTGGCCGCCAGCCCGAAGGGTGCCGGCAAATCCACCACCGCGCCCTTGAGGCTGGAGCTGACGCGTAACTGGCTGTCGGCACCGTCCAGGGTCAGTTGCAACTGATAGGGCAAGTCACCGCTTACCGGGATCGGTTGATTGAACTTGAGCCAGTCCGTGAGTTTTTTCACCCCCACCTGACCGCTGGCCACCACCCGGGTGCTGATGCGGCCAGGCTTGCCGTCGGCAAAGATCTGCGCGGTGATCGGGCGATCGAACGCCCGGGCGCTGATGCCCTTGCCGCTCAGGCCCTTGGCACTGTCAAAGCGCAGGTCACCCTTGAGCTGGGTCAGTTCAAGCTCGGGTTCGCTGATTTTCAGGCGCGCCTTGTCGACGTTGAAGTCCACCAGGATTTTTGGCTCCACACCCTTTTCCAGCGGGATGTCCAGATCAACACGGCCCTTCAGCGAACCTTCACCCTGCCAGCCAGCGAACGTTTCTGCGGTACCTATCGGTGCTTCCTGAAGAATTTTCAGACCGTCCCCCAGCCCGCCCTCAAAGTCGCCATCCAGAAACAGATGGCTGACCTTGCCGGCAGGCACATGCGGGATGCTGACAGCCACGTTACGCACACGGGTGTCGAGTAGCTGACCTTTGCTGGCCATGATCCGCACACCGCTATCTTCAATAAACACATCGCCCGACACGTTACGCACATGGGGCCAGCCAGGCTGGAACGCCAGTTCTGCGCCATGCACCTTGAAAAACAGGCTGATATTGCGCGCCGCCGCAACGGCGTCATGGCTCAGCGAACCTTGATACTGGAAGAAGCCCTCTTCGACTGCGCCTTTGATAATCGCCGTGCTCAGCCACTCCGAAAGCGCCGGACTCAGTACTTCAGGCAGGTACTTGGGGGTAAAACGGCCGTCGCCATCTGTCAGGCCCACCCGCAGGTCCATGTAATCTTCCTGGGAATGGTCAAGGTGAATGCGGATCAAAAAGTCGGCCGCGATATTGCCCTCTTCCCCCAGCACTTTGATGTAGGGCGCAATCAGGGTGAAGCTGTCCTTGTTCAGGGTCCAGGTCAGCAGGGCATTGGCTTGCAGGTATTGCCAGGGCTTGGCGAAGATCGGGTCGAGGTGCAGCATGAAGTCTTTGCTGTCCAGGCGCAGTTCGCCCTTGCCCAGGTCGCCGCTGATCAGGCCACTGACATTGCGCGCCGCCGGAGCGCCGTGGGTGGCATTGAAGCCGACCTGCTCCAGATTGGCCGCAAAGCTGATTTTTTGATCGTCCGTGGCTGCTGGTCGATAATCAGCCAGCACATTGCGCAAGGTGCCGGTAACGCTCAATTGATCGATGACTTTGGCGACGGCTTCCGGCACGGGGGCCAGTGAGTCCATCAGCGGCGTGATCGGGGTCAGGTCCAGGCGGTCGGCCTGCAGGTGCCAACGCTCCTGCTCCTTGTCGGTGGCCGCGAACTGCTGCAGTTGCAGACGGGTTTCCCAACGGGTCTTGCCCAGGTTCATGGCCAGTGAGTCGAGCACCACCCTGAAACCCTGTTTGCCGCGCTCAGCCCAGGCATGCAGCGCCAGGTTCTCGATGGTCTCGGGTTTGCGATCGGCATAGGCACCACTGAACCGGGTCGCATTCAGGCGCGCCACCGCGCTCTGTACCGAGCCCTGGCTCCAGTTGAACCAGAACTCGCCTCCAGCCTTGAGCTCGGAGACTTTCCACGGTGCGATCAGCGTGGCCGGCAGCCACTTGGCCCAATCACTTTGCGGCAGGCTCACATAGGCCTGGGCCGCACCGTCACGCCAGTGGCTGGCCTGAACCTGTGTGCTGAGGCTCAGCGCCACGGGCTGGCCATCGGGCAAGGTCAGCCGCGCATCAAGACGCTGGTCCGACGCGCCGACGTCCAGCGTCAGCCCGACATAAGTCAGGGTCAGCGGGGATTGTTTGTAGGGTTCCAGGGTCACCTGGCTGTCGAGCACCGACAACCGCGCCACACGTTGCAGCTGGTTGAGCAACTGCTCAGGGTCAAGCGGCTGGTCATCCTGCACCGGCAGCCCTTCGAGTGCCCAGTGGCCGTGTTCATCCTGGCGCAAGCTCAGTTGCAGACCATTGAGTTGCACGTGACCAATACGGATATCACGGTTCAACAGGCTGGCCCACACATCGGGCACCACCTGCACTTCATCCAGACGCAGGGCGCTGTTGCCCTCACCGACCATGACGTCGTGGGCCTTCAATACCGGCGCCATGCCGCTCCAGCTTCCTTCCAGGCTGCCAATGGTCAATGGCATGCCCAGCGCTTCGCGGGCTTTGCTCTGCACTTCAACGCGGTATTCGGCGATCAGGGGGGTCAATTCACGGCCGATACTGACGTACAACGCCGTTAGGACCAAAACCAGAGCGCACGCGCCCAGCCCCCAACGGGTCAGCGCGGCAAAAAAGCGTGTCAGACGCTCCATGTCAGGTGGCCCCTTAAATATTGATCGTAGGGGCCGGTTTCAGCCCCTTTTCGACGCTATGTGACGCTAGATACTTCAGAGCAGCACCACGTCGTATTGTTCCTGGGAGTACATGGTTTCGACCTGAAAACGAATCGTGCGACCGATAAACCCTTCCAGCTCCGCGACATTGCCTGACTCTTCGTCCAGCAAACGATCCACCACTTTCTGGTTGGCCAGCACACGATAGCCGGTCGCTTGATAAGCCCGGGCCTCTCGCAGGATCTCACGGAAGATTTCATAGCAGATGGTTTCGGGGGTTTTCAACTTTCCCCGGCCCTGGCAGCACACGCACGGCTCGCACAACACTTGCTCCAGGCTCTCGCGCGTACGTTTGCGGGTCATCTGCACCAGACCCAACTCGGTAATGCCGATGATGTTGGTCTTGGCGTGATCACGCTCCAGCTGTTTTTCCAGGGTGCGTATCACCTGGCGCTGGTGCTCTTCATCTTCCATGTCGATAAAGTCGATGATGATGATCCCGCCCAGGTTGCGCAGGCGCAGTTGCCGGGCAATCGCGGTAGCCGCTTCGAGGTTGGTCTTGAAGATGGTTTCCTCAAGGTTGCGATGCCCCACAAACGCGCCGGTGTTGACGTCGATGGTGGTCATAGCCTCAGCCGGGTCGACCACCAGATAACCGCCGGACTTGAGCGGTACCTTGCGGTCCAGGGCCTTCTGGATTTCGTCTTCAACGCCGTACAAATCGAAAATCGGCCGTTCGCCCGGGTAGTGCTCAAGGCGGTCGGCGATTTCCGGCATCAGTTCGGCAACAAATTGCGTGGTCCTCTGAAAGGTTTCCCGCGAATCGATGCGAATTTTCTCGATCTTAGGGCTGACCAGATCACGCAATGTACGCAGCGCCAGGCCCAGGTCTTCGTAGATCACCGTCGGCGCGCCCACCGTCTTGATCTGGGCACCGATCTGGTCCCACAAACGACGCAGGTAGCGAATATCCATCAGGATCTCATCCGCCCCGGCACCTTCGGCCGCCGTACGCAGGATAAACCCGCCGGCTTCCTTGATGCCTTCCTGGGCCACGCAATCACTGACCACCTGTTTAAGGCGTTCGCGCTCGGCTTCGTCTTCGATCTTCAGCGAAATGCCGACATGGGCGGTGCGCGGCATATACACCAGGTAGCGCGAGGGTATCGACAGTTGAGTCGTCAGGCGCGCACCTTTTGAACCTATCGGGTCTTTGGTGACTTGCACCACCAGGCTCTGGCCTTCATGCACCAGCGTACCGATGCTTTCAACGGCCTGGCCTTCACGCAGGGAAATTTCGGAGGCATGAATAAAAGCAGCACGATCCAGACCGATATCCACAAAGGCAGCCTGCATGCCGGGCAAAACCCTGACAATCTTGCCTTTGTAGATATTACCGACAATGCCCCGGCGCTGGGTACGTTCGACATGCACCTCTTGCAGAACACCGTTCTCTACCACTGCCACGCGCGATTCCATCGGCGTGATGTTGATCAGGATCTCTTCACTCATGGCTGGGTCTCGTTCAGGCGTCATCACAGTAGTGCCACGTCTCGTAGGTGCCGTTTTCAGCGCACGGTAAGGTTTTGCCAACAGGGTATGCCGAAATGCCCGAGCAGTTCTGCGGTTTCGCACACAGGCAGGCCCACGACGGCGGAATAACTGCCATTCAGGCCCGCCACAAACACCGCAGCCAAGCCCTGAATGGCGTAGCCACCGGCTTTGTCCAGGGGTTCACCGCTGGCCCAATACAGGCTGGCTTCTTGTTTGCTGATGTTTCTAAAGCGTACCTGACTGCGTACCACTCGGGTTTCACAGCGCCCGGCGTCAATAATCGCGATCGCGGTCAACACCTCATGCTCCCGGCCAGACAGCGCCATGAGCATAGCCAAGGCGTCGGCCTCGTCGACCGGTTTACCGAGAATGTGTTCATCGAGCACCACGGCCGTGTCAGCCCCCAGTACGTAAAACGCACCGTCCGGCATGGTCGTCAGCAATTGTTGGCGCCCGGCCTGGGCCTTTTCGCGCGCCAGGCGCTCGACATAGGCCACAGGGGATTCATTCGGGAAGGGAGTTTCGTCAATGGCTGCGCTGACCGTTTCAAACGGCACGCCGATCTGAGTCAACAACTCGCGTCGGCGCGGTGAGCCAGAGGCCAGATAAAGCGAGGTCATCAAGACATCTCCCTGTCGAGGTGCACAAACCAGGAAATGGCTCGTATCCGGTTAATTGATTTTGAAGCGTCTGCACAGCCCGCGCAGCCCGTAACTGACCCAGGGCCACAGCAGGGCACTGACCACACCCGGCAACACCAGCGCCAGCGTTGGCTGGCGATTGCCGGTCAACGCACTGAGCCACAGTTGGGCAAGCTGCGCCAGGCCGAACACAACCAGAAGCACCAGGCATTGCTGCCACATCGGGAACACCCGCAAGCGCTGCTGAAGGGACAGCACCAGAAAGGTAATCAGGGTCAGGGTCAGGGCGTTCTGCCCCAGCAACGTGCCATACAGCACATCCTCCGCCAACCCCAGGCAAAACGCGGTGACCATGCCCACTTTGTGCGGCATGTACAAGGCCCAGAAAGCCAGTAGCAATGCCAGCCAGAGCGGGCGCAGGATTTCCATGAACTGGGGCATGGGTGAAATACTGAGCAACAGGCCAATGGCAAATGTCAGCCAGATGATCCAGCCGTTACGCGAACGGGTACTCGCCATTTATTGCCTCTCCCGGGTAGTGGCCGGCACGGCGGCTGGCGGCTTGGCGGCAGGGGTTGCAGCGGGCGCAGGTTTTTTCACGGTCTTGGGCTCGGCAACAGCCGCCGGAGCTGGAGCCACAGCCGCCGGGATAACGGCCGCTGCAGGCGCAACCGGCTTGGGCACCGTCGCCGGAATGATCGGCGGCGGTTCACCGTTTTGTTCAGCCTGCTGAGCCTTGGCCGCATCGTTGGCCCGCTCTTCAGGGGTACGGCTGTCACTGAACACCAGCAGCAGGTAACGGCTGCGATTCAGGGCTGCCGTCGGCACGGCCCGCACAATGGCAAAGGGCTGACCCGAATCGTGAATCACCTCCTTTACCGTTGCCACCGGATAACCGGCCGGGAAGCGCTGCCCCAGGCCCGAGCTGACCAACAGGTCACCCACCTTGATATCCGCCGTATCGGCAACATGACGCAGTTCAAGGCTCTCGGGGTTGCCCGTACCGCTGGCAATCGCCCGCAACCCGTTACGGTTGACCTGCACTGGAATGCTATGGGTGGTATCGGTCAGCAACAGGACACGCGAGGTGTAGGGCATCAACTCAACCACCTGCCCCATCAGACCGCGGGCATCGAGTACCGGCTGGCCCAGCACAACGCCGTCACGTTCACCCTTGTTGATGATGATGCGATGAGTGAAGGGGTTGGGATCCATGCCGATCAGTTCGGCCACTTCGACCTTTTCGTTGACCAGCGCCGAAGAGTTGAGCAACTCGCGCAGGCGAACGTTCTGCTCGGTCAAGGCCGCCAGCTTTTGCATGCGCCCCTGAAGCAGAAGGTTTTCGGTTTTGAGTTTCTCGTTTTCAGCCACCAGCTCAGTGCGGCTGCCGAACTGACTGGCCACGCCCTGCCACAAACGCTGCGGCAGATCGGTGATCCAGTAGGACTGCATCAGTACCAGAGACATCTGGCTGCGCACAGGCTTGAGTAACGTAAAGCGAGCGTCCACTACCATTAGCGCGACCGATAGCACGACCAGCACCAGAAAGCGCACGCCCAATGAGGGGCCTTTGGAAAAGAGCGGTTTAATAAGCCGCTCCTCCCGGGCAGGTGTTCAATTTATTCATACGGCTTCAAGCGGCCTGGATGAAGATTGACAGAAGATAAACGCCAAAAGGCAGCACTGCAAAGTGCTACCTTCTGATGATAACGAAAGGGCTGCACCACGCGATCTTATTCGCTGGAGAGCAGATCCATCGTGTGTTTATCCATCATTTCCAGCGCACGGCCACCGCCACGCGCAACACAGGTCAACGGGTCTTCGGCAACAATCACCGGCAGACCGGTTTCCTGAGCCAGCAACTTGTCGAGGTCACGCAGCAAGGCGCCACCACCGGTCAGTACCAGGCCACGCTCGGCGATGTCCGAAGCCAGCTCTGGCGGAGACTGTTCCAGCGCGCTTTTCACGGCCTGAACGATGGTTGCCAGCGACTCTTGCAGAGCCTCGAGCACTTCATTGGAGTTCAGGGTGAAGGCACGTGGTACGCCCTCTGCCAGGTTACGGCCGCGTACGTCGACTTCACGTACTTCACCACCCGGGTAGGCAGTGCCGATTTCCTGCTTGATGCGCTCGGCAGTCGATTCACCGATCAGGCTGCCGTAGTTACGGCGCACATAGGTGATGATTGCTTCGTCGAAACGGTCGCCACCTACCCGTACGGATTCGGCGTAAACCACACCGTTCAGGGAGATCAGCGCGATTTCAGTGGTACCGCCACCGATATCGACAACCATCGAGCCACGAGCTTCTTCAACCGGCAGGCCTGCACCGATGGCCGCAGCCATTGGTTCTTCGATCAGGAACACTTCACGGGCACCGGCACCGAGTGCCGATTCACGAATGGCGCGACGCTCTACCTGAGTCGATTTGCAAGGCACGCAAATCAAGACTCGCGGGCTAGGTTGCAGGAAACTGTTTTCATGCACCTTGTTGATGAAGTACTGCAGCATTTTTTCGCAAACGCTGAAATCGGCGATAACGCCGTCCTTCATCGGACGAATGGCAGCAATGTTGCCCGGTGTACGGCCAAGCATGCGCTTGGCCTCGGTGCCGACAGCAACGACACTTTTCTGGTTACCGTGTGTCCGAATAGCCACAACTGATGGCTCATTCAGGACAATACCGCGCTCGCGCACGTAAATAAGGGTGTTGGCAGTGCCCAGGTCGATGGAAAGATCGCTGGAAAACATGCCACGCAGTTTCTTGAACATGGGAAAGGGACCCTAGGCAACGCGTGGGTAAAAAAGTGCGGCAAACTCTAACAACGACAGGGATTTTGGGCAAGGCGCCAATATGTTAAATTGGGCGCTTTTCTGAGCACCAACACCCACAATCGCGGCCATATGACCGTAGAAATGCGGTAGTGTTCCGACAATCTAACACACGGATAGCATCCGTCCTGTTTTCCACTGGAGAATCCCATGGCGCTAGACCGCTCCGACGTGGAAAAAATCGCACATTTGGCCCGTCTTGGCCTCAATGATGCCGATATTCCACGCACCACCGAAGCCCTTAACAGCATTTTGGGGCTGATTGATCAGATGCAGGCCGTCGACACGACCGGTATCGAGCCTCTGGCCCACCCACTGGAAGCCAGCCAGCGCCTGCGTGCAGACGTCGTGACTGAGAGCAATCATCGCGAGGCGTATCAGTCCATCGCACCTGCGGTCGAAAACGGCCTCTATCTGGTTCCGAAAGTCATCGAGTAAAGGGAAAGCGCCTGCATGCATCAATTGACTCTGGCCGAGATCGCCCGCGGACTCGCCGATAAAAAGTTTTCTTCCGAAGAGCTGACCAAGACCCTGCTGGCGCGTATCGCCCAGCTCGATCCTCAGCTCAACAGTTTTATCACCCTCACCGAAGACCTTGCCCTGGAGCAGGCCAAGGCCGCTGACGCACGCCGCGCCAACGGTGAAAGCGGTGCCCTGCTGGGCGCCCCGATCGCTCACAAGGACCTGTTCTGCACCCTGGGCGTACGCACCAGCTGCGCCTCGAAGATGCTCGACAACTTCAAGGCACCGTACGACGCCACAGTGGTAGCCAAGCTGGCCGCTGCCGGCGCCGTAAGCCTGGGCAAGACCAACATGGACGAGTTCGCCATGGGTTCGGCCAACGAATCGAGCTACTACGGCGCGGTCAAAAACCCGTGGAACCTTGACCACGTACCCGGCGGTTCGTCGGGTGGTTCGGCCGCCGCCGTTGCCGCCCGCCTGTTGCCTGCCGCGACGGGGACCGACACTGGCGGATCTATCCGACAGCCGGCAGCCCTGACCAACCTCACAGGCCTGAAACCGACGTACGGTCGCGTTTCGCGCTGGGGCATGATCGCCTACGCCTCCAGCCTCGACCAGGCCGGCCCGCTGGCTCGCACGGCCGAAGACTGCGCCATCCTGCTGCAAGGCATGGCCGGTTTCGACCCGCAAGACTCCACCAGCATTGACGAACCCGTACCGGACTTCAGCGCCAACCTCAATGGTTCGCTGAAAGGCCTGCGTATCGGCGTGCCTAAAGAGTTCTTCAGCGAAGGCCTCGACACGCGTATCGCCGAGCTGATCCACAACAGCATCAAGGAACTGGAAAAACTCGGCGCCGTGATCAAGCCGATCAGCCTGCCGAACATGCAGCACGCGATTCCTGCGTACTACGTCATCGCACCTGCCGAGGCCTCGTCCAACCTGTCGCGTTTTGACGGTGTGCGCTTCGGCCATCGCTGCGAAAACCCCAAGGACCTCACTGACCTGTACAAGCGCTCGCGCGCCGAGGGCTTTGGCCCGGAAGTACAGCGCCGGATCCTGGTGGGGGCCTACGCCCTGTCGGCGGGCTACTACGACGCTTACTACCTGCAGGCGCAAAAAATCCGTCGCCTGATCAAAAACGACTTCATGGCGGCATTCAACGAAGTCGACATCATCCTCGGCCCGACCACGCCTAACCCGGCCTGGAAAATCGGCGCTAAAAACAGCGACCCGGTTTCCGCCTACCTGGAAGACGTCTACACCATCACCGCCAACCTCGCGGGCCTGCCGGGCCTGTCGATGCCAGCCGGTTTTGTCGATGGCTTGCCAGTGGGCGTGCAGTTGCTTGCACCTTATTTCCAGGAAGGTCGCCTGCTCAACGTCGCCCACCAGTATCAGTTGAACACTGACTGGCACACGCGCTCACCTGCCGGCTTCTGAGGAGAAACATATGCAATGGGAAGTTGTGATCGGGCTGGAAATTCACTCCCAGCTCGCCACCCAATCGAAGATTTTCTCCGGTAGTGCCACCACCTTTGGTGCAGAACCGAACACCCAGGCCAGCCTGGTAGACCTGGGCATGCCCGGCGTATTGCCGGTACTGAACCAGGAGGCCGTGCGCATGGCCGTCATGTTCGGCGTGGCAGTAGATGCCGAGATCGGTCAGCACAACGTGTTTGCCCGCAAGAACTATTTCTACCCCGACCTGCCCAAGGGCTACCAGATCAGCCAGATGGAGTTGCCGATCGTCGGCAAGGGTCACCTGGACATCACTCTGGAAGACGGCACCGTCAAGCGGGTCGGCATTACCCGCGCGCACCTTGAAGAAGACGCCGGCAAAAGCCTGCACGAAGACTTCAGCGGCTCCACCGGCATCGACCTGAACCGCGCGGGCACACCGCTGCTGGAAATCGTTTCCGAACCGGACATGCGCAGCGCCAAAGAGGCCGTGGCCTACGTCAAAGCCATGCACGCCCTGGTACGTTACCTGGGTATCTGCGACGGCAACATGGCCGAAGGCTCGCTGCGTTGCGACTGCAACGTATCGGTACGCCCGGTGGGTCAGGCCGAGTTCGGCACCCGCTGCGAGATCAAGAACGTCAACTCGTTCCGTTTTATCGAGAAGGCGATCAACAGCGAAATCCAGCGCCAGATCGAGCTGATCGAAGACGGCGGCAAGGTTATCCAGCAAACCCGCCTGTATGACCCGAACAAGGACGAAACCCGCGCCATGCGCAGCAAGGAGGAAGCCAACGACTACCGTTACTTCCCCGATCCGGACCTGCTGCCGGTGGTGATCGAAGATGCGTTTATCGAACAGGTTCGCGCCACCCTGCCAGAACTGCCACCGCAAAAGCGCGAGCGCTTCCAGTCGCAGTTCGGCCTGTCGGCTTACGACGCCAGCGTTTTGGCCTCCAGCCGCGAACAGGCGGACTACTTCGAAAAAGTCGTGAGCATCAGCGGCGACGCCAAGCTGGCGGCCAACTGGGTCATGGTTGAGCTGGGCAGCCTGCTTAACAAGCAAGGCCTGGACATCGACCAGTCACCGGTAAGCGCCGAACAGCTGGGCGGCATGCTGCAGCGCATCAAGGACAACACCATCTCCGGCAAGATTGCCAAAGTGGTGCTTGAAGCAATGGCCAATGGCGAGGGCAGCGCTGACGAGGTCATCGAAAAGCGCGGTCTCAAGCAAGTCACCGACAGCGGCGCCATTGAAAAGGTGCTGGACGAAATGCTGGCGGCCAACGCAGAGCAGGTCGAGCAATACCGTGCGGCAGACGAAGCCAAGCGCGGCAAGATGTTCGGTTTCTTTGTCGGCCAGGCGATGAAAGCGTCCAAAGGCAAAGCTAACCCGCAACAGGTCAACGAGCTGCTGAAAAGCAAACTCGAAGGCTAAGCCACTCAACTGTGGGAGCGGGCTTGCCCGCTCCCACAGATTTTTGTGGTTATTTCCCGCAACAGAAGGATTCCCCCATGAAGCAGCTACTCGGCGCCTGCGCCCTGCTCAGCTTGCTCGCCGGCTGTGCCAGCCATGACATAGACCCCCGCGGCTATGACAAAACCGGCATTGCCTCCTATTACGGCGCTCGCCACCACGGCAAGCGAACCGCCAGCGGTGAACCTTTCGACCAAAATGCCCTTACCGCTGCCCATCCCGCCCTGCCTTTCGGGACGCGGGTACTGGTCACCAACTTGAGCAACGACAAATCCGTCGTGGTACGCATCAATGACCGCGGCCCGCATACCCGCAGCCGCTTGATCGATCTTTCACGCCAGGCCGCCAGGCAGTTGGATATGCTGCGCAGTGGCACGGCTAAAGTCCGGGTCCAGGGCTTGAGCGACTAAGCGAGGGGGTCACTATTTTCGGCTTGAACGCATTATCTGCGTGGAGCGTGCTGCAACTGTTCGGCGGCCTGGTGCTGTTGATTGCAGGTGCGCAGCTGTTGGTGCGCTGCGCAGAGCACATTGCGAGCAAATTGAAGGTACGGCCACTTCTGGTCGGCTTGACCGTGGTAGCAATGGGCAGCAGCGCCCCCCAGATGACGGTCAGCCTGCAGGCCGCGCTCAATGACACCGCGGACATTGCCGTGGGCAGTGTTATTGGCAGCAATATTTTTAACATCCTCGTCACCCTCGGGCTTTCGGCGCTGATTATTCCACTGCGGGTGTCGCGACAGCTGGTGCGCCTGGACATCCCGTTGATGATTCTCGCCAGCATCATGGTGTTTGCACTGGCCCTGAACCATCAACTCGACCGCCTGGACGGCGCACTGTTGCTGGTCGGCTTGCTGGTGTACCTGTTCTTGCTGCTGCACCAATCCCGCCACAGCGGTCACCACCACCCCGGCCGCGACACCCCTCACGCTTCATGGCTACGCACACTCACGCAGATGGGCTGCGCCTTGCTCCTCCTCGGCTTTGCCGGCCACCTGCTGCTGGGCGCTGCCGTCGAGGTGGCGTCAGAGCTGGGCCTGTCCGAACGCATCATCGGCCTGACCATCATCGCTGTGAGTACCTCACTGCCCGAGCTGGCCACTTCCCTGATTGCTGCATTTCGCGGCCAGCGTGAAATTGCGGTGGGCAACGTCATTGGCAGCAACGTGTTTAACCTGCTGGGCGTATTGGGGCTCACCGCCCTGCTGGCGCCCGCGCCACTGTCGGTGTCGCCCAATGCACTGGCCTTCGACCTGCCGGTAATGCTGGGCGTGGCAGCACTGTGCCTGCCGGTGTTCTATAGCGGCTATCGGGTGACACGGGCAGAAGGCTTGCTGTTTCTCGGCTTGTATCTGGCGTATGGCCTGCACGTAGTGTCATTCACCACCGGCATGCCGCTGGCAGGCAAGCTCGAGCATCTGATGCTGTTTTACATTCTGCCGGCTTTGTCGCTGTTTCTGCTGTTCAGCACTTTGCGTGCATGGCGCCGACAACATTGAGGCGTGGTGACTACCACTTAATGCAGGAACAAAACTTACAACAAAGACAGGTACATCCTGCTGAAGTATTTAGATAACTCCCGTAAACATGGAGGATGCCGCGCGATACATGCGCCTCTGGTATTTACGGGCCTGCCATGAACTCACTTCGCTCCCTCGTTTTACTCGCCCTCACCCTGCTGACAAGCGGTTGCAGTTACGCATCGGATGCCGCGATGACCTGCTTTATCAACAACGGTCAAGATTTCAGTAAAGTATTGGGCTGCTACAAACAGGCTCGAGCTGATCAGGCGCTGACGCACAAGTTCATCGGCTCAACATTGTTTCCCGGGGTGGAAAGACGTCGCTTCGAGCTTCAGTCCCAGCGCTGGACAGGGCATGACTTCGCTCGCCCGACCGACTGGGTTCACACTGTCGATATCTATATTCCGCAAGCTGCATTGAATAGCCAGGCACTATTGATCGCCAATAACGGGATCAATATCCCTGCAACCGACAAACCCCTGCAACCTTCAACAGACTTTACCGAAGAAATGGCACTCGGCATTGCCCGGCAAACGCAAACCATTGTGGTCTCTGTCAGCAATATCCCGAATCAGTACCTGACCTATGCCGATGATGACCTGGCGCGTCGCGAAGATGACAGCGTGGCCCATAGCTGGTCTCTGTTTCTAAAAAACCCTGAGACCCGGCCATTTCTTTCGCTGCACATTCCCATGATGCTCACACTGGTCAAAGCCATGGACCTTGCCCAGCAGGAGCTCAAGCCATGGCAAATAGATCGTTTTATTGCTAGCGGCGCGTCCAAACGGGGGTGGGCGGTATGGATGACGGCGCTGACAGACTCGCGGGTGAGCGCAATAGCTCCCTTTGTTATCGATATTCTCAACACCAAAGCGGTTCTGAAACACACCTATGGTGCTTATGGTAAAAGCTGGCCGATTGCTTTCAATGCCTATCACCACGAAGGCATTACGCAACAGTTAGAAACGGCTGATTTCGACAAACTGATGCAGATAGAAGACCCTCTGCTCTATGTCAAATCATCAACCGACAGGATGACAATCCCCAAGTACATCGTGAATGCCAGCAGCGATGACTTTTTTCTCCCGGACAACGCACGGTTTTATTTTGACGCGTTGCCTGGAACAAAAATGCTCCGTGTCGCACCCAACGCAAGCCATTACGGGATCAAGGCATTTATCGAGAGTTCGTTGATTGCTTTTACCAACCGACTGCAACAGAAACGTCCATTACCGACCCTGACAACCATCGAAAAAACCGAATCCGGAAGTTCAAAAATGCAACTTGGGTTTTCTGAACGCCCCACCAAACTGGTTCAATGGCGCGCGTTCAATCTCAATGATCGTGATTTCCGACTGGCCTGCGGTATCAGGTACGAAGCCACCCCGATTGTCATGACCGAAAACAACACGCTTACCGTTGAGTTGAACTCACCCGAAGAGGGCTGGAGCGCCAACTACATAGAGGCCACGATGGCCGACGGCCTGGTCATCAGTACGCCTGTACTGGTTTTGCCGCACACCTATCCGACCTGGACACCCAAACAAATCGGGTCTGCATGCAGAAACCTGAACGATCCAGCCTGAGATTAAATCCAGCCGCCCCACTGCAACACAAAAATCCCGATATTGGTGGTGATAGCCGCCATCAAGGTGGTGATCACGATAATCGCTGCTGCCAGCTCGTGATTACCATTGGCTGCCCGCGCCATGACATAACTGGCAGCCGCCGTAGGGCTGGCGAAGTACAGGAACAAAATCCCCAGTTCCGGCCCGCGAAAACCGCAGATCCAGGCGCCGAGGGTTGCCAGCAGCGGCATGCTGACCATTTTCACCAGGCTGGCGCTCAGCGCCATGTCGCCACTTTTGCGCAGGCTCGCCAATGACAGCGTGCCACCGATGCAAATCAGCGCCAGCGGCAAGGTCATCGCCGCCAGATACTCACCCGATGCCTGCAACCAGCCAGGCAAGCTGATCTTGAACAGCGCAAAGGGCACTGCAGCCAGAACACTGATGATCAGCGGGTTCTTGACCACACTTTTGCAGATACTCCACGGATCGGACTTGATGACCGGGCTGTAAACCGCCAATACGATGGTCGACAGGGTGTTGTAGAGCAGGATCACTAGGCCGGCGAGCACTGCCCCCAGTGAAATCCCGTAGTCGCCGTACATGCTGGCCGCCAGAGCCAGGCCGATAACCCCGTTATTACCGCGAAAAGCGCCTTGGGTGTAGATGCCGCGATCTTCCCGCGGGCAGCGCCAGATTGACCAGCCCCACGCCAGGGCAAAGCTGAGCAGGGTCGCCGCGACAAAATACGCCAGCACCTTGGGCTGCAAGGCAGCCCTGAGGTCGGCGTGCAAAATACCCAAAAACAACAACGCCGGCATGGTGACGTTAAACACCAATGCCGACGCCGTATGGATAAAGTTGTCATTGATCCAGCCCACGCGCTTGAGCACCACGCCTAAAAACAGCATGGCAAACACGGGAGCCGTAATGGAGAGCGTCTGAAGGAATATAGCCAGCATGTCGGCGCTCTCGTGAAGACAGGACAGGTTGAAGCCTTCCAGGGGTCAGCTTCAACGACCTTTATTACATACCTTTGACGGCATAAATGCCGGCAGCATTACGCCAGTAGCCTTTGTAGTCCATACCATAGCCAAACACGTAACGGTCAATGCAAGGCAAGCCCGTGTAGTCGGCCTTCAGGTCAGGACGCGCCTTGCGGTCATGTTCCTTGTCGATCAATACCGCGGTATGCACCTGACGGGCACCGGCGTGTTTGCAGAAATCAACGATCGCGCTCAGGGTGTGACCTTCATCGAGGATGTCATCGATGATCAGTACATGACGGTCTATAAACGAGACTTCAGGCTTGGCTTTCCAGAACAGGTCACCACCCGTGGTTTCATTGCGATAGCGTGTCGCATGCAAATACGACGCTTCAAGCGGAAATTGCAGATGGGTAAGCAGCTTGCCGGAAAAAATCAGGCCGCCGTTCATCACACAAAATACCACTGGATTGGTCTCGGCCATTTCAGCCGTGATTTGCGCGCCAACGCGGGCAATGGCTGCCTCGACTTCAGCTTCGGTGTACAGGCAGTCAGCCTCTCGCATGATTTGACGGATATGCTCGAGATCAGCAGACATGACGCTCTCCAGGGGGTGTTGTGCAAGAAAAGCGGGCAAAGGTACGCATCCGCTTGGCTCAGATCAAGCATTTATGGACTAACGTGCAGTAATGTCTGTAGGACATCACCCCGGATTAGATTAATCTAGGCCGGTTTTTTTGCCTGCCCCCGGAGTTTTTCCCTATGCCTATCCGTGAGATACGCCATCCGCTAATCCGTCACAAACTCGGCCTGATGCGTCGTGCTGACATTAGCACGAAGAATTTCCGCGAGCTCGCTCAGGAAGTCGGCGCGTTGCTGACCTATGAAGCCACCAGTGACCTGACCCTCGAAACCTACGATATCGACGGCTGGTGTGGCACTGTTCAAGTTGAAAAAATCGCCGGTAAGAAAATTACCGTCGTCCCGATCCTGCGTGCAGGTATCGGCATGCTTGAAGGCGTCCTTAGCCTGATCCCGGGCGCCAAGGTCAGTGCTGTCGGCATTGCCCGCAATGAAGAAACCCTCCAGGCCCACACTTACCTGGAAAAACTGGTCCCGGAAATCAACGAGCGTCTGGCGATGATTATCGACCCGATGCTGGCCACCGGTTCCTCGATGGTTGCCACCATTGATCTGCTGAAAAAAGCAGGCTGCAAGGAAATCCGCGCCATGGTGCTGGTTGCTGCGCCTGAAGGGATTGCAGCTGTTGAAGCCGCTCACCCGGACGTAACCATCTACACCGCCTCCATTGATGAGCGTTTGAACGAGCACGGCTACATCATTCCGGGCTTGGGTGATGCCGGCGACAAGATCTTCGGCACCAAGCAAAAGGACATTTAACATGCAGGACGAGTTCAACGACCCGCTCTGGCGCCAGATCATATCTGGCGCGCAGATGCTCTTCGTGGCCTTTGGCGCGTTGGTGTTGATGCCTTTGATTACAGGCCTGGACCCTAACGTTGCGCTGTTCACGGCGGGTCTCGGGACTCTGCTGTTCCAGATCGTGACCCGGCGCCAGGTGCCGGTCTTTCTGGCTTCGAGTTTCGCTTTCATTACTCCGATCATTCTCGCCAAGGGTCAGTTCGGCCTGGCCGCGACCATGGGCGGCGTGATGGCAGCCGGTTTCGTGTACACCTTTCTCGGTTTCGCGGTAAAGCTCAAGGGCACCGGTTTTATTGACCGCCTGCTGCCACCTGTGGTGATTGGCCCGGTGATTATCTCGATCGGCCTCGCGATGGCACCCATTGCTGCACACATGGCCATGGGTCGCGCTGAAGATGGCACCGAGCTGATTCACTATCAGACGGCAATGCTGATCTCGATGCCAGCACTGCTGACCACCTTGATCGTGGCCGTATTCGGCAAAGGGATTTTCCGTCTGGTGCCGATCATTGCCGGCGTGCTGGTAGGTTTTGGCATGGCGTTCTACTTCGGTGTTGTCGACACCGCCAAGATCGCCGCCGCCCCCTGGTTTGCGCTACCGCACTTCACCGCGCCCGAGTTCAACTGGCAGGCGATTCTGTTTATCGTCCCCGTGGCACTTGCCCCGGCCATTGAACATATCGGCGGTGTCATTGCCGTAGGCAGCGTAACCGGTCGCGACTACCTGAAAAAACCGGGCCTGCACCGCACACTGTTCGGTGACGGCATTGCCACCACTGCAGCCGGCTTGCTGGGTGGCCCACCCAACACCACGTACGCCGAAGTGACAGGCGCGGTGATGCTGACCAAGAACTACAACCCGAAAATCATGACCTGGGCGGCGATCTTCGCCATCAGCCTGGCATTTATCGGCAAGTTCGGCGCACTGCTGCAAAGCATTCCAGTGCCGGTGATGGGCGGGATTCTGTGCCTGCTGTTCGGTTCGATTGCGGCGGTGGGCATGAACACCCTGATCCGCCATCAAGTCGACCTGAGCGAAGCACGCAACCTGGTAATCGTCTCGGTGACCCTGGTATTCGGGATTGGCGGCGTACTGATCGGTACGGGGATGGGGCCTGAGGACTTCGGTCTCAAAGGCATCGCGCTGTGCGCCATTGTGGCGATTGCGCTGAACCTGATCCTGCCGGGCAATGACAGCTGGAAGCACAAGAAAAAAGGTGACGGCCCCGTCATCTGACCTGTAATCCTTGTGGGAGCGGGCTTGCTCGCGATGGCATCACCTCTATCCAACAGATAGACCGCGTTGACTGCATCGCGAGCAAGCCCGCTCCCACAGGGGTTTTCTACAGGGCCAGCGGCGCCCTCTCACACAACGTGTTCAACGCCTGCGCCCACTGCGGGTGGTCATTGAGACACGGCACCAGCACCAACTCCTCGCCCCCTGCCTCGATAAACTGCTCGCGTCCGCGATCGCCAATCTCTTCCAGGGTTTCAATGCAATCGGCCACAAACGCCGGGCACATCACCAGAATTTTCTTTACCCCTTGCTTGGCCAACGCATCCAGACGCGCCTCAGTGTAGGGTTCAATCCACTTGGCCCGGCCCAGACGGGACTGGAACGCCACCGACCACTTCCCTTCAGGCAAGCCCATGCGCTCGGCAAAGGCCTGTGCGGTGCGCAGACACTGCGCCCGATAACAGGTGGCAAGTACCGCAGGCGATGCATTCTTGCAGCAGTCATCATTTTTGAAGCAGTGGTTGCCGGTCGGATCCAGCTTGTGTAAATGCCGCTCGGGCAAGCCGTGAAAGCTCAGCAGCAAGTGATCGTAATCCTGCTCCAGATGCGGTTGGGCACTTGCCACGAGAGCATCGAGGTATTCGGGCTGATCATAGAACGGTTGCAGGATGGAGAACTGGACAGGCAGCTTTTTGGCCTTTACCACCCGCTTGGCCTCTTCAATCACCGTGGTCACGGTGCTGTCGGCGAACTGCGGGTAAAGCGGCGCCAGAGTGACCTTTTTGATGCCCTGCGCAGCGATACGGGTCAACACGGTTTCAATCGATGGCTCGCCGTAACGCATTGCCAGCTCGACCGGGCCCTGGCTCCACTCTTTGGTCATGGCCTGTTGCAAACGGCGGCTCAGTTCCACCAGCGGCGAACCTTCCTTCCACCAGATCGAGGCATAGGCATGGGCCGATTGCTCGGGCCGCTTGATCAGAATCAGCGACACCAGCAAGCGTCGCACCGGCCACGGCAGATCGATGACGTACGGATCCATTAAAAACTGATTCAAGTAGCTGCGTACATCCGCTACCGAAGTAGACGCCGGCGAACCCAGGTTAACCAGCAACAGCGCGTGATCGGTCATGCAACTTCCTATTTCAGGGGCGGGCGGCGACATCTTCGAGCGCCGCACGCAAATCGGTGAACTGAAAAGTAAAACCCGCTGCCAGCAGTTTTGCCGGTTGAGCCCGCTGACCACCCAGCAACAAACCGGCCATCTCGCCGAGCAGCACACGTAACACAAAGGCAGGCATGGGCATAAAGGCCGGGCGGTGCAACACGCGACCCAGCACCTGAGCAAATTCGCCATTGCGTACCGGATGCGGCGCGCAGGCATTATAAGGACCGCTTGCGGCATTCTCATGCACAAGAAAATCAATCAGGGCGATTTGGTCATTGATATGAATCCACGGCATCCATTGCCGACCATTGCCTATCGGCCCGCCCAGCGCCAGCTTGAACGGCAACAACAGGCGCGACAAAAAGCCGCCTTCGGCCGCCAGCACCAGCCCCGTGCGCACCAGTACCACGCGCACCCCCAAAACCTGTGCCCGCTGAGCGGTCTCTTCCCAGGCAATACACAAGTGGCTGGCGAAATCCTCACTCACCGTCGGCGACTCTTCTGTCAGCTCGCGCTCACCACCGTCGCCATACCAGCCCACCGCCGAACCCGATACCAGCACTGAAGGCTTTTGCGCACGACTTTGCAACCAACCCACAAGGGTCTCGGTCAAGGTGATGCGGCTGCTCCACAACAAAGCCTTGCGCTTGCGGGTCCAGGGCCGATCGGCAATCGGCGCGCCGGCCAGGTTGATCACCGCATCAATCGGCTCCTCACCAAGCTCTTCAAGCAGGGCAATCCCTTTGACCTGGGCACCGCATAATTGAGCCACCTGTTCGGGGCGACGGCTCCACACACTGAGGCGATGGCCTTGCGCCAGCCAGTGACGACAGAGCTGACGCCCTATCAAGCCTGTACCGCCGGTCAGCAAAATGTGCATGAGTTGATCCTCACAAGGAGTTTTATCGGGAGCACTGGTCTATTTTTATATAAAGACCTTTTATCGGTCGTTGAGCTGATTTAAGAATAGGCCACATGGATCTGGAACAAACACTAAAACCTATACTAAAAAACATAATTGTACAGGTATTGCCGACGGCGTAGTCTGTGCAAACAGAGATCGGGGGCCACAATGACTGTACCCATCGCAATTATCGGTGCCGGCATAGCCGGGCTGTCAGCCGCAAATGCCCTGCACAAGGCGGGGCACGCAATTCAACTGTTCGATAAAAGCCGGGGCAGCGGTGGACGCATGTCGAGCAAGCGCAGTGATGTCGGGGTACTGGACCTGGGGGCTCAGTATTTCACCGCACGCGACCGCCGTTTTGTCGATGAAGTCCAGCAATGGCAAGCCGAAGGCTGGGCCGCCGAGTGGGAACCGCACCTGTACCACTATAAAAATGGCCTGTTAAGCCCCTCACCCGACGAGCAAACCCGCTGGGTGGGCACGCCGCGAATGAGCGCCATTACCCGAGGCCTGCTGGGCCATTTGCCCGTGAGTTTCTCCTGCCAGATCACCGACCTTATACGCGGCGAAAAACGCTGGCACTTGCTGGATGCCGAAGGTGAGGAACACGGCCCGTTCAGCCACGTCATCATCGCCACTCCGGCACCACAAGCCACGTCCCTGCTGGCCAGCGCACCCAAGCTCGCAAGCGCTGCTGCCGGTGTGAAAATGGAACCGGCCTGGGCCGTGGCACTGGCGTTCGAATCCCCCCTCGACACGCCCATGGAAGGCTGCTTCGTGCAAGGCAGCCCGCTGGACTGGCTGGCCCGTAACCGCAGCAAACCCGGGCGCGACAGCCAGCCTGACACCTGGGTCCTGCACGCCACCAGTGCCTGGAGCAAACAGAACCTCGACCTGCCCAAAGAGTCAGTGATCGAACATCTGCACGGCGCATTTGCCGAGTTGATGCACTTCCCTACTCCCGCACCGATTTTCAGCCTGGCCCACCGCTGGCTCTACGCCCGCCCTGCTGCGGCGCATGAATGGGGCGCGCTGGCCGACTCCGATCTGGGCCTGTATGCCTGTGGTGACTGGTGCTTGTCAGGTCGCGTGGAAGGCGCCTGGCTCAGCGGCCAGGAAGCAGCGCGACGGCTGATCGAGCATCTGGATTGAAGCCACAACACGCGCCGCAGCAGCTGCCGCAGGAACGAGCAGCTGCTACGCGGGATTAACAACGCTCCAAATACCTGTACAAGAAATTTGACTTGTACAACATCTGGCATATGATGAACTCAAGTTGTACATCACCAAAAAGATGTACAAGTAATTCTTGGAGGTTCGTCACATGCCCAGCCCCGCATCTGCCCGGCACAAACCCAAAATAGCCATCAGCGCCTGCTTGTTGGGGGCTGAAGTGCGGTTCAACGGCGGGCATAAAGAGTCACGCCTGTGCAGCCAGGCCCTGACCCAACACTTCGAATTTGTCCCGCTTTGCCCCGAGGTCGCCATCGGTCTGGGTATTCCGCGCCAGCCGGTGCGATTGGTGGGCAACCCCTTACAACCCCAGGCTGTCGGCACGGTCGACAGCACGCTGGACGTGACCCGGCCCCTGCACGACTACGGCGTGGAAATGGCCGCGGCGCACACCGATATCTGCGGCTACATCTTCATGCAGAAGTCACCTTCCTGTGGCCTGGAGCGGGTCAAGGTGTATCAGGACGGCGGACGCCCTGCCGAACTGAGCGGGCGCGGCATCTACGCCCGGGCATTCTGTGACGCTCAACCCGATTTACCCGTGGAAGAAGACGGCCGTTTGAACGACCCGGTGCTGCGGGAAAACTTCATGACCCGGGTGTACGCCTACAGCGCCTGGCAGGCACTGCTCAAACAGGGCGTTACCCGCCGCTCACTGACCGAGTTTCATGCCCGCTACAAATATCTGCTGATGGCCCATCATCCGGTGCAGTACAAAACCCTCGGCAACCTGCTCGGCAGCCTTGGCAAGCAAGACCCTATGGGCATTGCACCGCAGTACTTCAGCGAACTGATGAAAGCCCTGAAAAAATGCGCCACCCGCCGCACCCACACCAATGTGCTGCAACATATCAGCGGCTACCTCAAGCAAGCCATCAGCGCCGAAGACAAGCAGGAAGTCCAGCAACTGATTGGCCAGTACCTGCACGGCATCGTGCCACTGGTGGTCCCGCTGACCCTGCTCAAACATCACTTTCGCCTGCACCCCCACCCGTACATCTCGCGCCAGGTTTACCTGCAGCCGCACCCGGAAGACCTCAGCCTGCGTAATGCCATCTGACCATGAATGATGACCTGATCATGTCCAACACCCCTGGTACGGACTACAGCCAGGCACTGGCCGAAGGCTGGTTGCCCATCCGCGAAGTGTCGCGCATCACCGGTGTGAATGCCGTGACCCTGCGTGCCTGGGAACGCCGCTACGGCTTGATCGTGCCGCACCGCACGGCCAAGGGCCATCGCCTGTTCTCGACCGAGCATATCCAGCGCATCCAGCAGATTTTGTTGTGGCTCAACCGTGGCGTGTCGGTCAGCCAGATCAAGCCGCTACTCAACGCGCCGCCGACTCTCGCCCCGGCACCTGACAGCGACTGGCAGGCGTGGCGGCAAACCATGATTGAAGCCATCAGTGAGCTGGCCGAACGCCGCCTCGACGACTGCTTTAACCAGGCAATGTCGCTCTACCCCGCCCGCCCGCTCTGTGAACAACTGCTGCTGCCTCTTTTGAGCGAGCTGGAACAACGCTGGCAAGGGCAGTTCGGTGCGCAATTGGAGCGGGTGTTTTTCCACTCCTGGCTGCGCAGCAAGCTGGGGGCACGGATTTATCACAACAACCGTTCGCTCAAGGGCGCGCCGGTACTGCTGATCAATCATTCCGACCTGCCCTTCGAGCCGCAACTGTGGCTGACCGCCTTGCTGGTCAGCAGCAGCCACTGCCCGGTCGAAGTCTTCGACGCACCTGTGCCCGGCGGCGAACTGGGCCTGGCTGTCGAGCATTTGAAGCCCCGCGCCGTGGTGCTGTACTCCAGCAAAACCCTCAATACCCATCAACTGCCCCGACTGCTGCAGGGTATCGACTGCCCGATCCTGATCGCCGGACCGACGGTATGCATCCACTTCGACCAGTTGTCCGTAAGTACAACCGAGATCGCAGGATTGTATCTGGCCCACAACCCGGTAGAGGCCCATCAACGCCTCAGCCAACTCGGCCTTTATCGCTAGGAAATGATATGCAACTGATCTGGCTGCGCACCGACTTGCGCCACGACGACAACACCGCCCTGAGCGCCGCTGCCAAACGCGGCCCCACCCTGGCCGTATACCTGATCAGCCCCGAGCAATGGCTGGCCCATGACGATGCGCCAAGCAAGGTAGACTTCTGGCTGCGCAATCTGCGCACGCTGAGCAACAGCCTGCAACAGCTCAATATTCCTTTGCTTATTCGTACTGCGCCCAGCTGGGACCAGGCGCCTGCGGTGCTCCTTGAGCTGTGCCAGCAGCACGGAGTTGAGGCGGTACACACCAACCAGGAATATGGCATCCATGAAACCCGCCGCGACCAGGCAGTTGCCCGGGCCCTTGAAGCCCAGGGCATCGAGTTTCACGGTTACCTCGACCAACTGTTGTTCCAGCCGGGCAGCATCCTCACGCAGTCGGGCTCGTACTTTCAGGTCTTCAGCCAGTTTCGCCGCATCTGCTACAACCGCCTGCACATGGCCTTGCCCAAGCTGGTTGCCAGGCCTGAAAAACAATCACCGCTGAATATCCAGAGCGACGTCATACCCAAGTCTGTCAGCGGTTTCGCCGTACCCAGCGATTCGCTGCGCGCATTGTGGCCAGCAGGCGAGGATCAGGCTCGCCAACGCCTGGCACAGTTTGCCGATGAGCAGATCCACTACTATCAGGACGAACGCGACCTGCCCGCCAAACCCGGTACCAGCCAGCTGTCGGCCTACCTCGCGGCAGGCGTGATCTCACCCCGCCAATGCCTGCACGCCGCATTGCAAAGCAACAACGGCGAGTTTGAAAGCGGCAGCCCGGGGGTATTTACCTGGATCACCGAGCTGCTGTGGCGCGAGTTCTACAAACATATCCTGGTGGGCTACCCACGGGTCTCACGTCACCGCGCCTTTCGTCCGGAAACCGAATACCTGCCCTGGCGCCACGCGCCGGATGAACTGGCCGCCTGGAAACAGGGCCGCACTGGCTTCCCGATTATCGACGCGGCCATCAGGCAACTGCTGGAAACCGGCTGGATGCACAACCGCCTGCGCATGGTAGTGGCTATGTTCCTGACCAAAAATCTGCTGATCGACTGGCGCGAGGGCGAGCGCTTTTTTATGCAGCATCTGATCGACGGTGATCTGGCCGCCAACAATGGCGGCTGGCAGTGGAGTTCATCCACGGGAACCGACTCGGTGCCGTATTTCCGTATTTTCAACCCGATCACCCAGTCCGAACGCTTCGACCCCGAGGGTAAATTTATCAAGCACTGGCTGCCCGAACTGGCCGAGCTGAACAAAAAACAGGTGCACAACCCCGCATCGGTGGGCGGGTTGTTTGGCGTGGCCAATTACCCGGCGCCCATCGTCAACTTGAGCCAAAGCCGCGACCGCGCCTTGAGCGCCTTCAAAAATCTGCCCTCCCGGCAAATGCTGGAAGCCAGCCATGGCTGATCGGCGGCGGATCTGGCTCACGGGCGCGAGCAGCGGCATTGGTGCGCAAATGGCCGAAGAGTTGCTCAGTAGCGGCGCCCGGCTGGCATTGACAGCCCGCACGCTGGCGCCTTTGAAAGCCTTGTCCGACCGTTACCCCGGACAGGTCTTGCTGGTGCCCGGCGACCTGACCGACAGCCTGCAGGTACGCGAAATTGGCAAGCGCATCATCCAGGCCTGGGGCGCGCTGGACACCGTAATCCTCAATGCAGGCACCTGTGAGTATGTTGATGCCCGCCACTTCGACGCCGCACTGGTCGAGCGCGTGGTGCGCACCAACCTGCTGGCCAACAGCTATTGCCTGGAAAGCGCACTGCCACTGCTGCGCGCAGGCTCGCGCCCGCATCTGGTGGGAGTGGTCAGCTCGGTCACCTTATGGCCATTGCCACGGGCCGGGGCCTACGGTGCGTCAAAAGCCGGCCTGCGCTACTTGCTCGAATCGTTGCGCATCGATCTGGCCCAGGAACAGATCGATGTCACTTTGGTCAGCCCCGGCTTTGTCGATACCCCGCTCACTGAACACAATGACTTCCCGATGCCCATGCGCTGGCCTGCACACAAGGCGGCACGGCATATTTGCCAGCGCCTGGAAAAACGCCCGCTGGAGATCGCCTTCCCGACGCTGTTCATTGCCTCCTTGCGGCTGCTGGCAAACCTGCCAAAGCGCCTGCAAGTGGCGTTAGGCAAGCGTCTGGCACGTACATCCGACGGTAAGCCATCATGAAAATAGCGATCATTGGCAGCGGGATTTCAGGGCTGACCTGCGGCTACCTGCTGCATAAAGAACATGATGTCAGCGTGTTCGAGGCCAGCGACTGGATCGGCGGGCACACCCATACCGTCAATGTGAGCGTCAAAGGCCAAACCTATGCCGTGGACACCGGCTTTATTGTGTTCAACGATTGGACTTACCCTAATTTCATCAAATTGATGGAGCAATTGGGTGTTGGCTCCAAAGCCACTGAAATGAGTTTTTCAGTCCACGACACCGACAGCAACCTCGAATACAACGGCAATACCCTCAACAGCCTGTTCGCCCAGCGCAGCAACCTGTTGTCGCCCAGGTTCTGGGGCATGTTGCGCGATATTTTGCGTTTCAATCGCGAGGCCATTCGCGACCTGGACGAACAACGTATTGCCAGCAACACCCGGTTGGGCGACTACTTGCGACTGCGGGGTTATGGCTCGCGCTTTATCGAACACTATATCGTGCCGATGGGGGCTGCGATCTGGTCGATGTCCCTGGTCGAGATGCAAGCCTTTCCATTGCAGTTCTTTGTGCGCTTTTTCAAGAATCACGGCCTGCTCAGCGTCAGCAATCGCCCGCAATGGCGTGTGATTGAAGGCGGTTCCAGTAGCTACCTAAAACCCTTGAGCGCAGGATTTGCCGACAGGATTCGCCGCAACTGCCCGGTTATCCAGGTTGAACGCAATGCCGAAAGCGTTCTGGTGCACAGCGTTGGCGGTACTGAATCTTTCGACAAGGTGATCTTTGCCTGTCACAGCGACCAGGCCCTGAAGCTGCTGGCGAAGCCCTCGGTTGCCGAACAACAGATTCTGGGAGCCATGCCATACGCCGACAACGAGGTCGTGCTGCACACCGATACCCGATTACTACCCGACCGAAAGCTGGCTTGGGCTAGCTGGAATTATCGCCTGGGCGGTGCAGGGCAAAAACGTGCAGCCGTAACCTACGATATGAACATCCTGCAAGGAATTCAGAGCGAGACCACTTTTTGCGTCAGTCTCAACCAAACCGCAGCAATTGACCCGCTCAAAGTGCTGGCCAGCTACACCTATGCCCACCCGCAATACAGCCTGGACGCCGTCGCCGCGCAAGCGCGCTGGCAAGAACTGCTGGGCGCACAGCACAGCTACTTTTGTGGCGCTTATTGGGCCAACGGCTTCCATGAAGACGGCGTGGTCAGCGCCTTGCGCGTGGCCCAGGCCTTTGGTCAGCAATTATGAACAGCGCCCTGTACAGCGGCTGGATCGGCCATCGGCGCTTTGCTCCAAAGCCCCATGCCTTTCGCTATCAGATCGGCCTGTTGTATCTGGATCTGGATGAGCAAGACGCTGTACTGGGGCTTTCACCACTGGCAGGCAAAAGTCGCTTTGCGCCCTTCTCGTTTCGTGAAACCGATTACCTGAAAACCTTCACCGCAACCGGCATGCGCCTGATTGATGCGGTACGCCAGCAAGTTTCCAGCGCTTTGGGTTATACGCCGCAAGGCCCGATATGCGTGCTCACACAAGCCCGCAGTTGGGGGCTGTCCTTCAACCCGGTGAGCTTCTTCTATTGTTACGAAGCTGACGGAAAACTGGCCGCCCTCCTGTGTGAAGTCACCAATACGCCTTGGCGCGAACGTTATCACTATGTGCTTCCCGCCAATGGAGACGGTTTTTCCCACGTTGCCGTGGCCAAAGCCTTCCACGTATCACCTTTTCTGCCACGGGATCTGGAATACCACATGAGCTTCAGCCCGCCCCAGGCCCGGCTCGGGGTGCATATGGCCGACTGGCAAGGTGATCTGAAACTGTTTGATGCCACCCTCAACCTGCAACGCACTCCCCTGGACCGCCCGGGCCTGCACCGCTATCTGCGGCAGTTCCCGTGGATGACCGCCAAAACCTGCCTGGCCATTTACTGGCAAGCGTTGCGCCTGTTTCTTAAACGCACACCGATTTTTTCCCACCAGGCCGCCGACGGCGCCTTTCGCATTGCCGCCCTGCAACCCAAGGATCAACGCCATGAAGAGCCCTAGCCTGGTGAGCAAAACCTCACTGTCGACTACCCATAACCTGACCAGCGCACTACTGCGACGCGGGGTGCTGCGCCAGCTCAGTCAATTGAAAAGCGGGCATCTGGTGGTCACCGAAAACGGTGAACGCCTGATCTTCGGTGACAGCGGCGCGGGCCTGGTCGGCGAGGTGCAGATTCACGATACAAGTGTCTGGGGCATGATCGCCAGCAACGGCTCGATTGGCGCCGGCGAAGCCTTTATTCATGGCTACTGGAGTTCACCTGACCTGACCAAAGTGATCCGCGTACTGGTCAGCAACCTGGACGTGCTTGATGCCATGGAAGGTGGCCTGGCCCGCCTGGGTCGCCCGCTGATTCGCGGCTTGCACTGGATCAATCGCAACACCCGCAAGGGCTCGCAAAAAAACATTGCTGCGCATTACGACCTGGGTAATGACATGTTCGAGCAATTCCTCGACCCGACCATGATGTATTCCGCCGCGCAGTTCTTAACGGCTGACGACACCCTGGAGCAAGCCCAGCTTAACAAGCTGCAGCGCATCTGCCAGAAGCTCGACCTCAAGCCCGCAGACCATTTGCTGGAAATCGGTACCGGCTGGGGCAGCATGGCGTTGTATGCGGCGCAACATTACGGCTGCAAGGTGACGACGACTACATTGTCCAAAGAGCAATTCGACTACACCCAAGCCCGCATCGAGGCGCTGGGCTTACAAGAGCAAGTAACGTTACTGCTGGAGGATTACCGCGACCTGACCGGGCAATACGACAAGCTGGTGTCGATCGAGATGATCGAAGCAGTCGGCCATCACTTCTTGCCCAGTTACTTCAAGCAATGCGCCCGCTTGCTCAAGCCCCACGGCCTGATGCTGCTGCAAGCCATCACCATTCGCGAGCAGCGTTACGAGCAGGCAAGAAGTAGCGTGGACTTTATCCAGCGCTACATCTTTCCCGGTGGTGCACTGCCCAGCGTGCAAAAAATGCTCGAAATTGTCGGCAAGGACACCGATATGAATCTGATGCATATGGAGGATTTTGGCCTGCACTACGCCAAAACCCTGCGCTTGTGGCATGAGAACTTTCGCCGCGCCCACGGTCGCCTTACGGAGCTGGGTTACGACGAATACTTTCTGCGCCTGTGGGAGTTTTACCTGTGCTACTGCGAGGGCGGCTTTCTCGAGCGCAGCATCGGCACCGCACAATTGTTGCTGGCCAAGCCGGCGGCCATGCCCGAACCATTGCTTGGTCGCTTCAATGCCTAAAAACCTGGTAAATGCCGGGCTGTTCCAGCTCGGCTGGTTTGCCTGTGTACTGGGCGGCAACAGCCTGTGGTTGCTGCTGGCCGCGGGCGCCCTGCTGGTGCATCTGCTGTTTATCAGCCGCTCATTGGCAGAAGTGCGCCTGGTAGTGGTCGTGTGCGTGCTCGGCAGTACGGTGGACAGCCTGTTGCTCAATGCCGATGTTTTCGCCTTCAAGCAGCCCGGCATAGTGATTCCGTTCTGGCTGATGTTGCTTTGGGCCCTGCTGGCCATCACCTTGAACCACTGCCTGGCGTGGACTGCCAAGCCCTGGTGGCGTGCTGTTTTGCTGGGAGCCATCGGTGGACCGCTGTCGTATTACGCCGGGCAACGTCTGGGCGCGGTGCAATTCCCGCTGGGCCTGTGGCCGACGCTGGCCGGGTTGAGCCTGTTGTGGGCTGGGTTGTTTGCGGTCCTTGTAGCGATTGCCGACAGGCTACGTCCGGTTGCGCAGCAAGCGTAAATCCTGAGAGCGAGTTTCATCTGGCAAACCGCAATGGCTGACTTTACGACGGCTGCGGCAGCTGCAAGGTCTGAAGGAAATTTTAACTGTGGGAGCGAGCCAGCTCGCGAAAGTCGTTCGCGAGCTGGCTCGCTCCCACAGGGAGGGTTGACCGGCAACAGAGTATCTACGGGGGGTTATACATCTGCGTTCATCAGCACATTCACACCTGATGCCAGCACTGCCTTACACTGCACGCCTATGACCAACATCCCCCTGACCGAAATTACCGAACCCGCAGTTACCTGTTCAACGTGCGCGGCATGCTGCTGCCAGCTGGAAGTGATGCTGATCACCGACACCGGTGTGCCCGAGCGTTTTATTGCAGAGGATGACTGGGGCGGCGAAGTGATGCTGCGCCTGGATGATGGTTGGTGTGCGGCTTTGGACCGCAACACCATGATGTGCACCATCTATGAGCTTCGACCACTGATTTGCCGCGAGTTCGAAATGGGCGAAGTCGAATGCCTCAATGAACGCCAGGGCATTGCCACGGCGTATCGCTAAATACCTGCCCCTACAGCGGCATGGTGTAGTGCAGCGCATAGCTTTCTACGCCGTCATTGGTGCTGGAGATCCCGGCATTGGAATAGTGGGTCGCACGAATCCCGACCTCATGACCACCGGCAAAGCGCAGGCCAAACCCCAAACGGTCTTCAAACTGGAAAGCTGTTCCCAGACGGTTGCCCTCCACTTCAGTGTGCGAGAACAACGCCACCCCGATCCCGGCTTCGAGATAGGGCTTTACGCTTCCACCGGCAAATTCGTACACCAGCACGGGCGAGAACGACAGGCTATTACTCGCGGATGACTTGTCACCTTCCCAGTAGGTATAAGCCCCATCCCAATAGCCGGTCAGACGCCCCACATCACTTTGTAGCCAGCTTTTGTCCCAATCAGATTTCAAGCCCAGACGGTAGGTCATGGTCGATTCGCTGGTGTGCCCCACCGCAAATTCAAGCCCGGCAGCCTGTGCAGTAAAACTTTGCCCCAGTGCAGCGGCTGCGAGCGCAGCCAAACAAAAAAGTCGCTTCATAAGAAAATCCTATTTTCATATGCCCATGTCAGTGGTTATGCGCTTCATCAGGCAGGTGTCATGAAGCATAAGTTCTGTTTTTTTACAGACCGAAGCTTCGCACAACGCCAGATTTATTCCACAACACAGGCAGGATATTTCCTAAGTGTTCAGGAGAAGCGCTGGTCCAGAACTGCGTTTCAGCAGGCGGGCCAGCTGCCAGCAAGCCGCGCTCAGCCAACAATCGCTTGAGCTGGCGCGCCACGGCGGCACCGGTGTCGATCAGGGTAATCGAACCAGGAAGCATCTGGCTTAGCAGAGGCTTGAGGAAGGGGTAATGCGTACAGCCAAGAATAATGGTGTCACAGCCCGCGGCCAGCAACGGTTCGACATAACCGCGCAACAAAGTTCGCAAGGTATCGCTGTGCAGGTCGCCGGTTTCGATCAGTTCCACCAGGCCCGGGCATGGCTGAGTGATAACCCGCACATCGCTGGCAAAACGATCGAGCAAGGCGGCAAATTTGGCGCTCTGCAATGTACCGGTCGTGGCGAGTACGCCTACCACACCACTGCGGGTGGCCGCTGCCGCCGGTTTGACCGCTGGCTCCATACCGACCATGGGCCAGGTCGGGTAGCGCTGACGCAAATCCGCCACCGCAGCCACCGTTGCAGTATTACAGGCCAGCACCAGCGCCTTGGCGCCTTGCTGCTGGAAAAATTCAGCCATTACCGCGCAGCGCTGACGAATGAATTCGGGGCTTTTTTCGCCATAGGGGATATGCCCGCAGTCCGCCACATAAAGCAGCGATTCGTTGGGCAATAGCGCGTGGATCTCCTTGAGTACCGACAAGCCACCGACGCCGGAGTCGAAAACGCCAATCGGCGCCTCACTCATGGCCAGTACCGCATACGCTGCAGGCCGGGTCGCGCTTGACCCGCAATTCGCGAAAACGCGTGCTCGAGGCATCGACCAGCAACAGCCGGCCCACCAGTGGCTCACCAAACCCGGCCAACACCTTGAGCGCTTCAAGGGCCTGCAAGCTGCCGATCACCCCCACCAGGGGACCAATGACGCCGGCTTCGCTGCAGGTCAGCTCCTCTTCGCTGCCATGCCCGTACAGGCAGTGATAGCAAGGACTGGCGCTCTGGCGCGAGTCAAACACCGACAGCTGCCCCTCAAGGCGAATCGCCGCGCCACTGACCAACGGCTTGCGCGCCGCAACACAGGCCTTGTTCACCGCTTCACGGGTGGCAAAGTTGTCGCAGCAGTCGAGCACCAGATCCACCGCGGCAACGGCCTCGGCCAGCGAATCGGCATCCAGCGCCGAGCGGTGGGCAACCAGCTTGAGATGCGGATTGATCAGGCGCAGTCGGCGCAACGCCGAGTCCACCTTGCTCTCGCCAACATTGGCAGTGTCATGAATGATCTGACGCTGCAGATTGGTCAGGTCAACGCTGTCAAAGTCAGCCAGATGCAGCTCGCCGACACCGGCGGCGGCCAGGTACAGCGCGACGGGCGAGCCCAGCCCACCCAGCCCGACAATCAGCACACGGCTGTTTTTCAGCTTCAGCTGGCCATCGATATCAACCTGTTGCAACAGGATCTGTCGGCTATAGCGCAACAGCTCCTCGTCGGTCAGCACGGCAGGCGGCCCAATGTAATGCGTTCGTGGCCGCCCAGGTCCGTGCGGCTTTCAACCTCGGCAAAACCTGCGTCCTGCAACAGTTGGCGCACAGCTGCAGCCTGATCGTAACCGTGCTCCAGCATCAACCAGCCACCTGCATTCAAGTGCTGCGCAGAAGCGGTAATGATCTGGCGGATATCGTCCAGGCCATCGGCACCGGCAACCAGAGCGCTTTCAGGTTCGAAACGCACATCGCCTTGCGCCAGGTGAACATCACCGGCAGCAATATAGGGCGGGTTGCTGATAATCAGGTCAAAACGCTGGTCGTCCAGCGCGCTGAACCAATGGCTGGTAAACACATTGACGTTGTCGAGCTGCAAACGCTGGCGATTGCGCTCGGCCAGAGCCACGGCCTCAAGCACGCGGTCAACTGCCGTAACGTGCCAGGCGGCACGTTCACTGGCCAAAGCCAGGGCGATTGCACCGCTGCCAGTGCCCAGGTCCAGCACTTTGGCCGGGGTTGCGGGCAGCAGGGCCAGCGCGGTTTCCACCAGCAGTTCGGTGTCCGGGCGCGGAATCAGCGTATGCGGCGCCACTTCCAGATCAAGGTTCCAGAAACCCTGCTGCCCCAGAATATAGGCCACCGGCTCACCGGCACGGCGGCGCAGCAAGTACTCGGCGAAGGTCAAGGCGGCTTCGCTGCTGACGATTTTTTCGGGCCATGTGTGCAGATAGCTGCGCGACTTGCCCAGGGCAGCAGCCAGCAGCAGCTCCGCATCAAGACGGGCCGTAGGTGAATCAGGCAGTTCAGCAGCACGCAACAAGCTGGCAATAATAGTCATTTATTCACCCAGGGCTGTCAGTTGATCAGCCTGAAACTCCGCCAATAAAGGCTCGATAACGGCATCAACGCCGCCAGCCAGTACGTCATCCAGGGAATACAGGGTCAGGTTGACACGGTGGTCAGTCACTCGCCCCTGCGCGAAATTGTAAGTGCGGATGCGCTCGGAACGATCCCCCGAGCCCACCAGCGACTTGCGCTCGCTGGCAATGGCATTGGCCGCGGCGCTGGTTTGCTGGTCATTCAATTTGGCCGAGAGCCAGGACATCGCCCGCGCCCGGTTTTTATGCTGGGAACGCTCTTCCTGACACTCCACCACAATGCCCGAGGGCAAGTGAGTAATGCGGATGGCCGAGTCGGTCTTGTTGACGTGCTGGCCACCGGCTCCGGAGGAACGGTAGGTATCCACACGCAAATCGGCCGGGTTGATCTCGATGGCTTCCTGCTCATCGGGCTCTGGCAGCACCGCCACGGTACAGGCCGAGGTATGGATACGACCCTGGGATTCGGTTGCAGGTACACGCTGCACGCGGTGTACACCGGACTCGAACTTCAGCTTGGCGTAAACATTCTCACCTTCGACACGGGCAATGACTTCTTTATAGCCACCATGCTCGCCGATGCTTTCGGACAGGATTTCAACCCGCCAGCCACGGCGCTCGGCGTAGCGCGAGTACATGCGAAACAGGTCACCGGCAAAAATCGCCGCTTCATCGCCACCGGTGCCGGCGCGAATTTCCAGAAACACGTTGCGCCCGTCATTCGGATCCTTGGGCAGCAGCATGCGTTGCAGGTCTTTTTCCAGTTCGATCAATCGCTCTTTGGCTTCACGAACTTCCTCGACCGCCATTTCGCGCATGTCCGGGTCGTTGTCCTTGAGCAACGCCTGGGCGCCTTCAAGGTCGGCCTGCACTTTGAGCCACTGCGCGTAAGCGGCAACAATGGGTTCAACTTCCGAGTATTCCTTGGAATAGGCGCGGAATTTGGTTTGATCGGAAATGACTTCGCCATCGCCAAGCAATGCGGTCAGTTCTTCAAAACGGTCCTGGAGGATGTCCAGTTTATTAAGCAGTGACGCTTTCATTACTATTTTTTATCCGCAGAGCTATGCGATGAGCCCTCACCGAGGGCAAAAAGTTCTTGGGCCATGGCCAGCGCATCGAGGCGGCCTTCGGCGGAAAGTTTTTTCAGTTGTACGCTGGGGGCATGAAGCAATTTGTTGGTCAGCCCGCGCGCCAGTTGTACCAGCACATCTTCCGGATTGCTGCCGTTGGCGAGCATGCGCTGGGCCTTTTGCAGCTCTTCGTCACGCAGGCGTTCGCTTTGCTGGCGGTAGGCCTTGAGCACATCCACAGCCGCCAGTTCACGCAGGCGCACCATAAAATCGTCAGCGCCGATGCTCACCAGCTCTTCTGCCGCCTGGGCCGCGCCCTGACGGCTCTTGAGGTTTTCGGCAACCACTTCGTGCAAGTCGTCGACGGTATAGAGGTACACGTCGTCCAGCTCACCGACTTCAGGCTCGATATCCCGGGGAACGGCAATATCGACCATAAAGATCGGTTTGTGCTTGCGCAGTTTCAGGGCGCTTTCGACCGCGCCCTTGCCCAAAATCGGCAATTGGCTGGCCGTGGAGCTGATCACGATGTCGCTGTGTACCAGCTCCTGGGGAATATCCGACAGCAGTACCGCGTGGGCGCCAAATTGCTCAGCCAGGGTACTGGCGCGTTCCAGGGTACGGTTGGCCACCACGATACGCTTTACTCCCAGGTCATGCAGGTGGCGGGCGACCAGGGTAATCGTCTCGCCCGCACCGATCAGCAAGGCCTGGCTGCGCTGCAGATCGCTGAAGATCTGCTTGGCCAGGCTCACCGCGGCAAAGGCCACCGAAACCGGGTTTTCACCGATGGCGGTGTCGGTGCGCACCTGTTTGGCCGAGTTGAACGTGGCCTGGAACAAGCGCCCCAACAACGGCCCGACCGTGCCCGCCTCACGCGCCACGGCATAGGCCGACTTCATCTGGCCGAGAATCTGCGGTTCGCCCAACACCAGCGAATCCAGGCCTGAAGCCACGCGCATCATGTGACGAACGGCTGCGTCGTCTTCATGGATATAGGCGCAGGCACGCAGTTCATCGAGGCTCAGGTCATGATAGTCCGCCAGCCATTGCAGCACACGGTCTGCCGAAAGGTGGTCCTGCTCTATATAGAGCTCGCTGCGATTGCAGGTGGAGAGGATCGCAGCTTCGCGACTGTCGGTTAGGCGGCAGAGCTGCTGCAAGGCCTCAACCAACTGCTCCGGAGTAAAAGCCACGCGCTCGCGGACGTCTACTGAAGCAGTCTTGTGGTTAATACCGAGTGCGAGGAAGGCCATTCAAGATCGCTGATGATGACAAGAAGCCGACAATTGTCCTACTTCGCCAGATTCAGAACAACCATTGCTGACTATTGTCTCTATAGTTAACGTCTGTTGAACACATCATCAGCCCCGGATATCGATAGTCGCACCTGTTATGGTTTGCACCATTGCATGTGTCATGATGCCCAGACCGCAGGTAAGTCGCCCATCTCTTATATGAATAGATCCTCCGCGTTGCTCCTCGCTCTCGTCCTTCTCAGTGGCTGCCAGGCTCTGGCCCCCACGTCCCCGGATGACTCATCCGCGGCAGAAGACGTTTCCTCCACCCCGGAAAAACCCACGGTCTACAGTTCGTTCAGCGAAGACACGCTGTACAGCCTGTTGAGCGCCGAGCTGGCCGGCCAGCGCAATCGTCTGGATATCGCCCTCGATAACTACGTGACGCAAGCGATCAACACGCAGGATCCGGGAGTTTCCGAACGCGCTTTCCGTATCGCCGAGTATCTGGGCGCCGACCAGGCCGCACTGGATACCTCGCTGATCTGGGTGAAAAACGCCCCGGACGATATCGAGGCGCAACGTGCTGCAGCCATTCAGCTGGCGCGCAACGGCCGTTATGACGAATCCCTGGTCTACATGGAAAAAGTCCTGCAGGCCAAGGGTGATACTCACTTCGATTTCCTGGCCCTGGCGGCCATAGAAACCGATGCGGATACCCGGGCAGGTCTGCAAAAAAGTTTTGACAGCCTGCTGGCCAAGCACCCGGACAACGGTCAGCTGATTTTCGGCAAGGCCTTGTTGATGCAACAGGACGGTGATGCCGAAGGCGCGCTGAAGCTACTGGAAAAGAACCCGCCGCAAAACGGCGAAGTCGCCCCGATTCTGTTGCGCGCCCGTTTGTTGCAAAGCCTCAACCGCGGTGATGAAGCGTTGCCCCTGCTGAAAAAAAGCGTCAGCCAGTACCCCGATGACAAGCGCCTGGGCCTGACCTATGCGCGCACCCTGGTCGAGCAGAACCGCATGGCCGAGGCAAAAGTGCAGTTTGCCAGCCTGGTGGAGCAATACCCCGAAGACGATGAGCTGCGATTCTCGCTGGCACTGGTTTGCCTGGAAGGCAAATCCTGGGACGAAGCCGAAGGCTATCTGCAAGAGCTGATCGAGCGCGACAGCCACATCGACTCGGCGCATCTGAACCTGGGCCGCATCGCCGAAGAACGCAATGATCCCGAGGGCGCACTGGTTGAGTACGCATTGGTAGGTCCCGGCAGCGAATACCTGCCCGCACAACTGCGCCAGGCGGACATCCTGATCAGCCATGGTCGCGGCGCCGAAGCCTCGAAAAAACTGGCCTCGGCCCGTGGTGCACAGCCCGACTACGCCATCCAGCTGTACTTGATAGAAGCCGAAACCCTGGCGGCGAACAACCAGACCGATCGCGCCTGGAGCACGTTGCAACAAGCACTCAAGCAATACCCGGACGATCTCAACCTGCTGTATTCACGCGCCATGCTGGCCGAAAAACGCAACGATCTTGATCAGATGGAGCGGGATTTACGCGCCATCATCAAGCGTGAACCTGACAACGCCATGGCATTGAACGCCCTGGGCTATACGCTTTCGGATCGAACCACTCGCTACACGGAAGCCAAGGCGCTGATCCAGCAAGCCTATGATCTGAACCCGGACGACCCTGCTGTGCTCGACAGCCTAGGCTGGGTAAATTATCGCCTTGGCAATCTGGATGAGGCCGAACGCTTGCTGCGCCAGGCGCTGGAGCGTTTTCCTGATCAGGAAGTAGCCGCTCATCTGGGCGAAGTGCTGTGGGCCAATGGCAAGCAGCGTGAAGCGAAAAAAATCTGGGGCACTTTTCTTAAAGAAAATCCTGACAGCCCTATTCTGCGCAAAACCATTTTGCGCCTGACCGGATCAGAGACTCTTTAACTCATGTTTTATCGTCACTTGCGCCATCTCGTGGTTTTCAGCCTGATTGCCGTGCTCGCCGGTTGCGCGGGCTTCGGCGCCCGCGAATCCGTAGAAGGCCACGGCAGCCCTGCCCTGTGGTCAGCCCACAAACAGCAATTGACCCGGCTCGACGGCTGGCAAATCAGCGGCAAAGTCGGCATTCGCGCCCCTAAAGAATCGGGCAGCGCCACGCTGTTCTGGCTGCAGCGCCAGGACTATTACGACATACGCCTTTCCGGTCCGCTGGGCCGCGGAGCCGCTCGCCTGACCGGGCGCCCGGGCAACGTGCTTCTGGAAGTGGCCAATCAGGGCCGCTATGAAGCACCGACCCCTGAAGCGCTTTTGGGCGAACAATTGGGCTGGAGCCTGCCAGTGTCACATCTGGTCTGGTGGGTACGCGGCTTGCCTGCGCCCGGCAGCAAAAGCCGGGTAACATTGAATGCTGACAGCCGCCTGGCCAACCTGGAACAGGACGGCTGGAAAATCGAATATTTGAGCTATGTCGAGCAAAACGGCTTCTGGCTGCCTGAGCGGGTCAAGCTGCACGGCCCGGATCTGGATGTCACGCTCGTGGTTAAAGATTGGCAACCTCGCTTGTTGGGTCAATAAGATGCAAGACCGTCTGAATCGAAACACTCTGGTTTTGCCCTCCCCGGCAAAGCTTAATCTGATGCTGCACATTCTCGGTCGTCGCGAAGATGGCTATCACGAACTGCAAACGCTGTTTCAGTTTCTCGACTACGGCGATGAAATGACCTTTGCCGTGCGTGACGACGGAGTCATTTGCCTGCACACCGAATTCCCCGGTGTTGCTCATGACGACAATTTGATCGTCAAGGCCGCAAAAAAGCTTCAGGCACAATCCGCTTGCCCTCTGGGGATTGATATCTGGATCAAAAAAGTATTGCCCATGGGCGGCGGCATCGGTGGCGGCAGTTCCAATGCCGCCACCACACTGCTCGCGCTCAACCATCTTTGGCAACTGGCCTGGGATGAAGACCGGCTGGCAGCGCTGGGCCTGACTCTTGGGGCCGACGTCCCGGTTTTCGTTCGTGGCCACGCCGCATTTGCTGAAGGTGTCGGCGAAATTCTTACGCCTGCCGAGCCAGAAGAACCCTGGTATCTGGTGCTTGTCCCGCAAGTATCTGTAAGTACTGCAGAAATATTTTCAGATCCGTTGTTGACACGTGACTCTTTGCCCATTAAAGTGCGCCCCGTTCCCAAGGGAAACAGCCGAAACGACTGCGAAGCAGTAGTGAAGGAGCGTTATCCAGAAGTACGTAACGCTTTGAATTTGTTAGGTAAATATACCGAAGCAAAATTAACTGGAACTGGAAGTTGTATATTTGGGGCCTTCCCAAACGAAGCAGATGCTGATAAAGTGCTGCACCTTCTTACAGAGACCCTTACAGGGTTTGTAGCAAAAGGAAGCAACGTTTCGATGTTGCATCGCAAGCTGCAAAATTTGTAAAAGGAAACGGGTACACGGTACTCGTAGCAACAGATACAGGGGCGTCGCCAAGCGGTAAGGCAGCAGGTTTTGATCCTGCCATGCGTTGGTTCGAATCCAGCCGCCCCTGCCATTTCTTATACTCATCCAGGTTACCCTCAGCCTTCAGGTACTGCGCGTGTCCAAGATGATGGTCTTTACGGGGAACGCTAACCCCGATCTGGCTCGGCGTGTCGTACGTCAGCTGCATATCCCACTCGGTGACATCTCTGTCGGCAAGTTTTCCGACGGCGAAATTACCGCTGAGATTAATGAAAATGTCCGCGGTAAAGACGTTTTCATCATTCAGCCGACTTGTGCTCCGACCAACGATAACCTGATGGAACTCGTCGTGATGGCTGATGCCTTCCGCCGCTCCTCAGCGACTCGTATTACTGCTGTTATTCCTTACTTTGGTTATGCCCGTCAGGATCGCCGTCCGCGTTCCGCACGTGTGGCTATCAGCGCAAAAGTTGTTGCTGACATGCTTACCGTAGTCGGCATCGATCGTGTTCTCACGGTTGATTTGCATGCTGACCAAATCCAGGGTTTCTTCGATATTCCTGTAGATAACATCTATGGCTCCCCAGTTTTGGTGGATGACATCGAAGATCAGCGCTTTGAGAACCTTATGATTGTGTCCCCGGATATCGGCGGCGTCGTGCGTGCACGTGCTGTTGCCAAATCCCTGGGCGTCGATCTGGGTATCATCGACAAACGCCGTGAGAAAGCCAATCACTCTGAAGTGATGCATATCATCGGTGATGTCGAAGGGCGTACCTGTATTCTGGTTGATGACATGGTCGATACCGCCGGCACGTTGTGCCACGCGGCTAAAGCCTTGAAAGAGCATGGTGCTTCCAAAGTGTTCGCCTACTGCACACACCCTGTGCTGTCGGGTCGGGCAATCGAGAATATCGAAAATTCCATGCTGGATGAGCTGGTGGTGACTAACACCATCCCGCTGTCCGCTGCCGCACAAGCCTGCTCGCGTATCCGCCAACTGGATATCGCACCGGTTGTGGCTGAAGCGGTTCGCCGCATCAGCAACGAAGAATCGATCAGCGCGATGTTCCGATAAGGGCCCTGCCCTTTCAGGACTTCTGCTGACGAAAAGCGCCCCGCCCCAGCAATCCGTTGGGGCGGGGCTTTTTTGCCCATACCGTCCATGGCGCTGGTCGCAAACGCCAGGGCGGATGTGGTTATTTTGGAGATACAACATGAACGATTTTACTCTGAATGCTGAAGTGCGTTCCGACCTGGGGAAAGGTGCGAGCCGCCGCCTGCGTCGTCTCGCAAGCCTGGTTCCAGCTGTAGTTTACGGTGGCGAAAAAGCCCCTGAATCCATCAGCATGCTGGCTAAAGAAGTTGCCAAACTGCTCGAAAACGAAGCTGCTTACAGCCACGTTATCGAACTGACCGTTGGCGGCGTTAAGCAAAACGTGATCATCAAAGCTCTGCAACGTCACCCGGCTAAAGGCCACGTGATGCACGCTGACTTCGTACGCGTTGTTGCTGGTCAAAAACTGACTGCAATCGTACCGGTTCACTTCGTTGGTGAAGCGGCTCCGATCAAGAAAGGCGGCGAGATCTCCCACGTTGTTGCGGAAATCGAAGTTTCCTGCCTGCCAAAAGACCTGCCTGAATTCATCGAAGTTGACCTGGCTAACGCTGAAGTCGGCTCGATCATTCACCTGTCGGACATCACCGCTCCTAAAGGCGTTGAGTTCGTAGCTCTGGCACACGGTAACGACCTGGCAGTAGCCAACGTTCACGCTCCACGTGTTGCACCAGAAGCAGCAGAGTAATTCATTACTCTGTCGTTGGAGTCTTGAGAAACATCGCGAGCTAACACGCAGCGAGTAAAGCGGACAAGATCGCGAAGTTTACTCACGTAAACCCGCTTTCTTGTCCGTTTTCGCCGCTAACCGTTAGCGGCGATGTTATCCACAACTCCATAGAAGGGCCCTTGTCGTGACCGCCATAAAACTGATCGTTGGCCTGGGAAATCCAGGCACCGAATACGAACAGACCCGGCATAACGCAGGGGCCCTTTTTGTTGAGCGTCTCGCGGCAGCCAATGGGGTAAACCTCGTTGCAGATCGCAAATATTTTGGCCTGACCGGGCGCTTCAGCCACCAGGGTCAGGATGTTCGTCTGTTGATTCCCACCACCTATATGAACCGAAGCGGCCAGGCCGTTGCGGCGCTTGCCGGTTTCTACCGCATTGCGCCGGAATCCATATTGGTGGCCCACGACGAACTCGATCTCCCGCCAGGCGTTGCCAAGCTCAAGCTGGGCGGCGGCCACGGAGGTCACAACGGATTGCGCGACATCATCGCGCAACTGGGGAACAACAAAGATTTCTACCGTCTGCGGCTTGGCATTGGCCACCCGGGCGTCGCCAGCATGGTGTCCAACTTTGTCCTCGGTCGTGCGCCACGCGCCGAACAGGAAAAACTGGATGCCAGCATCGATTTTGCCCTCGGCGTGCTGCCGGATATCCTCGCCGGGGAATGGAACCGTGCGATGAAAAACCTGCACAGCCAGAAGGCCTGACTCTTTTTCCGAGGGGAAACACCATGGGATTCAACTGCGGCATCGTCGGCCTGCCTAACGTCGGCAAGTCCACCCTGTTCAACGCCCTTACCAAGTCCGGTATCGCGGCCGAGAACTTCCCCTTCTGCACGATCGAACCGAACACCGGTATCGTGCCGATGCCCGACCCACGCCTGGACGCGCTGGCTGCCATCGTCAAGCCACAGCGTATCCTGCCGACCACCATGGAGTTCGTTGATATCGCGGGCCTGGTGGCTGGCGCATCGAAAGGTGAAGGCCTGGGTAACAAGTTCCTGGCCAACATCCGTGAGACCGATGCCATCGCTCACGTGGTCCGCTGCTTTGAAGACGAAAACGTTATTCACGTTTCCAACAGCGTTGACCCGAAACGCGACATCGAAATCATCGACCTTGAGCTGATCTTCGCCGACCTCGACAGCTGCGAAAAGCAACTGCAGAAAGTCGCGCGCAATGCCAAAGGCGGTGACAAGGAAGCCGTAGCCCAAAAAGCCCTGCTGGAACAGCTGATCGCCCACTTCACCCTGGGCAAGCCGGCACGCAGCCTGATCAAGAACATGGACGCAGATGAGAAAGCCATCATCAAAGGCTTCCACCTGCTGACCACCAAGCCGGTGATGTACATCGCCAACGTGGCTGAAGACGGTTTTGAGAACAACCCGTTGCTGGACGTTGTGCTGGCTATCGCTGAAGAAGAAGGCGCGATAGTTGTTCCGGTCTGCAACAAGATCGAAGCAGAAATCGCCGAGCTGGATGACGGCGAAGAGAAAGACATGTTCCTGGAGGCCCTGGGCCTTGAAGAGCCTGGTCTTAACCGTGTGATTCGCGCCGGTTACGAAATGCTGGACCTGCAAACCTACTTCACCGCCGGCGTGCAGGAAGTTCGCGCCTGGACAGTAAAAGTAGGTGCGACCGCCCCTCAAGCAGCCGGTGTGATCCACACCGACTTCGAAAAAGGCTTTATCCGCGCTGAAGTTATCGCCTACGACGATTTCATCAAGTTCAACGGGGAAGCGGGCGCGAAAGAAGCCGGTAAGTGGCGTCTGGAAGGCAAGGAATACATCGTTAAAGACGGTGACGTCCTGCACTTCCGTTTCAACGTGTAATACAGCACACGTATAAAAAACCGCGCCCAGGCGCGGTTTTTTTTGGCCTGGCGTTTGTGGCGCACTCCGGGGCGCAACAACGGTCTATGGTTAACGCCATCTCACCTCATGATCGGGAGCCTCAATGATTCCCCGCGCCAAATTCCTCAGCCGCTATACCGACCCCATAATCGAAAAAATCAAGGCCCGCTGGTCCCTGGGCTGGCGAGACGCCCTGGCCTCAGCCATTGCCGCCGCACTGGCGTGGATTATCGCCCGGCATTTTTTCGGTCACATACACCCCGTGTTTGCCGCAATCAGTGCCGTGGTGTGCCTGGCTCCAGGCCTGCCCAGTCATGGCAAGCAAGCGGTGGGCCTGATGGTGGGTGTCGCCACCGGGATCATCGTAGGCGAAGCCGCCTTGTGGTTGCCGGATGCTTACCCGTTGGTGCGTATTGGCTTTGCCACCTTCTCTGCCATCGCCATCGCGGCACTCTATGGCCTGGGGGCCGTGGTGCCCATCCAGGCCGGTGTATCGGCGGTGCTGATGCTGGCCGTAGGCCCGGAAAGTGCTGGCGTGGTACGGATGCTTGATGTGGTCGTGGGCTCATGCGTCGGGCTGGTTTTCAGCCAGATACTGCTGACCCCCAACCCGATCGGCATTATCGACAGCTCCGCCAAGGAGTTGCTCGAAAAGTTGGCGTCGGGATTCGGTAAAAGCCTGCAAGCTCTCGAAGGACAAGATGCGGCCAAGGCTCAAAATGCCGTGCAGATATTTTCCAGGGCCCACGACAGCCTTATTGCCCTGGAGAACGGCATCAGCATGGCCCGCAATACCGCCCGCTGGACCTTGCGCGGGCGCTTTGTATCACGGGAAGTCAAAGACATTGCCAGCCGTTACGAGCGCCACGCCGTGCGTTTATACGCCAGCTCCCTGTTGTTTGCAGAAGCCTTTGCCGATGCCTTGCGCAAGGAACAGGGCCCGGCACCGTCCTCCCTCCACGAACGGCTGGCAAACGTTGCTTCAGGGTGCGCCTCGATCGCCAGCGACGATGAACACCCGGTACTCATCCCCGTAGCCGGCGATGAATCGGCCGATGTTGTGTCAGCACCGTGGCAGCTGTGCATGCAGCACTTGAGCACCGTTGAAAGCGCCCTTCTGACCTTCGGATTTACGACTCAGGGCGATAGCAGAAAAAACCCTGAATAAAAATACGAATAAATACCCGTTTACCCTTACCTCCACGAAGTTCGATCCATGGAGGTAAGGCACGCTATCCCTACGCCAATAAATACTAATCCTTACCGTGTCTATGTGTTTTAGCTCTCGACAGGCGGCCAGTTCAGGCCTTGGTTTAAACCGTCAACACCTTCAAACTATAAAATAAAAAGCGTTGTTTATACCTGTTTAACATTGCGAATTTCCCCTCACAAAAAAACATGGCGCCGGAGTATATTCAATGGGATCCTTTCGCCCGGACAAAGAGCCTTCAAGCCTATATTTTTTCGATGACACACAACTTCACGCTACTGTCAGAAATGCGGCAGCACAAAATATCGACATAATGCTTCATGGTGAAACAGGCACAGGCAAAGATACATTGGCCGAGCATCTGCATACCTTATCCGGGCGCCGTGGTCGTTATATCGCACTCAATTGCGCGGCCATCCCCGAGAGTCTGGCGGAAAGTCAGTTATTTGGTGTCACCCAGGGCGCATTCACCGGCGCCCTGCAATCACGAGCAGGATTTATAGAAGCTTCAGATAAAGGCACTCTGTACCTGGATGAAATAGACAGCATGCCGCTGACTTTGCAGGCCAAATTGTTGCGCGTTCTGGAAACCCGTGGTGTTGAGCGATTGGGCTCGACAACATTCATCCCCGTGGACATGCGTGTGATTGCCTCGGCCCAAACCTCCCTTGCGAAGTTGGTGGCACAAGGTCATTTCAGGTGCGACCTGTACTATCGCCTGAATGTCGTGAATCTGCACTTGCCGCCTTTGCGAGAACGACGCGAATACATTACCCCCTTGTTTATGGAGTTTATTCAGCGCGAGGCCCGGCATTTCAACTCATCCATACCGGTACCGAACACTTCGCTGCTACAACAGATCATCTGTCACGACTGGCCGGGCAATGTCAGGGAGTTGCGCTCCGCAGCAAAGCGCTTTGTGCTCGGGCTACCCCCGCTGGATACGTCTCCCTGTGAACATGAATCCACAATTCTAAATTTAAAAATGCGCCTGCAACAAATAGAAAAGCAGTTGATCGCAGACTGCATGCGACGCCACTTTAATTGTATCGATTCTGTGGTAATCGAACTTGGGATTGCCAAACGCACGCTGTACCACCGAATGAAACAATTAGACATTTACTGAGCAACCCCCACTGGAACTGCCCACATGGATATCGACACTTAAATAGCGAACAGACGTTCTGTTGCACTCCCGACACCGAACCAAAGAGGTACATACATGCTCCCTTTACTGTCACTTGTAATGCCCTTTGCGAGCCAGGTCCTCAACGCACTTGGCGGATTTGGAAACACAAGAATGCCCCCTGCAAACCCGGCAAATGCTCACACCAAAAACATCGACCCTGCTCCAACGAACATATATATAAATAATAAAATTTCGTTCTGACCTTCCTAAAAAAAACCAAGAGGATACAGACCATGCTTGGAGCACTATTTGGACTCTTTGCAGGAATGGCGCGCGGTGCTGGCGACGACCCACTCCAAGCGCAAAAGAATTTTGCGCGCGAACAGGAATGGAAAGCCGCAAGGGCCGCCATGCACAAAACAGGAGTTGACACGAGAAACGGCATAGCCGCCGGGGTAATGGACTCAAGTAGCAAGTCAATGAATGCAACCTTTGCAGCTGCCAAGGCCATCTCGTACTGATTTTATTCATACCGCCCCATCTCGAATGGGGCATCCGGCCAATCGAGGCGTGCAGCCACACAAGCATGCAACTACAACTCACAGCTTGAGGTTTCAAATGAAAACCCACTTTCCTTCGAAGCTCCCCCAGGCCGTCTTGAGTGCCTCTGAACTGCCCTCGCACACCCCCGAACTGGCCGATATCAATTGGTTCAACGCCTCCTTGCTTGCCACGGCAACTAAAACAACCAATACCGAGATATCCGATAAATTGACCAGCCACCCACTCAAACAGCGCTCTGCACTTTTAGCGGGTCTGTCGAGTACCGCCGCAAGGGCCCTGCAAAAAGCCAGTACCAGCACCGACCCCCTCGACATGCTCAAATCCACCCGGGCCCTGTCGGCGCTCCACCTTGAGACCGTGCTGAGCGCCAAGATGATCAGCAAGACGTCACAAGCCATCGAAAAACTCACCAATCTGTCTTAGGTAACCGCATAGCAGCGCGCCTGATCAAGAGCGTGTGTTTCCTGCTCGTGCTGGCCGTCACCGGTTGTGGTGAAAGCGTGGTGCTTCACAGCCAGCTCTCCGAACAGGAGGCCAATGCAGTCATTGCAGAACTGGCAGACAAACAGGTCCACGCTCAAAAAGTCCCCGATAAAAATGGCATTTCCATTCGTGTCAGAACAGAAGCTATCAGCCGGGCGATTAACTCGCTGTCAGCGGCTGGCCTGCCCAGGACAAAGCGCTCCACACTGGGTGATATTTTTCGCAAGGAAGGTGTCATTTCTACGCCACTTGAAGAGCGCGCCCGTTACATCTATGCGCTGTCACAAGAGCTTGAAGCCACACTGTCGAGCATTGACGGGGTGATCGTCGCGCGCGTGCATGTGGTACTGCCCGAGCGTGTGGCGCCAGGTGAGGCCGTGCAGCCCGCATCCGCTTCGGTGTTTATCAAACACGATGCCAGACTGGACCCCGACGGCATCCAGTCGCGGGTACGGCGGATGGTTGCCAGCAGCATTCCGGGCATGGCAATGGCAATCGACAACCCGCACAAAATAACCACGGTTTTTGTTCTTGCCGCCGCGTTTCAGGACAACCAGCAACTGCTGTTCTTCGGACCTTTTCTGGTGCCGCAGCAAGACCTGGGGTTCTGGAAAAGCCTGTTCGCTGCACTGGTGACAGGGTGCCTGCTGGCAATCATTACGCCAGTTGTATGGTTAAAGCTGCGCAAAAAGGGCTCTGCATGAATGACATTGATGCCTGGGTACAGTGGTGGGCCTTGCCATGGCGCTACGCTCATCCGCACTGGCAGATCCTTGACGCATCGCCCGCCTTGCTGCGCAACCAGCATGCAGGCGCCAGCAAGAGCTTGGGTATCGCCCCCTGCCTGCCCTGTGCGCCCACAACCAGCCTGATGCAGCTGGCACTGGCGCAACCGGCGCACTATGACGCGTTGCTGCAAAGGATCGAGCGTATCTGCCGCACTACACCTTCCGCTGCACGGGATGACACGCAGCGTTTGTGGTGCCAGCGCCTTGCCAGGGCTTTGCACCCGCAGGACTGGCTCGAGCCCGCCGACGATCCCTTGCAACTGCTCAGAGCATGGCTCGAACCACCGGTCTGGCAGAGGTTGCGACTGCGCTTTGCCCCTGCACGGATCGAAACGCTGGAGCAAAAACCGGTGCAGGCCATTTCACCGGCCAAACTCCGAACGCTCTGGCAAACAGTGTTGTGGCACACACGAGCCAGCGACGAGGGGCACAACCATGCTGACACGCCGCACGATTGAGCTGCAGCCAGGCGCAACCGGGCTGCCCCAGGTACTGATCAGCAGCCAGACCCTGATCGATTGCGGCCTGGCCAATGAGGTGCTGGCCCAGGCACGTGCCCAGGCAGACGAACTGCTGAGTAACGCTGAAAACGCTGCCGAAAAGCTGCTGCAAAAGGCCCACAGCGAATTCTGGCAACAGGCCAATGCCCATCTGGCGCGTTGGCAACAGGAACATGGCGCCTTGTGCCAAGCGATTGAAACCAGCGCCTCGCAAGTGGTCAATCAGGCTCTGGAGCGATTGCTCGGTGAGGTGCCACCACAGATGCGAATCAATGCCTTGCTGGCGCAACTGCTGCCAGCCCAATGCCCGCCATTGAATGCAACCCTGCGCTGCCACCCGCAGATGCTTGCACCTGTACGGCAGTGGCTAAGCACCCGCCCGGATACCGCATGGCAACTGCAAGCAGATGAACGCCTCGACCCCTTCGCTCTGGTGCTGGTCACTGCGCAACACGACCTGCGCATTGACTGGGCCACAACGCTCAAGGCGCTGCTGATCCCCATGACCACTGATGGAACTGATCCGGCAGGAGCTACCACTGAGTGGTGAGTATTGACTGATGGAGGTTCTATGGCTTCTTTCGAAAGCATCCAGCGTCGCATTGACACCCGCTTTATCCAGGCCCAAAAAAAACTGGAGGAGATCGCCCTGAACAATCAAGCAAGCCCCGAAGACATGCAGCGCTTCCTCGACGCTTCACAAAAAATGGCCATTGCCAGTTTCTCGATCAACGAGCAAACCCGATTCAAGCACAGCCTGACCAAAAGCATTATTGATGCCGTGCAGTGATGCTCGGGTTCAAGCACTCCCTCCAATGGGCCCTGTTGCCAGCTCTTTTTTTGCTAGCCAACGGGGCGATGGCCGCCATTCCACAGGAGTGGCAAAAAACGCCTTATGCCCATGAAGCCAATAACCTGTCAGTGCCTGATTTTCTAGGGGCCTTTGCCCATACCGTGGGCCTGCAACTACAGATTGATGGCGCGCTTCAAGGCGTCGTAAACGGCAAGCTGCGCGCCGACACGCTCACCGGTTTAATGGAGCGGCTTGCACTGGAACACCGTTTCCAGTGGTTTGTGCATAACAACACGCTCTACATCAGTTCGCTTGACCAGCAGACCACGAGCCGCCTTGAAGTTGCGGACGATACCATTGCCGATCTGAAGCAGGCCCTGACCCGTATAGGCCTGCTGGATGAGCGTTTCGGCTGGGGCGAGTTGCCGGATATCGGGGTGGTACTGGTGTCCGGGCCCAAACGCTATATCGAGCAGATCAGGCAGTTCAGTCGCAAACGGGCAGAACCCGCCAATAAACAGGATGTGCTGACTTTCACACTGCAGTTCGCCAATGCGGCAGACCGGCAGATCGATTATCGGGGCGAAAAACTGAGTGTTCCCGGTATCGCCAGCCTGTTGCGCGGGTTGCTCGATACCAAGTCATCGAGCCCGTTCGCTGCTCCCTCCCCCGGTCCCTCGCCGGTATCCGGCATGGCCTCCCGCATGCCTTATTCAAGCAATCCACCAGCGCCCGCGCTCACCGCCGATTTGAAATCATCAGGCCTGAACGCCATCCGCGTGGAGGCCGATGTACGTAACAACAGCGTGTTGATCTACGACGCCAGCGAACGCCGGACGCTCTATCAGGCACTGATCGCCAAGCTCGATGTCCCGCGCAAACTCGTGGAAATAGACGCCGTGATTCTCGATATCAACCGCACCCAACTCAACGAACTGGGGACGAACTGGGGCTTTCAGAGCGGCCGTTTCGGGATGGCTACTGGGTTGTCGGGCACTTCCCCGACAACCGTGTCCATGATCCAGGCTGACCGTTTTGCAGCCGAGATCAAGGCGCTTGAAGCCCGCGGGCTGGCAACGGTGGTATCCAACCCCTCGATCATGACCCTGGAAAACCAGCCCGCTGTTATCGATTTCAATCGCACGCAATATATCCAGGCCGTCGGTGAGGGCGTGGCCAACATCATGCCGGTCACCACCGGCACCAGTTTCCAGGTCATACCCCGGGTAATCGAAGCCAGTGGCGCCAATCAGATTCACCTGATCATCGATATCGAAGACGGCACCTTTGCCGACAACACAGGGCAGCATTCCACACCGGATGTTCGCAAAGGCAACATCAGTACCCAGGCAGTGATCCACGAAAAACAATCCCTGGTCATCGGCGGTTTTCATGTCGCTGAAGAGGTCGACAGCCGCAATCAAGTCCCTGTATTGGGAAATATCCCCTGGCTGGGCAAGCTGCTGTTTTCGTCCACGCAGAACACTAAAAATCGCCGTGAGCGGCTGTTTATCCTGACACCCCGCCTGATTGGCGACCAGACCAACCCTGCCCGCTACCTGCCACAATCGGATCAGGCGCAACTGGAGGCAGCGCTGACCCCATTGAGACGGCGTGATGGGAAGCAGCCAGTGATTCAGCGCTCCGATATTACCCGGGTGTTCCGTCAACTGGTCACGGGCCACGTACCTGGCCGGTTCACAGCGATGCCGATGCCGCCCCGGACGGGCAGCCTGTGCAAAGCGTTCACGTCTCTGAAGGTCGATACCGAGCGTCATCAGTGGTACGAAAGTGAGGACTACAACGTGGCCGTACTGGTATTGCACAACCAGAGCCAGAGCCGGGTGCGCGTCGATGAACGTGATTGCAGCACTGCCGGCACCCTGGCGGTGAGTGTCTGGCCGACTCCGTGGCTGGCGCCCGGCGAACATGCGGAGGTGTTTATCGCGACACGAGCACCCGACCCCGACGAACAATCAAGCGTGTCTCGGCCATCATTGCTGGAGGCCACGCCATGACTCGGTTGATCGCAGTTGCCATGGCGGCGGCCCTGGCTGGACTGTTGCAAGGCTGCACCTCGGATTGCCGTACAGACCTGTGCGCGCGCCCGGCCTCCAGCGCCAGGACGCTGGTGATCTGGTGGCCACCACACATGCGCACAGAAACAGGCCCGAATGCTGAACGTTCAGACCATCACGTTGTGCCTCTGGGACCCTAGATCAACCGTGCAACGACCCATTGCCCCGGTGATCTGAAGACATTCAAACCCACGCATCCAATCCTGCGCAGAGTCTTAGCCCCCACCCCCATGTACCGGCCTGTCTGATTATCAGCCAGGCCGGTATTGTCATTACATCAAAGGGCTGCGGCCATGCCGGATCTTTTGGTCAAGCTGCTCGGGATTCAGCTCCCGAATACGAGCCGAGGGCAACGTATCCTTGAACTCAACGCGCAAGGGAGTGTTCTGATCCATACCGTATTTCAACTCAATGTTGAGGAGTTTGCAGGAATTGCTCAAGGCTGCCCTGCTGGAGTAGGCCACAAGAGGAATGGGGGTCTTCATAGCGTCGGTTCTAGTTGCCGTATAGCTTACAGCCAAGGTTTTAATCCGCAGGTTGTCCGGGTTTTCCAGGGCCTTTTGCACATCATTTATGGCGTTAGGCCCATCCCCGATCTGATTGTCAATCATGCGCAGCACCTTCGGCTTGACCTCCAGCCCGATCACTACCGACGTGCCCTGGTTGCTCTCCAGATCGTTAAGGATCCGCTCGAATTGTGGCTGCTGGGCAAACAGCCGGAGAATTGCCGCCTTGTTAGCAGGCGCAGCGTCATTCAGCCACTCATGCTCAGGGCCACCTTTTACCGCCACATAGGAAACCGTTCTTTCAACTGATTTGAGTGCTCGCCGACCTTGTGCGGCCAGCGCCTGCTGGTGAAGGCAGGTTTGCAGCTGTTCATTGAGGGCATGGTGCTCTTCAGAACGGGTAGCGGGTGACGGTAGCTGAATAAATAGACGATGCAGATGTTGCAGTTGCTCCACCAGTGGGCCCTCTGCTGCAAACGAGGTCAGGTGTTGCTTGAGTGGCGCAGAATGCAGGGACAAGGCATCGCGTAACCCATTGACTTGCGCCTGATCGATCACAGCAGGCTGCTTGAAGGTAAAACGCATGCTGCGGGCAACACTGCGATCAAACCCCAGGGTGAACGAAGAATCACTCGTGATATACGGCACCCACGTAGGTCCATCGGCACCGAGCTGAGTCCACAAGGCGCCATTGGCCGGCGCCACGCCTAAAGACGCACTGCCTCTGGCTAACCATTGGGTATTCACGCTTTGGGCCCGGGTTGTCTCATCCTGCCCCAAGGCGACAGCCTTGCGCTGGTCCGCATGAAACAGCTGAAGATTCCCACCCGCATTTACCATGGTACGTAGCAAGGCACCGGGGGCATTCGAGGTTTCCGGGATTATATGAAAGCGCGCCTGCACATGAGCTGACACACTCCAGTCCAACGCATTTTTCGAGCTCGTGCCGCTCTTGTGATTGCTGCCAAGATCCAGCAAGTCGAAAACGTTCCCTTTCTCCCCGGTGAGGATGACCATCATTGCGGGAAAATCTGCCTCCCTGATGTCAAAGCTGACGCTTTGCTCGTTTTCATGCGTCAACGCCAATGTAGTCTCGGCCCCTACCCTGAGCCGGCCTTCGAGTGGCACCTCGGAGGGAAGCAACATGTTACCGACGCCTACAGAACCAGTGACGGTATGGCCAGTGCCCATATTGATGTCAACGCTGACCCCCTGATCGGTTCGAGTCAGCGTTATACCGTTGGTTTTGTCTCTTGAAACACCCCCTATGATTTCAAGCAACGGGACTGGAAGTAAGAACAGGGATGCCGATAAGGTTTTGCTCCGGCTCGATGCAACTGACTGGCCGCTTTCAGACTTTTGAATGCATTGCAGCAGAGCCTGCTTGACCGTCTCTTGTGGATTGAGCCCCAAGGTAGTGGTTATATGAAAATTGAGCGCTGATCCCGGGGTACCCAAGTCCCTGGCCAACAACTTGAAGTTGTTATAGAGCGTTTCTGCCTGCTTCAATCCATTGATGTTCTGCGATGTTTTCTTGTGTACCGGGCTGCTTTGATAGTCCTCTATCGCACTCTCCAGGCGGGCTGTTATTTCGGCCTGATCAGGCGCTTTACCCTCCAGCCGGTCGACCAGTTTGACCAGCCTGAAAAGTGTGCGGGCGTGCTGAATCAAATCGCTCTCGATCAGCCCGGTCGAATTGCTCAAATCACGTTTCAGGCCAGCGTCGTGCAACGACAAACAAACACCCTGTTTTTCGTAACTGCGCAGCAAGGCCGCTGTGATATCAGACTTTGAAGAGCCCATATTCTCGAAGGACTGGCGAATTCGAGACAGGTTGCTCGCTGAGCCTTCAGTGGGTTTGCCACTCGTTGTGGGCAGATAATCAGGGATCACACGGGCTCCCTTGATGTCGCCCAATCGCCTGGCCAATTGCACGCTGTACTCTTCTACCTGACTCAGAAAACGCTTGAGTTTTGTGGCCAGGGCCTGGGTTGGCTTGCCCTCGCCCAGGCGGTCAAGGCGACTTGAAATATCCATCGTACGGGGTGTCACGCTCGCCAGCGTACGCAATAGCCCCTGCAGTTCCCGCACATCCGCGTAGAGGTCTGCCAGCCCGCGTCGCCCTTTAACATCATGCTGGATACCAAGGCCGATATTCTTGATCCCCTGAACAGGATGAAAATGGGCTAATGCACTTTTAATTACCCCACGATCAACCGACAGGGCTTCAGTCTTGTGGCCAAAACAATCGGAGGTCACGGCCCAGGAGGTGCCGTTGTCCTGACTCTTCAACTCAGCGTTGCCCAGCACCGTACCCAGTGATCTCGCGGGGGTGTTTGAGTGTGCCGTTAGAGGTTTCCATTGCGGGTCGCCATCCGCTGAAACAATCAACTGCCGATAGTGTTCACCCCATCTTTTTTGTGGCGCATTGTTTTCACCCCAGCTGACGATCAATTGCTGACCTGCTCCCATACGCAACGACTTGACCGGCGCATTGTCCGGCACCGGCACGGGAGTCCAGGTGAGCGCTGAGGTGCAAGGGGTTTGCCAGTGAGCCTTGTCGAGCTTGAGCAGTTCGCCGGCGCCGGTCTGTGCATAGAGATCTCCCTGACGGTCAAGTGCCAGCGCCACAAGCTCTTTAGGCCGGGTAAAGGTCAAGACCCTGGCCTTTCCGTTGACGTGGGCAATCAGCTTGTTTTCAGCATCAAGCGTTACAAATTGCCTAGCGTTATCGATAGCAAAACCGGTGATCTTTTGCTCGTTATTCTCAACCATGGCGACACCAAGGCTGATATGGGCATGAGCATCATTAACAGGGGTCAGGTCATAACTGGCCCCGCTGTACGCAGCATCCCGCGTTTTATGGATTGCCAGCGCTTTCAGCTCTGCACCTTGCAATACATAAGCGCGACCATCCAGGCCACGCTCCAGTCGCTCCACATTGTGGTGAGCGCTTTTATCCCATTGCTGTGAGCGCTCGTTCCAGCACAGCAATGTGTTGCCCTCAAGCGCAACCTTGCCCCGCGGCCCAAGGTCCACACGACCGGCGAGTGTCTGCAGCCCTGGCTCGGGCAAACCTGTGTCGTTCACTCTGAGGATCACATCACTGAGGTTCCAGCCCGATGCCTGATCAGGGCCATGGCTCAAAGGGGTGCTGTGTAACTGGCGGCGGGAGTCGAGGACAAGGGCGTTGAGCCGGCCTTGATCATCATGCATAAAGCCCTTGATGCTGACTGCGCCCTGATGCAGCTGCTCAAGATTATCGAGTGGTTCAGGGCGCATGACCAATTGCCCGTCTTCGGCATTGCGCAGGTTCGCGCACAAAAACTCACCCTGAGGTGTCGAGGCGTACAGCACATCACCCGCCAGCCCCAGATGCGCCAGTTGCACCGGTTTACCCGACTCGTTGACGGGAACAAGACAAAGAGCAGCATCGGCTGTGTCGCGGCTGATTTTTAGCGTGAAACCCTCAAGGCTCGCCTGCGTTTTACCATCAATGCTCATGTCTGCGACCCCCTGCGGCACTTTCATCAGTTGCCCTTGAGCACTCAAGCCAATACGGCTGTATCGGGCCTCGTCCTTGTCGGGCAACCAACGAAGCGTCTGTGCTTCTAACCGGTACAGGCGTTGCTCGACCACACGAAACTGGCCGCCTTCGGCGGTTGTTTGCACACCGCTTATCTGCCCCAGATGGGCACGCCCGGGATTGATCGGGGGCGACGGGTAAAAACTCAGGGGAAGACTGCTTTTAAGTACTGCAGCGGCCGCAGGGGTGGACTGGATATGAAATACATTAAATTTGTCGTCCCTGATTCGCAGGTTCCGGGCAGGGCCTGCGTAAGTGGCATCTTGCTTGAACGGCCTGGACAACTGATTCAGTTGGGCGGCAATGTCCTGGCCCACATACGAGCCTTGGGTCACGACTTTTCCTTCAACCAGGCTGGCGCTGAATGCCAGAGAGGGCTGCTGATAATGACGAAAACCGGTCATTTGCACCGATTCGGTGGGGCCAGAAGTGTTCGGGGAGGCTGTGCCGCGCATTTCTGACGGCGCTGGCTTTGCGGGTTCAAAAAAATTGACGTCCATGACTGCTCAACTCTGACTGGCTGATGAAGAGTGAGTGACCATGTAATAGCGCCCGGTTCCTGCCCCGATCAGCGTTGCTCAAGTTCCGCCAACTCGATGACTTCACGGCGCTCGTCATCATCCAGTTCTCGCAGAGTGCGGTAGACCAGCGCAACCGCCTGCAGGGTCTCGCGGCTGATGCAATGCCCGGTCTCGATGCCATACAGCGTGCGAGCCAGCCACACACACTGAATCACCGGAACATCTGCTGCCCGTGCCCTGTCGATCATTCGCCGTGCCCGGGCATCAGCCCCCTTGGCAATCACGGTCGGCAAAGGCGTCTGTGGCGGCCGGTAGTACAGCGCCACGGCAAAATGCGTAGGGTTGATCAGCAGCATGTCGGCCTCTTCCAACGGCGGAGTCGGGGCCACAGGCTCTTCATGGGCCAGCTCCTGGGCCAGTGCCCGACGCAGCATCTTGGTATGAGGATCACCTTCCATGCCCTTGTACTCCTTGACCACTTCGACATGGGTCATGCGCATGCGCCGGGCAAAAAAATACCGCTGCAACGCCAGGTCAACCACTGCTAGCACCAGCAGCAGGCCAAGGCACACATGCAGCAAATGCCGGAACAAGGCGATCAGCGCGACGATATAGCCCGGCAAGTCAGCGTTGACCAACCCGATCAACGCCCCCAGGGAAGGCCCGATCACTCGGTAAAGCACCGCACAGATCAGCAGTGCCTTGATCAGGCCGGTGAGCAGGGTCAACAGTGACTGGGCCGAAAACATCTGCCGGGCCTGATTGACCGGGTTGAGCCGGTTGAAGTCCGGGATCAGGACTTCAGGGGCAAACAGAAAGCCGAATTGCAGCCAGCTGCTGATTAATTTCATCAAGACTGCAACGCCGGTCATCAGTAAGGCGAAGTCAAAAAACAGGTAACCCGCCTCGACGAACACGGCCTGCAGCGAATGACCAAAGGGTTGCCCGACCAGTGAAACGGGCAGCATCAGCAATTGGCCAAAACGCTGCAGGCTGTTCTGAGCCGTGATCAAGGCGACCTCACTGATAACCGCCAGCGTCAGCAGTTTGGCGATGTCCTGACTTTGCGCAACCTGGCCTTTTTTGCGCTGGTCCTGCAGTTTTTTCTGGCTGGCGTCATATTTCTTCTCACCCGAATCGCTCATGACTCACCTACTTTGAAGAGCTGGCCCAGTGCGTGCCCAAGATCCCCCAGCAGACTCATCCGTCCCACGATCAGCTCCTCCAGTTGTGGCAGGTAGAGCAGCAGAAAGCCCAGGCCGGCCAGGCTTTTGGCCGGCATCGACAGCACAAATACCTGCAACTGCGGGCTGTAGAGGCTCAACAGGGCAACAGCGAATTCGATCAACAACAACAGCGCAATAAAGGGCGCGGCGTAGAGCAGCAGATGCGTGAAGGTATCGCCGAGCAAAGAAAGAAACACGGCAAAACCATCCGCAGCAATGGTCGGTAACCAGAGCGTGGGGGGCCAGATCAGGTAGCTGTCCCAGATCACCCGGGTCAAGCTGCCCAGCCCGAGGGTGACCATCAGCAAAAAAATGCTCAGTTGCTTGAACAGGTGCCCGACAGGTGTGGCATCCGCCCCCAGCGAAGGGTTGAGCTGCCCGCCGATCAGGGCACCACGCTGGTTATCGAGCAAAGCCCCTACCGACTCGAACAGCCAGAACGGCATGGACAGCAGCATGCCCAGCAAAAAGCCCAGCATGGCCTCTTTGAGCATCAGACCGCCGAGCGCCAGCAGGGTGTAATTCACGCCCGACAAGGCGTGATAAATACCCGGGGCAGGTATCAGGGCCAGCGCAAAAACGATGACATGCCGGGGCATGCCGCGCACATGTTCGAAGCAGAATGCCGGGATCAGAAAAAAACAGGGATACAGGCGCGCCATCGCAATGGCGAGGCTGGGCAGGTATTCGAGAAACGCAATCTGTGGGGCCATCGGGTGTTCCGTCTACAGCGCCGAGCGGGCGACCATGTCAAAGGTGAGGTTGATCAATTGAATCAGCTCAACCCCGATCCAGCGCCCCGTCAGCGCCAACGTGACGCCCACTGCAACCAGTTTGATGCCGAAGGGCAGCGTCTGGTCCTGTACCTGCATCAGCGCCTGCACCAGCGAGGTCAGCACACCCACCGCTACAGCCACGATCAGCGGTGGCGCAGACAGCACCACCACCAGCAGCATGCCCTGCTTGAACAGCAAAATCGGCTCCATGGACGCCTCACAGATAGGACAGGAACAGACTGTCGAGCAGACGTGTCCAACCCGAAACCAGCACAAACAGCAACAGCTTGAGCGGCAATGAAAGGGTCATGGGCGAGACCATCTGCATGCCCAGCGCCAACAACAGGTTCGAGACGATCAGGTCGATCACGATAAAGGGGATGTAAATCAGAAAACCGATTTCAAACCCTGCCTGTAGCTGCGACAGCACAAATGCCGGTACCAGCAGGATAAGGTCGTCACGCTTGACCTCTTGCGCCAGTTGCGCAGGCCATAGACGCGCAGTGTTATCCAGCAGATGGGTCAGCACATCGGGAGCAGTGTTGCGTGCCATAAAGGCCCGCAAGGGCTTTACCGCCTCCTCCCCGCTCTCCTGCAAGGCTTGCACACTGCTCATATCCAGCGGCGTCTGCTTGAGGGCCTGGGCGGTTTCATACCCCACCGGTGCCATGACAAACATCGTTGCAGCCAGGGCAACTCCATAAAGGGCCATGCTCGGCGGCACCTGCTGCACACCAATGGCGTTGCGGGTAATCATCAACACAATGCAGATTTTCAGGAAGGCGGTGCACACCATCAGCAGCATGGGCATCAGTGACAGGCCGCCGAGAAACAGCGCCAGCAGAAAGGGATCGATCCCTTGAACGGTCATTGCGAAAAACTGATGCGCGACAGTTGCAGGCCAAGGCGCCCCTCAACCTCCACCAACTGCCCGTGACCGATCGGCCGGTCGCCGTAATACAACCCGGCCATGCCCGTGTCATAGCCCTCGATGCTCAACACCATGCCGGGGGCCAACTGGCGCAGCTCACCCAGGCTCAACTTGAGTGCGCCACAGCGCACGCTCAGCTCTACCTGCAAGGTTTCAAACGGCTCATTGCCTTTATGCCGTTCAACGTCCGTACCCGCAAACATCACCTCTTCCACAGCCGACTCCTCGAGAGCACACACGATCAGGCAGCGACGCCCGCCTTCATCATCAATTTGCGATGTGATCCGCCACCGCCCAATCCTCAACTGCCCCACGCCATCACCGCTGAACAACAGGCGCTCCGGCATCAGCACGTCGCCTGGTCGTACCCTGCGCAACTGCTCAACCGTCAACGGCAGATAGCCAAGCACCACGGGCACAGGCACGGCAAAGCAATCGGGCAACGGCGCCTTGACTGCCTGCCATTGCCCCGCCTCGCAAAGCGCCAACAGGCTGTGGGCCGCCAGCATCAATCGGCCGACACTTCGCGATGGGCCCAGCACTACACTGAGGCAGCACTCGAATGCGCCCACCTGCCTGTCGGCAAGGGGCCGCAGATAGCCAAAAAGCGCCTTCAACTGCGCACTCATGCGCTGCTCAAAGTGCGCCCAAAACCATGACTGGGGATCGTTGCCGGTCTCGGCCAGCACCACCGGGCACTCGCCGAACAGGCTAAGCAAGGGCCCTGCATCACTGAGCGTAAAGACCCCGCAGCGGCTCTCGAACGAGACACACGCACCACCCCCTGGCGCCCGCCCCGGTTCCAGCAAAAGCTCACCGGGCTCGCCTGCGACCTGAAATGAATAGCGCAGGCCACGACCCAACCGCCAACAGGCCTGGACCGTGGTTGCGTCCAGCCGTGGCAAGGTGATCGGCGCTACCGTCATCACTGGCACTCCTGCAGTAACCGGATCCTGACGACCTGCCCCAAGGCACGGGCCAGACGCCGTTGACAGGGTTGCTGCTGACGGGCGAGCCATTGTCGGGTGGCGGATTGCTGCGCCTTTAAAATGATCAGCCAGCCATGATGTTCATAACGGGCGCTGACACTGACCCGCCCGCGATGTGCCAGATGCAGCACAAATTGCACTGGCCATGGCCCTGCCCCCGGTGCACGGGGCATCAGTGCCTCGGACAACACCTGTGCCAAGCCCCTATCCGCGCCTGCCAGGCTGTCTGCAAACAGTTTGCAGTCGGCTGCGCGCGCCGGGGCGGCAGGCAGATACCGGGCCAATGGCAACGGCACCGGGTTTACTCCTGATGACTCGGCCATCCCGCCTCCTCTGCCAGCAACATCGACAATTCCAGAAGTTTTTCGACCTTTCTCTGGCATTCACCCGCGTACTGGCGGGCACTCTCGACATGGATCGCAACCACGCGCTGCTGCTCGAGCAGCGCTTGCAAGGCACTTGCCTGCTGCGCTGTTTGAGCCGCCCACTGGCGCTGTGACTCGTCCCAGCCCGACAGGGTCCTGGGCGACACCACCTGCCCCTGATAGCGGCCGGTCAGTTCGGCTTGCTGCCGGTTTTCGTTTTGCCTGGCCTGCTCAACCGCCGAACGGGCCTGCTCAATGTTCAGGCCAAGGGCTCGCAGCTCCATACGTTTGATGTGCAACAAACGCTCAGCCCGATCGGCCCGATGTTGGCGCAGGCGCCGCAAGGGCTCGGTGGCAGGCGGGCGGTTTTCAGAAGGGCACATGGGCAGTCAACTCGCTCAAGTGCTCCAGGGTTTCCTGAAACGTTGCAGGCTCGCGCAAGTCCTGACGCAAAAAGGCCTCCACACGCTGGCGGCTCTCGACGGCCAGGTCGGTCAGGGCATCGTTGCCCGCCTGGTACTCACCCAGCCTGAGCAGCAGTTCGATCTGCTGATGCGCGCTCAGCAATCGCCTGAACGCGGCCATGTTTTGCATATGTTCTGGCGCAGCCACATTGCTCAGGATCCGTGACAGGCTGCCCAGCACATCTATCGCCGGATAGTGACCGCGCTCTGCCAGTTTGCGGGACAACACAATGTGCCCGTCCAGCAAGGATCGAACCTCATCGGCTACCGGATCGCCCATGGAGTCCTGCTCAATGAGTACGGTATAGATCGCGGTGATAGACCCCTCGCGAGTCAGGCCTGCGCGCTCTACCAGACGTGGCAACAGGCTGTAAACCGAGGGCGGCAACCCGCCTCTGCCCAAGGGTTCGCCAGCGGCCAGACCGATTTCCCGCTGAGCGCGGGCAAAGCGCGTCAATGAGTCGATCAACAATAAAACCCGCCGGCCTTTGCGTCGGAAACCTTCGGCCAGAGCAGTTGCGGTAAAGGCTGCCCGCGCACGCTCCATGCTTGTGCGATCAGAGGTTGCGCACACCAGCACGGCTTTGCCCCGCAGCCCCTCATCCAGCTCATGGTCAAGAAACTCACGCAGCTCGCGACCGCGCTCGCCAACCAGGCCAAACACGATCACATCGCACTCGACGTTGCGGGCGATTTCGGCCAGCAGGGTGGTCTTGCCACAACCGGCACCGGCAAACAGCCCGACCCGCTGGCCCTCACCCAGGGTCAACAACCCGTCGATGGCCCGTACCCCTGTTGGCAAAGCGCGACCGATGCGCGGCCTCTGAGTGGGCAAGGGGGCTTCGCATACAACTGCATTGGCCTCCTCACAAGGCCTCCAGGAAAAGCCCCCCCGTCGCCCCCGGCAAGCGGTCGGCCAAACCCGTCGAGCACTTGCCCCAGCAGATCATTGCCGACGCGAACCTGATGCACAGCCCCCAAGCGTTCAACGGCCGCTCCTGCGCTTATACCTTCGAGGCTCGCCAAAGCACTGAGGGTGGCGTCCTGCTGATCACAGGCGATGACCTCTGCCAGTATCCATGCGTTGCTCCCTGCCTGAACCCGGCACAGCTCGCCAATGCGGGCCTGGGGCAGGCAGCATTGCAGCAGCATGCCATTGATCCGCAGGAGCCGACCGCTCAGGGTCACCGGTGAAAAACCCGCCAGGTGCGTGAACTGGCGTTGCCGCCAGCGCTCAAGGCGCTCAGCAATCGTGCCGTTCACCAGCTCACCTCATAGCGCTGCGCGCCTTCAAACAGTACTCGGCGGTTGTCGATCGCAGTCAGGCGCACACCCTGCGCTTCGTCACCAAAAAACAGCCTACGCCCGTCGGCCAATACAACATGGGCCTTTTGGCCACCGATTATCTGGACGATCCTGAAGGGCAGTGCCGTGCTGATTTCCTGGACCTGATTAATGATCGCAACCGGCGTTTCAAACTGCGCCTCGAAGCGATCGAGCATCCGCGAGACCAGTGCCAGCGAGTCTTTGCCGACATCACCGTCCAGGATGATTTGCTCATCAACCATCTGCAGCCGGATGGCGTTGTCCAGATCACGCTCGATCAACATCTTGAGTAATTGCTGATGGACCTGATACGTTGTTGCAAGCTGACGCCTGTCACTGACAGGCAATGGCTTCGGAGAAAGTGCCTGTGCCGTGTTTGAAGGCTGACAGACTTGTGCCGCCAATATCAGCACCGACACGCTCAGGGCCAGCGCCAGCCACTTGCCAGGGCGGCGCGCAGGCACCATGCCCGAGCGCGCGGCGGCCGTTTCGCTCTGCACCCTGGTTACTTCTGCCAGCTCATCCACCCAGGCACTTTGCGTATTGGCGATGCACAAGCGTATCCCGCCAATGGCGAACGCCTTACCCGCAGCCAGATCGGCAATCTGTGCCCGGGCAGTGCCGGTTTCATCCTGCAAGAGACCTTCCTGCGCCTGCACTGTCCAGCGCCCGTCCACACAGTGCAACCGGGCATGCCTGGCTTCAACGCCAGGGTCGTACAACTCCAGGTCGGCATCTTGATGGGCACCGATGCTCCAGCATTCACCGAACAAAGGCAGTGCAGCCCCCTCATGCAAACCGCTCAGCACTCGCAACTCGAACAGCAGGCCAGGCTGCTGCGAATCGAACACCACGGTTGCGCCATCAGGTAAGCCATGCCCCGGACTCAAGACACGGCCTCGCGCAGCACACCGTCGAATTGCAGATCAAGACGCCCGAGCACCTTGACCTTGGCCGAGCCGGTCAACTCGGCGAAAGACATGACCGGCACATGGTTGAATTCATCGAACAACAGCGTGCGCAACGGGCTGCGCAGATCCTGCGCCACCAGCAATACGCTTGCGTCGCACTTGCGCGGTGCAAAAGCCTCCTTGAGCAGCGCCACAAGTTGCGTACTGTGCTCATTGTCCAGGGCAAAGAACACGCCCGATTGGGTTTGGCGCAATGCCTCGCGAAAAAGGTTTTCGCTATGGGCAGACAACAGCCAGGCATGCAGACCGTCAGCCTGACTGTACAGATGATAGATCTGCGACTTCAGGGCAATCCGCGCATAGTCCGCCAGCGCTGACACTTCGCGCTCGTGCTGGCCATGTTCGGTCAGCACTTCGACAATCAGGCGTACCGCCCGCAGGGGTACGCCTTCACTGGCCAGGCGCTGCAGAACGGCAGAGAACCGGGACAGCGGCATGATCCGCTGCAACTCTTGAACCAGCTCAGGCTGGCTTTGCTCAAGCCAGCCGAGAATCGACTTGCTCTCCTGCAACCCCAAAAATTGCGGCCCGCTGATCATCATGGCTTGACGCATGCGCTCAACAATCAAGGCATGGGCACTGAACGACTCGACGCCCTCCCGGGCCAGCAGCGGATCACCGGGGTTCAGCCATAGCCAGTCCCGTTCATCTCTTTGCTCGCTGCCTCTGAGAGCACTCTGAGGAGCATCCGTGACACTGTCCCGTGCCACGGCCCGTCGTTCATCAAAAGTCGCCTTGAGCGTGGGCACTTCGTGAACACAAAAGCGAAACTCATCCTCGGGCAGCATGTCGCTGTATTCGATTTCAAAACTGGGAAGTGTCACCCCGATACGGGTGACGATACTGTTGCGCACCTGACGAATCCCGTGAATCAGCCGCTCAGTAAGCTCCAGGCTTTGATGGGCACTGGCGAACTGCAGCAGATACGGGCGTGTCGGATCAAACACTCTCAGATCTTCGTCGCCGTTGTGTTCAGGGGCCACCTGCACTGCTTGCGCCGGCTCCAACGCCTCAGCCTTGCGGCTTCGCGACCACCAGTAAAAACCCGGCGCAAACGTACACAGGGCAATCAAGCCAAACACCGGGGCGGGCATTCCCGGCAGGGCGGCGAAGGCCAGCATGGCCGCCGATGCGATCATCCAGCTCTTGGGTTCACGGGTTATCTGCTGGCCGATTTGTGCCCCGACATGGCCGCCTGGCGATTGGTCGTCGGGGGCAACACGGGTGATGATCATCCCCGCGGTCAAGGCAATCAACAGCGCCGGAATTTGCGCGATCAGACCATCACCGATGGTCAATACCGAATACAGCGTGATGGCCTCGCCAGCACTCATCCCGTGTTGCACTACCCCCGTGGAAAACCCGCCGAGGATATTGATCAGCACAATCACCAGGCCTGCGATGGCGTCTCCTTTGACAAACTTCATGGCGCCGTCCATGGCACCGAACATCTGGCTTTCCCGGGACAACTGGTCACGCTTGTATCGGGCCTGTGCACCATCGATCAACCCGCCACGCAGGTCACTGTCGATGGACATCTGCTTGCCCGGCAGCGCATCCAGGCTAAAGCGCGCCGCCACTTCAGCGACACGTTCCGAACCCTTGGTAATCACCAGGAAATTGACGATGGTGATGATCAGAAAAATCACCAGCCCCACCGCCAGATTCCCCCCCACCACAAAGTTGCCAAAGGCCTCGACGATCTCGCCCGCATCCTGCTCCAGCAGGATCAGGCGGGTCGTGGCAATCGACAACGCCAGACGAAACATCGTGGTCAGCAGCAAAAGTGCAGGAAATGTGGAAAATGCCAAAGGGTTGGGCAGATAAAGCGCCAGCACGATCAACAGGCTGGCCAGGCACATATTGAGCGCGATCAGCACATCCACCAGCCAGGTCGGCAAGGGCACGATAAAGATAAAAACAATGCCCAGCACCGCCACGGCCCCGAGCACTTCGCCCGGGCTTGCCACATTGCCAGGGCCTTTACTGAGCCATTTGACGAGCCTCATCGAATCGGTCTCGTCAGCCCTGCCGACAGCTGGACGATACCTTCGCTCTGAGTGTGTTCACCCATCAGGCTCAAAAAAGACTGCAATGCGTCCTGACGGCTTGCAGGGTCACTCCAAACGGCCAACGGGAGACGCTGAATCAACGGATAAACTTGATTGAGCAAGACCAGTTGACTGGAAAGGTTTTCGCCACCCAACTCACGACTCAGGCTTTGCACCTCATCGCTATCGATGCCCGTGCCCGCATACCCCAGCAGACGTTGCAACAGGGAGACTGGCGACAGTTCGGCCTGCCGTTCGCGGGATGACAATCGCTCAATAAACCACCGGCAACTGTGCAAAAGGCTGCTCAACTGGGTGCAGCCTTGAAGCCCGCTCAACAGAGTACGCAGCCTGATGCTCGGCACCGAGGGCCGGTGGGCGGCGATATCATCCGCCAGCGCGCGCGCCATCACGCGCAACCCGTCGTTGACCCTCTCTTCATCGAATAAAGCCAGCAAGGCCTGGATAATGCTCGGCAGTGATTGTTTGCGCACCACACTGGAGTAATACAGCGTGCGAACAGCCTGGCGCAGCGCGGCATCGCCTTCGGCTGCTGCCAGCGCCAGCGCAATATTCAGGCCCGCCTGAATTTGCCGGTCATAGCGGGTATGCAACTGTGCCTGAACCTTCTGCACCCGCTCGATATCACCTTCACGCCCTTGTGCCCGGGCCTGAGCAACCATGTACTGCAAGACAACACTGGTGCGGGCCGGGTCGTCGCCGGTCAACGCCAGCAAGGCTTCGACCCCTGAGTCTGACGCCAGTGCCAGACGAACGTGCCGGGTCAGCAGCCCCAGGCTGAGCTGAGCGGGATGCCCCAGTTGCTCATAGAGCTCGTTTAACTGCTGGATACCCTCAACCTTCTGCACCCGGTTATCTACCGTGCGCAGCACGCGCTGAGCCAATGCCTTGCTGCTGCTTTCGGCTTTCTGGCTGAACAACATGCCAACCTCTTCAGCGGCACTTTGCGCAGAAGACTGGGGCATCTGCCCCCCAACGCTCCGAGAAGAGAGCAGGATCTGCGCGGTGTCGTTTCGCCCTTCAACTTTCATAGCGCTGCCAAGTCAGGAGGTTTCATTGACCTGTGTGGTTGATCACAGGCAAGCGGTTCCCTGGCAGTAGCATTGGCATGTTTTTGAAAAAACTGGCGCACGCACAAGGTCCGCTACGCAAGATCCGGCACAACCGCGCCTGTTAAAAACCTGTAAAGCTCATATAAATCAGATGGCTATATTCGATCCGCAAATTGGCACAGGCGATGCTTGGGAGGTCCTTGTCGAAACCATTTTCGATAGCACTCACCCTGAGGATAAAAAATGGATCACCTTGATAAGGCTTCCCCCCCTGCCCCTGACTTTCTGGATCTGTCGACTGAACTTCAAAAAAAACTTAAAGCGTTTATCCACAAGCGCGTACTGAACCCCGAAGATGCAGAGGATATTTTTCAGTTGACCTGCCTGGAGGCGTGGCGCAGCAAAGCACGCTTCAACGGCCAGGCAACGCTCAGCACATGGATGTGCGGCATTGCCCAGAACCTCATTCGCAATCATTTTCGTCGGTTGCACGCAAGGCCGGTGCATTGCGAGTTCGACGAGACGCAGTGCCATGAGCAGGACCACAGCCCCGACCTGTATGGTCAATTTGAGACTCACCGCAGGCTTGAGCTCACGCTGATTGCCTTCAACCGGCTGCCCATCGAAATGCGCGACACGTTGTATGCATCGGTGCAAAGCGGCAGCAGTTATCGCGACACCGCCAGCGCTCTGGAAATCCCTATAGGGACAGTTCGCTCACGCATCTCGCGAGCTCGCGAACAACTCAAGATGGCCACCCACTGCTAGTGCCCGCCACGGATGCTCAGAGGGGTCCATGATTGAGGGCACGCCCGGAGCAAGGCCAGGGAATGGCCCCCACTACCGACTCAGACTTTTTTCGTTCGCGGCAGCAAAATCGCCAGCACGCCGAACAACGGCAGGTAAGAGCACAGGGTGTACACATACTCGATGCCATGAATGTCCGCCAAATGCCCGAGCAAGGCCGCACCAATCCCGCCAAAACCAAACATCAGGCCGAAGAAGATACCGGCAATCATCCCCACATTGCCCGGCACCAGCTCCTGGGCATACACCACAATGGCCGAGAATGCCGAGGCCAGGATAAAGCCGATGATCACGCTGAGCACACTGGTCCAGAACAGGTCGGCATAGGGCAGCAGCAAGGTAAACGGCGCCACCCCGAGAATTGAAAACCAGATCACCGCCTTGCGGCCAATACGGTCACCGATGGGGCCGCCAAAGAACGTGCCCGCCGCAACTGCGCCCAGGAACAGGAACAGGTACAACTGCGAGGTGGACACGGACACGTCGAACTTTTCGATCAGAAAGAAGGTGTAGTAGCTGGTCAGACTCGCCATGTAGAAGTACTTGGAGAACACCAGCAAGCCGAGCACCGCCAGGGCACCGAGTACCCGCTGCTTCGACAACCCATGAGTCGCCTGCTGCCCGGCCTTGAGCTTGAACAGATTCAAATGGTTGCGGTACCAGCGACTGATGACATACAGCAGCCCGACGGCGAACAGGGCAAACAGGCCGAACCAGGCCACGTTACCCTGACCGAAGGGAATGATGATGGCCGCAGCCAACAACGGGCCAAAGGCCGAGCCGGCATTGCCACCTACCTGGAAGGTCGATTGCGCAAGCCCGTAGCGCCCGCCCGAAGCAAGCCTCGCTACACGGGAAGCTTCGGGGTGAAACGTAGAAGAGCCAATACCCACCAGGGCGGCGGCCAGCAAAATCAGCGGAAAACTGCCGACCTGAGACAACATCAAAATCCCGATCAGGGTGCAAACCATCCCGGCAGGCAACAAAAGCGGATTGGGATGACGGTCGGTGTAGTAACCCACCCACGGCTGCAATAGCGAAGCGGTCATCTGAAACGTCAGGGTTATCAGTCCGATCTGAGTAAAGGTCAGGTCATATTTGGCCTTGAGCATCGGATAGATCGACGGCAGTACGGCCTGGATCAGGTCATTGATCAGATGCGCCAGGGCCACGGCGCCGATAATGCGCATGACCAATGGGCTTGACTGAGGGGCTGGAGGGGACGCGATTGTAGTTGTTTGAGCGTTGCTAAGAGCCATTTGGGTTTCCGTACGACAGGTGAATGCGCGCTTGCAGATCCGTCAATGTGCCATTCTTTTACAAGATCTTTCCATGCAAACGCCGTAAAACCTTAAGCAATTGATAGAACGAAGATTTTTTTTAGATATTTGCTTGACACACCCCCCGTACGAGGGAATAATGCGCGCCATCGGCTACATAGCTCAGTTGGTTAGAGCATAGCATTCATAATGCTGGGGTCCGGGGTTCAAGTCCCTGTGTAGCCACCAAACGCTTGTTTACAGAAGTCTCCATGAGTCTGCAGACAGTACAAGAAGCCCGCCTAGTGCGGGCTTTCTTGTGTCTGGGGGTTTCTTATTGTCTCCTCCCAAATCTCCCCGTCGCATCCTGCGAGCCCTCGGCCAATAACCTGGCAACTGCGTCCAGAAATCGCCTCCCCCCCCTTACGTCATGACCGATCCGGATCAGTCTGCTTCACACCTGTTCGCAGCCCATGATCTGAAATGGACAGGTAGCCCCACTATTCCCTGACACTTTTAATATAATAAATATTTACTTTTTAAATCTGGGTTACCTAAAAAAAACAATGCTAGCCTGCGCGTTTTTGGAGAGCCGCTTATATGAAGGCACTTAAAGACGTCACTTTTAAATACCCCTGCTCCGTTATTTTTATAATGTCTTTTTTCCTATTTGCCGCCCTGCAATACAGGCCCGCAGTGCTCAACTACACAACACGCTTCGTCGACTTCGCCCACTATATGTTCCAGAACGGATTGACGCTTTTTCCAATCTCTGATGACCTGCAGCCCTATCCCGACTACACAGTGACCCATACGCTCCTCGTTTATCTGATTTCACTGCCATTTGGCCAAGTATCCCTTCTCTCACTGGCGACGCCTTTTTGTATTGCTGCCGCCTTGACACTGGTATTCATATACAAGCTGGGTGAACGGCAGGAAAAGAAATGGGGCGCATATGGTGTTGTGTTCGCGCTATTCACCTGGTCATTTCTGGACGGCGTAAACTCCTTATCAATGGATATATACCCTGCACTTTTTACCGTGATATGTTTTTATCTGGCCTGTGCAGGAGACGAGCATAAACAAACATCCCGATTGCTGCTTATACTCGCAGCCCTGGCGCTGGGCTTTGCATTCCGTGGTCCTGTTGGCCTGATCGTCCCAGCCAGTGTAGTCGCCTCTTATTACCTGCTGAGCCGGCAATGGCGCAGGCTCGTTGTGTTCTGCCTGCTCGCCGGCCTGGTCCTGGGCGCTGCCCTTTTGCTGCTGATAGCGGCTGCCTACGCACAAGGTGGACATGCTTTCTTGCAGGAGGTATTGGTCAAGCAAGGGCTGGGGCGATTTGACAGTAACCAGGCACCTCGTTATTACTTCTACTTCTCTGCCGGCTTGCTGACCTACGGTGTAACCGTTTTTATTGCCTTGAACGTCATCATCAGAAAGGGCAAAGATTTTTTTGCACCGTCGCCTCTACCGTCGACAAGCATGCTCTTGTATCTCTCGGCCTGGTTTCTTGTCGTGGTCGTACTGCTGACAATTCCAAGTGCCAAGAAAGCGCGTTACATACTTTCAATCACACCCGCGATTTCCTTGTTAGCGGCCTATATCTTTGTAGATCGAAGCCAACGATTCGCCAACACCAGAGACAAACTGCTGAAGTTCTGCTTGAGACTACCCGTTATTGGCCTCGGGATGCTTCTGTTTGCATTTATTTATAGTCACTTTGCGGCGTCCCCTGTTCAACCGAACTACCTTGGTGCAATGACGGGCTTGATTATTCTTGCCGCGGCTCGCCCTTGGATGGAGTCACGCCTTTATTCACATCCACATCGCGAGTTTTTGACATTCTCTTTTGGGGCGGCGACTTTTCTCGTACTGGACATGTTTTTCTTTAACGCCATTACCTACCATCTGGAATTGGCCAATGAACCGACCCCCAAGTTCTTGCCTTATTGGTTTTGGTGACGCGCGCGCTCACAACGTCACCCATTACGGATTCCGCTCGAGTGAGCGACTATCAAGCAGCCGCCTGATGCGGGCTTAGTCTTGCCTGACGATATCGACTGAAATCTCCACCGCCTCAATCACTCCCCGGTTTTCAAGCCAGTGCGTGGTGTGCCTGTCTTCAGGCCAGCCCACACCCGGGCCATACTCCGTGGCGATACCATTTCTATGGTCAGTGATAACCCCGTGAAGGATATAGACGGTGCCAGGCCTGTCTGTATGGTTGTGAACCGGCCCGAAAACGCCCCCCGGCTCAATCGTCACCTTACGCATGCGAAGCTGGCGCCCTGCCATTCCCTCGATCTCGGGGCCAAGGTCGATGGTGGCCAGCAACGTGACCGTAACGCCTTTAGTCTCGGGTACTGCCTGTTCATTGCTCATCGCACCCACCTCTTCAAAAGACAAAGCCTTATTGAAAGTAAACACCCTGAAAGGCGTAACGAGTGACGAGGCGACAAAGGGATAGGCAGAACAGATTTGCTCCACCCGAAAACAAAAAACCCCCGAAGCCATAAGGCATCAGGGGTTTTGCTGTTGTGGTGCCCAGAGACGGAATCGAACCGCCGACACGGGGATTTTCAATCCCCTGCTCTACCGACTGAGCTATCTGGGCAAGGCGGCAATTAAACGTGTTTTACCGTCGGGGCGTCAAGCACGAAATAAAAAAAAGACCAATGATTACCTGCGCTTACATCACCGCCCAGGCCTGATATCACCCCTGGGGCAGGATTTTCCCCGGGTTCATCAGCCCAAGAGGGTCGAGAGCCTGCTTGACCAGGTGCATGACACCCAGTGCGGCGCCATGCTCCAGGGGCATGAACTTTATCTTTCCCGAACCAATGCCATGCTCTCCGGTGCAAGTGCCCTCAAGGGCAATGGCGCGCTCGACAACCCGCTCATTGAGCGCTTCGGCTTCAACCAGTTCTGCGGCATTGCCCGGGTCGACCACCATCCCCAGGTGAAAGTTGCCATCCCCGACATGCCCGACCATGCCTACGAAAAATGAAACCCTGGCCACATCTTCAGCCGTTTCGGCAATGCACCGGGTCAGCGCCGAAATCGGTACGCAGACATCCGTACTCCAGATCCGACCATTCGGCCGCATGGACTGCATTGCATAGTGGACACTGTGCCGGGCACGCCACAGGGCATTGCGCGCATCAGCATCGCCAGCCGCCTGAAAACCCAATGCACCATTGCTTTCAACAATCTCCCGGGTCAGTTCCACCTGCTCCGCCACACTGGCCGGGGAACCGGCGAACTCGAAAAACAGCGTCGGCGTTTCAACCAGGCCCATGTGCGAGAAACGGTTGACCGCCTGCACCGTGCGCGCATCGAGCAATTCGACCCGTGACACTGGAATGCCATATTGAATGATCGACACCACCGAACTGACCGCCGCCGCTATCGTCGGGAAGGTACACACCGCCGCGCAGGTGGTTTCCGGAATACCGTAAAGGCGCAGGGTGACTTCGGTGATGATCCCCAGCGTGCCTTCCGAGCCGACAAACAAGCGCGTGAGGTCGTAGCCAGCGGATGATTTTCGCGCCCGCCCACCGGTCTTGATCACCTGGCCGTCAGCCAGCACCACGGTCAGGTTCAACACGTTTTCGCGCATGGTCCCGTAACGCACCGCATTGGTCCCTGAAGCGCGGGTCGCTGCCATGCCCCCCAGGGTACTTTCACCGCCCGGGTCGACCGGAAAGAACAGCCCGGTGGTACGCAGTTCGGCATTCAGCTGCATGCGGGTTACCCCGGCCTCCACAGTGACATCCAGATCATCCGGGCGCACGGCGATGATTCGCTGCATGCGGCTCAGGTCGATACAGACCCCGCCCCGGGTAGCGCCTACATGGCCTTCCAGTGAAGTGCCACCACCAAAGGCAATGATCGGCACTCGCTGCGCTGCGCAGAGTTTGACGATGGCCGCCACCTCGGCCGTGGACTCGGCGTAACACACCGCGTCCGGCGGCAAGGTCGGGTGGTATGACTCACCTCGGCCGTGTTGCTCGCACTCGGCTCGGCCAGTGCTCAGGCGCTCACCGAGCAGCTCGCGCAGGGCATCGAGCAGGGTGGGCATGGGAGAAGCGTGAAATGCAGGGTTAGAGGCCATGGAAACGTCCATATTATTGTTGGGAGGGACGATTCCAAGGTACAACAAACGGCCACTGTGATCACCGGCAGATCCGCAAGCCCGCTGAACGTGGCCGTAACGTTACTGGCTGCCGGGATATAACGCCCCGTCAACCAGCCTCGCGACCACCCTGCGCAAACGTTCGAGCAACACCTCATTGGCCGCGACCGAGACCGGGTTCAAGGGCTCACGCAACAAGGCAATTTCGCACTGATTGCAGGCCTCAGCCAAATTGACAGCGCCCACCGTGGCAAAAGAACCGTGCATCCGGTGCACATAACTGATCAGTTTCGAGGTATTGCCCTGCTGCAACGCCAGCTGAGCCTGCGCCAGATCCTCCTGCATGGTGGCGATAAACAGCCGATGCATGGCTGGCGACAGGCTGATCCAGTCTTGCAGATCATCCGTCTGCAGGGGTGCATCGGGGGCATCATGGACGCCAACAGGCAGCTCGGCAGGCGCTGCGCACAAGGCGGACAAGGTCTGGCGTAATGTGGTCAGGCTCAGGGGCTTGACCAGCCATACATTCATTCCCGCTTCCAGGCAGCGCTCCCCTTCTTCACGCAGGGCATTGGCGGTCACACCAATAATCGGCACCCGCGGGTCAAGCTCACGCAAGCGGCGCGTCAGCTGATAGCCATCGAGTCTGGGCATATTGACGTCGGTGATCAGCAGATCAAATGACGCTTCCTTCCAGCGCGACAGGGCCTGCTGCCCGTCGTCTGCCAACGTAACCCGGGCCCCCAGGGCCTCCAGCTGCTCCCTGAGGATCTCCTGGTTGACGGGATTGTCCTCGGCGACCAGGACATTCAACTCCAGCTTTGCGGCATAGGGCACCACACTGGCGGACGCCTGGGGGACAGCCCCATGGGCGATCTGCATCAGCGTTCTGCCAATGGCGCGAATATCATAGGCATTGACCTCCCAGCCACGGGCAGTTCTTTGCGGCTGGCTGCCCCCCGACTCGGTCGCCAGCAGCCGCTCACCTTGCCAGGGCACTGTCAGCGGCTGGTCAGGGTCCAGATCCAGCAGGATTGCAGGGTAGTCGGGAGGAAGCGCTGCCGGCATAACCTGGGCGCGAGCGCCCCAATGGTTTAACCAGTCTGCCAGGATCTGCCCTATATCATTGCGCGCAGCGCGCACGTAAACACGGCCCCCCTCAAGGTCGATATCGGCACAACTACCCAGTGAACCGGCGATAACCGGTAAGCTCATATGCAACGAAAAGCTGCTGCCAAGCCCCGGTTCACTGACCACTCGCAAATTCGCGCCCATCATCTCGCTCAAGCTCGCACAAATGGACAGGCCCAGCCCCGCACCGCCTGCACGTTCGCTGCCACCCACCTGGGAGAACGGCTTGAACAGACGCGTCAGTTGCTCTTCGCTGATCCCCACGCCGGTATCGGAAACCTGCCACTGCAACGCGGCCTGCCCTTGTTCGATGCCAATCACCTTGAGCCTGAAGACAACCCAGCCGGTGTCGGTGAACTTGATTGCGTTACTCAGCAAATTATTGATGATTTGCCGAATACGTACCGCATCGCCACTCAACAATGGCGGCAACTGCGCGTCGGCACAGGCAAAAATCTTCAAGCCCTTATTGCTCGCCGCGGCTGAATAACTGCGCACACAGTCTTCAAACAAGTCCAGCGGACAGAAGGACTTGGCCTCGACAGCCATTTGCCCGGACTCGATCTTGGAGACGTCCAGCACATCACTGATCAACTGAAACAACACCGTAGACGACCGCTGAATGGTCTGCAGGTATTCACGCTGGCGCTCATTCAGAGACGTAAGGCCCAGCAGTTCAAGATTGCCCAGTACCCCGTATAGAGGCGTACGAATTTCATGGCTCATGGTTGCCAGAAACAGAGTCTTGGCTTTGCTCGCTTCGTCAGCCGAACGCCGCTCCTGCTCCATCAGGTTGGCGTCATCCACATGCCGGGTGACGTCGTTGAAACCACAGAGCACCACGTTCTTGCCCTTGTAACGGGTAAAGACAAAACAGGCCTGCAGATAGCGCCCCGCGACTTCCAACTGGACCTCTCCCAGTTCGTGCTCACCATAATCGCGCTTCAGCAGGGCAATCAGTTCAGGGGTACCCTGCCACTCATGCGCCCTCTGGTTTTCCAGCAGGATCTCTCCCGTGCTGCGCTCGACCACGCACAATCCCACGGGTGCGCTGTCGAGCATGGCCCGATTGAATTCTTCGCTCTCGGCCAGGGACTGGCTGGCACGCTGGGCAGGTTCGATGATTTGCTTGCGGTACCAGCGGTTGAAGCGCCAGCCGATCAGCCCAAACAACACCAGCAGGCCCGCCGCGCCGGCCAAAGGCCATTTGGCATAGCCAAAGAAGTTCTGATAACTGATCGCGTACAACCCGACCCAGGGCGTGGCCCCGCCCGAACTCAGCTTGAAGCGCAGACCATCGCGGGTAATGCTCAAGCCCAGGGGCAGATCCTCGACATCCCCGGCGTCCCCCAGCAATACATCGCCGGCAGGCGAGATCAAGGTCAAACGGCTGTTGGTGGGGTGCATCAGCAAGCGCTCCAGATCACCGATATCGCTGACGTCCAGTAACGCGTTCAGGATCACCAGGTCATTGGCTTCAGCCCCCGGTGGCATGAAGTTGCGCGACAGATTCAGCCCGACGGCGCCGACAATGTACTTGCGCTTTTGAATCAGGTCCTGCGGAGCTTTTATCCAGATCAGCTCATCACTGCCAAGGGCATGGCGATGCACCATAAGTTCATCGTACAAACGTTTGGTCACATCGAAAAAGTTGCTTTTGAGCAACAGGGGGGACTGCCGCGTGCCCTCAATACCGGGCACCGCAATAGTGAATTGATCGCTGGGGGAAAAAACAAATACCTGCGGCGCCACATAGTGGGAATCGGACCAGTAAGCCGTGAAAAGGTCGGTCAACTGCACACCGAGCGAGTAGACGCCCTGCATTTCGGCATGGGTGAACTTGTCTCGCTGGCTCACCGTAAAGGGCAATGACTTGGCCGTGTCACGGTTCTGGAACAAGCGCTCATCGCCCTGACGGATCAGTACCTCGTGCGAGTGCGGTTGGCTATCTATCAGCAGGTTTTCATTGGCCTGACTGTAGCTTTGAACGGCAATACGCAAAAAGGTCTCATGCTCATGAATGCTTTCCATCAGCCGCGCGAAATGAAAATCCGTCTTCTCGCCCTCCTCCTTCAGCACTCGATTAACCGCCCAATAGCTCATGCTCACCAGCAGCAGGGCAAACCCGGTGAGCAGGAGCAATAGTTTGTTAAGTCTGAGTGAGCTCAGTGCCAGCGCACCGAGACGTACCTTAGCTTGCTTCATGATTTAGCGCCGTCGATGACCTGGGAGGAAATAGGCAAGCCTGTTGCTAGCCAAAGGGTTACACATTGCACTATCCGCCAGCCCCCACTGCGCTCGCCACGAGCCTTGCGCCGCCACTTCTGCGCCCTCGAAATGGCCTGAGCAAGCCGAACAGGAATTGTCTGATGGGGATTCTCCTCTGGCAATTGCATCCTTTGCATCACCTGCCGCGGCGAGCCGTTGGCAGGGGGGGCATTAAATAATGGAAATCACACATCATTGGTTTGTAGAGGGCTTCTCTCATGTTTCATAAATTTGGCAAATACACCGCGCTTTGTGGCTCTTCGCTGCTGATCGTAATGGCTGCTGCTACCGCTCAAGCGGCTGATGGTCAGGTTGAATTCACCGGCACTATCAACGACAACGCATGTACCATCAACAGCGAAAGCGTTAAAAAAGCGGTTGATATGGGCCAGGTCCGTATTGCCGACTTCCCTAACACTGTAGGGGCTGTCGCCACTGCTGGCGCCACACCATTTTCGATCTCGCTGGAAAACTGCAGCGGCTCGACCCTGAAAAACGCCTCCATCAAATTCAGCGGCCAACAAGCTGGCACTGATGCAACCGTGTTGGGCATGACCGGTGACAACCAGGTACCCGGCGTTGGTATCCAGATCAACGACGCGCGCACCGGTAACAAGTTGCCACTTAACACGGCCAGCAACGATTACGTTCTGCGTCCGCAGTCCAACACCTTCGACTTCACCGCATCCTATGTTCGCCTGGTTGCCGACACCGCAGCTTCGGGTGAGACCCCGGGTGTGCGTGGCATCGGCACCGGTAAAGTCAATGCATTGGCCAGTTTCGACGTTACCTACAAGTAATTTATGCATTTAACGAAGAGCTCGCGGTTGATCGCGATTGATCGCGAGCTCTGGCGTTAACCAGAGGACATCTTAATGCGTTTAAAAGTTGCAGCCTTTTTGGCACTGGCAGCAAGCTTCTGGCTGCCCCAGGTTCATGCAGGCGTCAACGTGGGTTCTACGCGCGTTGTGTATCAAAGCAAGGAGAAAGAAGCCAACCTTGCACTCTCAAACTCGGGTGATGACGGTGTGCCGTATCTCGTGCAGTCGTGGGTCAGCCCGTTCGATGACCGCGACGCCAGCGCCGATGAGTTTATTGTCACACCGCCGTTGTTTCGCCTGGATGCCAAGGGCCAGAACCTTCTGCGCATCATTGCCACCAACGCTCAGAACCTGCCCGACGACAAAGAAAGCCTGTTTTTGCTCAACGTCAAAGCCATCCCGGCCAAGAGTGAGGAACAGCGCAACCAGAACGTGCTGCAAATAGCACTCAAGACCACGATCAAACTGTTTTATCGCCCTGCCAACCTCAAGGGCACATTGCCCGAAGCTGTTGAAAAACTTCAGTGGCGGACCGAAGGCGGGAAATTGGCGGTGCATAACCCGTCAGGCTACAACGTAGTGGTCAGTGAGTTGCTGGTCAACAACAGCGCCAGCAAAGGCATGCCCGAGGTTATCAAGCCCGGCAGCACCGTCACCACTCCGATAGCGCTGAAAAACAGCGACAGCCTAGAACTTAGCTACATCAACGAGTACGGCAGCACAGTCAAGGCCGCACCCGTTACCCCACATTGATCACTGAATAATCCGCTGAATGGAAGGACCCCCTCATGCTGCGATTGCGCATGTGCGCCTTCGCGCGCCGAGTAAAGTGCTGGAGCACGATGACCGTTGCGGCTACAGGTCTTGCAACAACCGCAGTGCATGCAGACTACAGTTTTGACTCTTCTTTTCTGGAAATTGGCGGCGGCAACGCTTCGAGCGAAGTGGCCGAGCAAGTAAAAGCCATGAGCCAGGGTCAACTTCCGGGGATCTACCGGGTAGACCTGTCAGTGGATGAACGGCTTGTGGAGCAGCGCGACCTGCACTTTGTGCGAGAAACCGCGAGCCAGATATCGACTCCCAACGGCCTGTTCCCCTGCTTCAGCCTTCAGGCCCTGATGGATTTGGGAATTGACCCCACACGCCTGAAAAATGCGGACATCAGCGCCGACAATTGCGTGTACTTCAACCGTGACCTTACCGGCGTCACCTACGATTACGACTTCAACAAGCAGCATTTGAGCCTGCAGGTTCCCCAGGCGTATATCGGCAGCGTGCCGTTTGAAACCCGGCGCAAGACCTGGAGCGATGGCGAGCAGGTGGCCTTCGCCAACTACAGTTTTTCCGGGAGCGACTACGAGAACCAGTTCGGCAGCCGCCAATCCCAGTTCGGCAGTGTTCATAGCGGGTTCAACAGCGGCGCCTGGCGCTTTCGCAATTTCTCGACCTGGCAAAAAGGCACTAACGTCGACGGCAGCTGGAAATCGGTGGACACCTATGTCCAGCGCGACCTGGGCAACCTTATGGCCATTGCCACGGTGGGTGAAAGCGCCACCGACAGCGATCTGTTCGACACCATCTCTTACCGCGGCGTGGGGATCGCTTCTGATCTGGACATGCTGCCCGATGATGCGCGTAATTTTGCCCCCGTAGTGCGTGGGGTTGCCAACGGCCGCTCGCTGGTGACATTGCGCCAGCGCGGTTATGTCATCAGTGAACAGTGGGTGCCGTCAGGCCCGTTCGCCCTCAAGAACCTGTACTCGACCGCGGGCAACGGCGATATCGAAGTCACCATCGAAGGCCCCAATGGCGAGCGCCAGGTCTACATCCAGTCATTTGCCTCTGTGCCTTACATGTTGCGTGAAGGCCAGCAAAGCTACGCTGTGACCGCAGGCCAGTATCGCCCGGCAGAAGGCGCGCAGAATTCGCCCAAGCCCAGTTTTGTACAAGGCACCTATCGCCGCGGCCTGACCGAGGGCACCACGCTGTTCGGTGGCAGCATCGTCAGCGAACAATACAAATCGGCGCTGTTTGGCTTTGCCCACGACTTTGCCGGCTTTGGTGCGATTTCCCTGGACGTGACCCATGCCATCAGCGAAGACATGGGCGCAGACGCCAAAACGCTGTCGGGCCAGTCATATCGCTTCCGGTACTCCAAATCCATCGATCTGACCGATACCAGCTTCAGCCTGATTGGCTATCGCTACTCCACCAGCGGCTATTACAGCTTCAACGAGGCAATCAACGCACGCTCCAACAACTCGCTAGAGCCCTATGTCGATGAAACCCTGAATAACAGTGCGGCGTTTTCCCCCTATTTGACCGGCCATATGAAAAGCAGCTTTACCGCCAACGTATCGCAACAATTCGGTACCTGGGGCGGCATGTACGCCAACCTGACCAAAACCGATTACTGGAACCGGGCCAAGAGCAATACCTCCATTCAGTTGGGCTACAGCTTCAGTGTTGCCAGCGCCTCCTACAACCTGGGGCTGTCACAGAACAGCGGCATGGGCGACGACATCCGTAGCGTGTCGCTGAGCGTCAGCCTGCCGCTGGGCAGCCCGGGCAGCAGCAGCCGCATCGGCCTGAGCACCAACCAGGACTCCGCCGGCAATGCCAGCCGCAATGCCACCTTCAGCGGCTCGCAACTGCAGGACGATGCCCTGTCGTACAACCTGGGCATCAATCAGCAGATCAGTGACGATGACCGCGTGCTCGGCGGCTCGGTGGCGGCCCGCTACAACGCGGCCAATGCCATTTGGCACGGCTCCTATAACAAGGATCAGAACACCCGTCAGATGGACTATGGCGTGGAAGGCGGCGTGGTTGCCATCCGCAATACCGTGATGTTCACCCAGCCATTGGGCGAGACCAACATCATTGTCGCCACCCCCGGCGCCGCCGATGTGGGCGTGCTGACCAAGAGCGGGATCAAGACCAACGGCAGTGGCTACACGATTATTCCCTCGGCGCAGCCGTACCGCAAAAACAAGGTATCGCTCAACACTGACTCACTGTCGGACAACACCGACATTGCCAACCTGGTACAGGAAGTCACCCCCAATCGTGGTGCCTTTGTCCTGGCCAACTTCGAAACCCATAACGGCCGCCGCCTGCTGGTCAGCGTCAGCTCAAGCACTGGCAAGCCCGCCCCTTTCGCCGCCGAAGCGCAGCTGTATGACCCCAAGGGCACTCTGCTGAGCAGCGCGATGGTAGCCGACAAGGGCCGGGTATTTATGACTGGCGTGCCGGACAAGGCGCGGCTGCTGATCAACGTCAACGGCCAGCCTTGGTGCGCCAAGGACCTGGACCTGAACACCTACAACCTGTCAGAGACTGGCATCGGGCAACTGACCATCCGTTGCGATGCCAAATCGCCAGACACTCAAGGTACTCCCGATGCATGAATCAAACGTCAAATCATCTCGTCCGGGGCTGGTCAAAGTCTGCTTGTTGCTGCTCTGCCTGTTGCTGGGACTTGTCAGTCAGCAAGCGTTTGCACTGATTGAAAACAACCTCGCATGCACCCCTACGGGCACCACCGGCATCATTCAGCTGGGCGACCTTGCGCCATCCACCAGCTATACCGCCAACATGACAGCCAACTGCCGGGTTACCCGTTGGTTTCCCTTTGGCGCGTCATTGCAGCACAGCCAGTTCTACAACCAGGGCAGAGGCAGCAAGGTCCAGGTGTTTCATACCAACTCTGGACTGATGGTTCCCGAGCTGCCCATCGGGACTGCGACCACTACATGCATGCCGTGGAGCTGTGTGCAGCTGTACGTGGGCAACACCTTTTCCTACAACGTTCTGCTTTATGGAACGGCGCCCGTCACGCCTGGCAACTACATGGTCAGTGTCACGCTCACAGACACCTCTATCCAAGGTTATGAGGCTTACGGCGACTACTTGCAGACCGTCATTCTCAGCTTCCGGGTCATCCAGCCCGCCTGTTCGATGGGCTCGGCAAAAACCCTCAACCTGCCCTTTGGCACACTCAGCAGCAATGACTTCGCCAGTTCGCAGCAAATTGCCAATATCACCATGAATTGCACTCGCGGTACGCAAGCGACCGCCACGCTGGTACCCACCCAGGCGGCCATCAGCGGCAGCCCGGGCGTTTCAGCCACAACTCTGGCCGGTCTGTCGATGGCTGCCACCTGGGCTGACACCAACACGGCAGTGAGCTTCAACAGCCCACGCACGCTGGCGCTGACCAATGGCAGCAACAACATCAGCCTTGGTTTTCGCCCGCGCCTGAATACCAGTGTTTCGCCTACCGGAAATTTTTACAGTCAGTACACCCTCAACATCACCTATCTCTGATCAAGTAAGGAGCTCAACCATGAAATTATCCCTGACATTGGCTGCGACACTGTTCGCAGGCCTGCTCAGCTCGACCGCCAACGCCGTAACAGACACTGTGACCATCAACCTGAGCGGCACCCTGACGCGTCCGCCCTGCAACCTGACCAGCAGCAAGACGCTGACCGCCAACTTCGGCAGCCTGCGTTATGACCAGGTGGCCGATGCCGCGCTGATCGACATCCCCCTCACCATGACCTGCCCGGCCAACTCGGTACTGGCGGTGAGCATTCTGGCAGCCCGCACGATTCAAGGCTCAACCACACAGGCCTCAACGGGCAAAACCAATCTGGCTTATTCATTGCTCTGGAACAGCGACAGCACGGCGGCCAACATTACCGGGACCAAACGCAACCTGACCAACCAGAGCGGCACGGTCGACCTGAGTATGAAAGCAAAGTTGATTGCCCTTGGTGCGTTGACCGAGGGTGCATTCAGCACTTCGGCTGTTATCAGTATCGAGTACCTGTGAGATGTCCATGCTCGCCAGAGTGAGCCTGTGGGTGGCGATGCTGTCCACCGCAGCGCTGTTGCTCAGCCCGGCCATCTGTGCAGAGGATGCCGCCCTGATAGAGGTGGGCGGCACTCTGATAAAACCACCCTGCACAGCCAACTTCCCGGCCTCGCAAAGCGTGGATATCCCCAAGACAAACCTCAACTCGCTGAACTCGGACATCACCGGCTGGACCGATGTCAGCCTGGACTTTCAATGCATCAAAGGCAGCCAGGTACACCTGCGTTTCAGCGCCGGCAATGGTGCTTTTGACAGCAGCACACTGCGCACCACGCTCGACAGACTGGGGCTGAAAACCCGCCTGAGCGACATGACCAGTACGTTGAAAGTGATTGACCTGAAGCTGGGCGAGCAATTGATCTTCCCGGTTGAAGAAACGCGGCTCAAGCTCCAGCTCTCAGTGCGGCCGGTCAAGACCGGGGAGGAACTGCCCGCAATCGGCAGTTACAGCTCAACGCTATTGATGGAAATGATCTATCTGTAAACCGCTGCGTCAGGCAAACAGATTGGCCTTGACGCACAAGATCAGCAGCGCTTGATCATTGTCGACATTGAGTTTGCGCATCGCCGAAATCTTCAGGGTACTGATGGTTTTAATGCTGCGGTTCAGGCTATGCGCGACATCGCTCACACTCACCCCCGTAGAGAACAGACGCAGGACCTCGAACTCCTTGACCGTCAGTTGGCTGAGCCTTTGCGAAAGGTCATCGGCGTCCTCACTCAAGGCCCCTTGCGGCTGGTCCTGCTGGTAGTGCCCTTGGCGATAGAACGCGTCCAGCGCCACCAGGATCTGCTCAAGCCCAGCGCTCTTTGAAATGACACCGCTGATACCCAGCTCATACAGCCAGGTCAGTACTTGTGCATTGGTTATAACGGTCAGGATCAATACCTTGGGTTCGGGAAAATGCCGGCGCAGGTACTCCACCAGGCGAGTGCCGTCACCATATTGATCGTCACCCGGCATGTTGTAGTCGGTAATAATCACATCAGGCTTGAGTAACGAAATTTTGTCGATCAACTCCGAGGAACTCATTGCTTCGCCCACAACCTTGAAACGCGGGTCACGCTCAATGATTTCACGCACGCCCATCAACACAATCGGATGGTCGTCGGCCAATAAGACTTTCATTTGCGGCATGGCAAACATGACTCCTGCACTGGAAGAGCACTACAGCTATTCGAAGGGGTCCGCTTTGATGCAATAGGTCAGCAAGGCATGATCGTTAAGCACTTCCAGCTTCTGCATCGCAGCCACCTTTTGGGTGCTCACGGTTTTAACGCTGCGGTTCAATTGGCGGGCGATATCACCCACGCTATTGCCCGCAACAAACAGCCTCAGCACCTCAACTTCACGGGGTGAAAGTGTGGAGAAACGTTCATCAATGACTTTGGGGTTAGTCACCACAGAGATGGCTGGAGCAGCCGGGGCCGTATAGTCCCGATCGTTGGCCAACGCACTTAGGGCCTTGCCTATTTCTTCGCGGATATGGCTTTTAGCAATCACGCCTGCCACACCCAGCTCCAGCAAGCGCGAGATAATCAGATGATTGCTCATGACTGTCAGCACCAGGATCTTGACCCCGGGAAAATGCTCAATGATGTACTCGATCAGTTGCAGACCGTCGCCATAGGTTTCATCCCCTGGCATGTTGAAATCAGTAATCAGCAGTTCGGGTTGATGCAACTGCAACTGCTCGACCAACTGCGACGAGCTCAGCGCCTCGCCTACCAGGGAGAAATACTCATCACGTTGAATCATTTCCCGAAGCCCCAGTACCACCACTGGATGATCGTCGGCAATCACTACCTTTAATTCGCGCATTGCCTGGCTCCACATTGATGACATGGCAAGTCCGGCGCCCCCGGTTTCTACAGATCGAGCGCAGAACAAGACCCGTGGCGCCGCACTCAGCTACCCCGGTGATGGCTTAGAGCTATCGTCCAGTAAAAGAGTTTCAAAGTCGGCGCACGATATAGCGCCGCAAATAAGGAAACCTTGCACTTGATCACACTGGATGCTGCGCAGAAACTCGAGTTCGGCCTGTGTCTCGACGCCCTCGGCGACAACTGTCAGGCCCAGCTTGCGGCTCAGTTCAACAAGGCTGCGCAGTGCTGACGCCAGATTCTCGTTTTCGACACAGCCATGTACCAGCGACCGGTCAATCTTGAGCTCACTGAATGGAGTGGAAACCAGATTGAAGTAAGAGCTGAATCCCTTGCCAAAATCATCCTGGGCCAAGCCAAAGCCCATCATGCGCAAACGACAAGCTCCCGCATAGTAATTACTGAGCTCTTCTGTGGTTGAACTCTCCATCAGTTCAAAAACGATACTGCGTGGCTCGCCACCATCAGCAATCACAGCGTCGCGCAGACGGTCGGCGAGCGCATGGTTATCCAGCAAATGCGTGGGCAAGTTGATTGAAACCGGAATATCCCAGCCCTGCTCTCGCCATTGTCTTTGGGCTTGAAGTGTTTGCTCCAGCATCAGCCACAACAGCCGCTCTTCAAGACCGTGGCTGATCAACAAGGTCAGAAAGTCCTTGGGCAATAACAAGCCGGCCTCGGGATGCACCCAACGCACCAGGGCTTCTGCACTGAGAATATTGCCGTTGCGCAGGGATTTCTTGGGCTGGAACCATGCTTGAATCTGCCCGTTGGCCATGGCCAATTCGATACTCTGCGGGTCGACTTCAATGGCCAGTGAGGGGTCCGTATCACCGTTAAGGCGGAAAAGCTCCATTCGCTCTTTCAAGCGCTGTACCGCATTGAACTCGACCGGTTTGGAGATCAGGCCAATCACTGAAATACCCAGGTTTTTTGCTGCCAGCCCCGCACTAATCAGCATGCGCCGGGACGAGGCGCTCATCAGTGCCAACGCCGGTTTATTTTTCAGGGCGGCAACTCTCTGGATCAGTTGCACACCATCCATCACAGGCATCAGCAAGTCACTGAGCAGCAAGTCATAGTCATGACGCGCCAGACACTCCAGCGCGCCATCGCCATCCCAAACGGTGTCAACTGTAAAGCCACCCACCTCATTGAAAACGTTCAGCAAATACTCATGCTGAAAAGGGTGATCCTCAACGACCAGTACACGATAGGGCTTCACTGGATCCTCCTTTAGAAGTGCTGAAGACAGTTGTATAGGGTGTGCAGCGTAAAAGGCTTGATCAGGCAGTGATTCATCCCCGCATTCAGACAGCGCTCGCTCTCCTCACGCATGGCATTGGCCGTTGCACCAATGATCGGCAGCGTTATGTTCATGGCCCGCAACCGGGCCGCCAGCTCATAACCGTTCATTTTCGGCATGTTGACGTCGGTCAGCAGCAGATCAAAATCGTCGTCGCGCCAACGCTCGAGTGCTTCCAGTCCATCGCTGACCAATGTCACTGTGCAACCCAACTCTTCAAGTTGATCACGCAGAATCAGTTGATTGATCACATTGTCTTCGGCAACCAGAATGCGCAAACCGAGCTTGAGTTCCGTCTTCACCGTACCCGGTTCAAGATCGCTGCCAATACCCATGCCCTGGGCCTTGCACAGGGCACGATAGACGTCCTGCAAGCTGCTCAGGTCCGCTTGCCAGCAAGGGTTTTCAACGGCGGGAGCTACCGACATGTCACTGGCGGCTACCACCAGCGGTCCTGTCCAGCCAGGTTCAAGCAATTGCCGGGCAGCGCCGGGATGCAGCTCCAATAAAACAGCAGCATCGGATGCATCCCCTGGTTTCGGCGCCCCAAGATGAGCCCGCGCACCCCAACGGCGTAACCAGGCGCAATAACACTCGGCCAGTTCGCGCACGGGGGAAACCACATAAACAACGCGGGCAGCCAACTCGCCAAAAGGGCTAAAACGCGCCGGTTCGCTAACCTGCACCAAGGGCAGATGCAGGGTAAAACTGCTACCCAATCCCGGCTCACTGACCAGACGCATGGTGCCGTTCATCAAGTGCATAAGGCGCTTGCAGATGGACAGGCCCAGCCCGGTGCCGGCGACCACGTTTTTCGCAGACTCCACTTGATAAAAAGGCTCGAACAGATGAGCCTGCTCTTCATGGGCAATACCTTTGCCAGTATCGGAAACCTGCCAGTGCAACATCACGCGCTCATCATCACGGCTGTCCATTTTCAGACGCAGGACAATTTTTCCGTAGTCCGTGAACTTCAGGGCGTTGTTGAGCAGGTTATTCAAGATCTGGCGGATGCGGGTGACATCACCGCTGAGCCACTCGGGCACCGTTGAATCAATCAATGCAAACAACTGCAGGCCCTTGGCCTGGGCTGCGCCACTGTAGCCCAGGACCACCTCTTCTATCAGCTCAAGAGGGCTGAAGGTGTTGAGTTCCAGTTGCAGCTGACCCGCCTCGATACGCGACACATCCAGCACGTCGCAAATCAGCTGCAACAAGTTGCCGGATGAGCGTTCGATAGCCTTGAGATAGTTGTTCTGCTGATCATTAAGTTCGGTACGCGCCAGCAGTTCCAGCGTGCCCAAAACACCGTACAGGGGTGTACGGATTTCGTGGCTCATGGTTGCCAGAAACAGAGTCTTGGCCTCATTGGCCCGGTCCGCCAGTTGCCGGGCACGTTCGAGGGTTACTTCAATCTGTTTACGTGCGCTGATGTCGCTGAACGCGCAAATCAGCACGTCCTGACTTTTGTAGCGCGTAGGGGCAAAGGCCAGGTACAGAAGACGGCCATCCTCCATTTCGATCTCATCACTGTTGCGCAAGTCACATTCATCGAACGCGCGTGAAATCCAGCCATGGCATAGCTTGCTGCGCTCAGTGCCGTTACCCAGCCACTGTTGTGACAAGGAGTTTTCCAGTACCACGGTGCCGTCTGTGCGCCGGATTACACACAGGGCCATCGGTGCAACTTGCAATACGGCACGACTGAACGCCTCACTTTCAACCAGCGCCTGAATGCGTTTCTCACCCGGGGTGATCAGGCGCCGATCAATGCGCACAATCAGTAATCGCAAGCCGATGCAGACGGCAATAAACAACAAAACACAGCCCAACAAAGGCCCGCCCAAAACTGGCAATAGAGATTTGATATCTAAGGCATAAACGATTTGCCAGCCCGAATAGCCCAGCTTCTTCGTGATTGCCAGGCTATCGGGCAACCAGCCACTACCGATAAAGCCAAACGAATTCTTGGGTTCCAGCGTCTGCAATGAATTGACGAGAGTGGATTGTGCGGCGTTGGTGAACAGAATCTGGCCTTGACCGTTGAGCAGCATGAAGTCACCGGCACTTTCACTGCGCAAGGCCTCTACCAGATCCGGAACCTCGACCTCAATGCCCAGCCAGCCGGAAGACAGGTTACGGTTATCGAGTCGGGAAAATAAATAAAAGGGGGCATTCAGGACCTTGCTGTCGGTCAGCCACAGATCATCACCAAATGAAAAGGCCTTGGCCCCTTCATCAAGCAGCCGCTGCAACACCACTTTGGGCAGCGGTTCAAGGTTGCCTGAAGAGTCGAACAAACACACCACTTTGGGCTTATCCGTCTGCGGCACATACAACAGATTGACTTTGCTTTCGTGCAAATAATCCATCATCCGCCGGGTCAGCCAAAGGTTCCAGTGGCCAGCCTCACTGCCCAGGCTGATGTTGACCTCTTCTTGTGGATCAATACCGGCGACCGTTTGGCCTGCCTGATGATCAGGCACAGTGGCCAGCACCAGGCTCTTGAGAAGCGTCTGGCGGCTGACGAAAAAATCCTGGGCATTGAACACCGCCTCGTTCATAAAACTGCGGCGCTGCGAGACCTCTTCGTTGAACACGGCACGCAAGTATACGAACGACCCCGCAAGGAGTCCGACGATCAGGCCACAGGCAAATAAGTGCAGGAGTTTTCGAGCGGCTTGGGGGGTCGATTTCATGCCGCAAGCCTGAGGCTGCGGCATGCAAAAAATAATCAGACAATTCCTGAAACCAGTCGTCGCTGACTCCGTTCTGCTACGGGGGAGTGACGCTTATTACGGACGCACCGCACGCAAATCCATCCGCCCGTCTTTCATCGGCGGGCACCAGTAGTAGCCACCGTTAAGTGGACGGCTGTAACGATACAAGCCATCGATGATGCCGTCTTCCAGACCGCTCATGCGCCGCAGTTGCACTTCAAAGGCATTCAAGGTGCGACCGAAGGCAACAAACATCAGCCCGGACTTGCCGTTTTCTGTCCACGGCATGGAGCGACGCACAATAAAGGCTTCCGGGGTGAAGCTTTCCTGGGCAGTACGTTTGACGTGGGCAGACTCCGGCGCATCGTCCAGCTCTTCGTTGTCGCTCTTGCGACGACCCATGATGTTGTCCTGCTCTTCGGACGGCAGTGCGGCAAAACCGTTCAGGTCATGCTGCCACTGCTGAATGGCAACAAAGCTGCCACCGTCCAGCCCGGCGCCAGCATTGGCAACGATGGCCGCGTCCACAGCCGCTTCGTCCACCGGGTTTTCAGTGCCGTCTTCGTAGCCGGTCAGGTCACGATCAGTGCCGTAACGGAAGCCTTCGGTCACTTGCAGCAGGTTGAACGCAGGCGCCAGGGCAGTCTCGATGGCCTGGCTGCGGTGCAGCAACTCGCCACGGTCTTCGCCCAGCAACCACAGCCACAGGGCGTGCTGGGTCGACGGGTTTTCAACCATGGCATTGATCGCAGGAAACACCCGCAACCCCGGGACTTTCGCGCCAAGGGCCAATACCAGCGGCGAACCAAAACCGGCCACCACGCTTTTGCCATCCACCCACTGCGACAAGGTGTCGAGTGCAGCCGGCAAAGCTTCTACTGACTTGAGGGCGAAAAACATGTAACGCGCTTGCGAAGGTATCGGTTTGGCAAGAATGCTCGACTGGTAGAGACTCATAGAAACTCCTTTGGAAAGCCTGGAGTTTACTCCTACCAGTACTTTTTCCGTCACCTCAGAGGGATTTTTCTTAAGTTCAACCCCTGCATATCAAGGCTCATGACGACAGCTGGTTGGCAAACTGACCCACGGCATCGACCACTTTCTGCGCGCCATCCTGGATTTCAACAATCACCGTGCCCGCTTCGGCGGCCAACGCCAATCCTGCTTCGGCCTGAAGCTTGCCATCGGCCATCAGGGCCACGGCGTTACGGGCCATGTCCTGGTTTTGCCGCACCACACCGATGATTTCTTCAGTGGCCTTGCTGGTGCGCGACGCCAATTGGCGCACTTCGTCAGCCACGACGGCAAAGCCACGACCTTGTTCACCGGCACGCGCGGCTTCAATAGCGGCGTTAAGCGCCAGCAAGTTGGTCTGGTCGGCAATCGAGCTGATGGTCTTGACGATGCTGCCAATCACTTGCGACTGATCGCTCAAGGCTTCAATGCCGTCACCCGCCTGCTGCATGTGACGGGCCAGATCACGCATCACTTGCACCGCTTCGGTCACCACTTTGGTGCCGCGCTGGGCGCTGCTGCCGCTTCGCAGACGGCCTGTTCCTGATGAACCTGATCGGTGATCACCGTGGCGAACTTCACCACTTTGTACAGGTTGTCATTGGCGTCGCGCACCGGGTTGTAGGTGGCCTCAAGCCATACATCACGGCCGTGACTGTCGATGCGCTGAAAGCGTGCCGCGACAAACTCACCCGCATTTAAACGCTGCCAGAAGGCCTGGTATTCGGCACTGTTCTGTTCTTGCGGGGTGCAGAACATGCGGTGATGTTTGCCCTGGATCTGCCCCAGGGTATACCCCATGCCGGAGAGAAAACGCTCATTGGCGGTCAGCACTTCGCCCTTGAGGTTGAACTCGATCACGGCGGTAGAACGCATCAGCGCACTCATCAGGTTTTCATGGTCGCGGGAAGTTTCGATGGTGCGCGTCAGGTCACTGGAGAAAATCGAAATGCGCAGCACCCGCCCGCTGGAGTCCAGAATCGGCTGCATGATCGAGCGCAGCCACGCTTCCTGGCCATTGCCGCGCAGCAAGCGCACGGTGCCACTGTAATGTTCATTGCGCTTCATGGCGCTCTTGAAACGAAGGCTGTGTTCGTCGTTTTTCAGGTGCGCGGGCACCAGTTCATCAATATGCAGACCCAGCAACGCAGTACCGGTGTAGTGCATCTGTTGGGTGAAGTTATGGTTGGCTGTCTCGATGCGCCCATCCGCGCCCAGAGACAGCACCAGCATTTCGCTGTCCAGGCTCTCCCGAACCTGCTGCAGGCTGGATATTTCTTCGCGAAGAGCCGACAGCTCTTGCTTCAAGCGTGTGTTGAACATGGGGTACCCGGAGCAATGAAAGAATGCGTGCAACAGAATCGGCTTTAGGCGAATTTTCTGGAGCGCCGAAAACGACCGTTCATCCAAAACCGAGGCCACTGAATAACCCTGCACATTCATGGCCACACGCAGCGGGCCATCGGAATTGCTCCCGCTTTGATTTACTGTGCTCGGGCCATCCCATAACCATAAGAAAACCGAGGTACATTTCATGGCCGCCGAGATTACAGACAGCCGCTCTGCCCGCTTTGCCCTGCGCTGCTCGAACTTTGCCGAGCGCTGGTTTCCCGATTCGTGGGTGTTCGCAGCTGTTGCGGTAATAACCGTGGCACTGGCCACGATGCTGATGGGCGCCAAACCCACCGATGCCGCCATGGCATTTGGTGACGGCTTCTGGAGCCTGATCCCGTTCACCATGCAAATGGCCTTCGTGGTGATTGGCGGCTATGTGGTGGCCAGCTCGCCGCCCGCCGTCAAACTGATCGACAAACTGGCCCGGGTACCGAAAAACGGCCGCCAGGCGGTGTGCTGGGTAGCGTTGATTTCAATGGTCGCGTCATTGCTCAACTGGGGGCTGTCGCTGGTGTTTGGCGGCTTACTGGTACGGGCACTGGCCCGGCGCACCAACCTGCGCATGGACTATCGCGCCGCCGGCGCTGCGGCCTACCTGGGGCTGGGCGCGGTGTGGGCACTGGGGTTGTCGTCTTCGGCTGCACAGTTGCAAGCCAACCCCGCCAGCCTGCCGCCGTCGATTCTGGCGATTACCGGGGTTATCCCCTTCACTGAAACCATCTTTCTCTGGCAGTCCGGGGTGTTGCTGGCGGCGCTGGTAGTGGTGTCGTTGATTGTCGCCTACGACACCGCACCCGGCGCTGAATCGGCCCGCGACGCAGCTGCCTGCGGTATCGACCCGAGCTTCAGCTCACCGAAGCTCCCCCCGCGCACTCGCCCCGGTGAGTGGCTGGAATACAGCCCGCTGCTGACCATTTTGCTGGTGCTGCTGGCTGCTGGCTGGTTGTTCCATGAGTTTTCGACCAAACCGGCGATCAGCGCCATCTCCGGGCTCAACACTTACAATTTTCTGTTCCTGATGCTCGGTGCCCTGCTGCACTGGCGCCCGCGCAGTTTTCTCAATGCCGTGACCAGCGCCGTGCCAACCACCACCGGGGTGATGATCCAGTTTCCGCTGTATGGTTCGATTGCCGCATTGATGACGGTGGTCAAGGGCACCGACGGGCAAACACTGGCCCACCATATCTCGACGTTTTTCGTGCAGATCGCGTCCCATGACACTTATGCATTATTGATGGGCGTGTATTCGGCGATTCTGGGCTTTTTTATCCCGTCGGGTGGCGGCAAGTGGATTATCGAAGCGCCGTACGTGATGCAGGTGGCCAATGATCTGGGCTATCACCTGGGTTGGGCTGTGCAGATCTACAACGCCGCCGAGGCGCTGCCCAATCTGATCAATCCGTTTTACATGCTGCCGCTGCTGGGCGTACTGGGTTTGAAGGCGCGGGACTTGATCGGCTTCTCGTTTGTGCAACTGTTGGTGCACACGCCGCTGGTGCTGTTTTTGCTGTGGGCATTGGGGACGACGCTGGTGTATACCGCGCCGGTGATGCCGTAAGCGTACTCGTAACTAAATGTGGGAGCGGGCTTGCTCGCGATTCAGGCGGCGCGGTAAAGCAGGAAAACCGCGTCGATACCATCGCGAGCAAGCCCGCTCCCACAGGTTATGCATGCAACTTTATACTGCGCCCACCGGCCGCAAACGATACTGCGGCGGCAACTGGTCAAGGCCGCTGATGGTGGTGTTCAGGCTTTTCCAGCGACCGTCCTTGATCCCGTAGATGCAGCCATGCACCGACAGCTTCTGCCCGCGGTGCCAGGCATTTTGCACAATATTGGTATGCCCGACGTTCGCCACCTGCTGGATCACGTTCAATTCGCAGAGGCGGTCAACCCGCTCTTCCTCGGTGGGCAACAGCGCCAGCGCTTCACGATTCTCGTAATACAGGTCACGGATCGAACGCAGCCAGCCATCGATCAGCCCCATCTGCTGGTCCTTCATCGATGCGCGTACACCGCCACAGCCATAGTGGCCGGTCACCAGAATATGTTTGACCTTCAAAACGTCGACCGCGTACTGGATCACCGACAGGCAATTCAAGTCAGTGTGCAACACGACATTGGCCACGTTGCGGTGCACAAAAAGATCGCCGGGCAACATGCCGACAATTTCGTTGGCCGGCACCCGTGCATCCGAACAACCAATCCACAGGTATTCCGGTGTTTGCTGACGGGCCAGCTTGGCGAAGAAGTCGGGATCTTCCTGCTTGATCGCATCGGCCCAACGCTCATTGTTATCAATCAGATCTTGTAGTTCGTTCATGCTGTGGAGCCTCAAGAGTTGATGCGCTGTTCTGACAGCCGACCAGCGGTCGGGGTCACTTGCCCCATGACATTCCGGCGGTCAGTTGGGTGGAATCTTCAGCAATGGCTACAGTCATCGTATTAAAGCACCCAGAGTATGAGGAATTACCATGACTGATTCACGTCGCCCCTACGGGGCACCACAACCCGCACCTATCGACGATATCGAGGACGCCATGGGTTCGGTGGAGCCGCTGGATTTTGATGATGACGATACCTATGAGCCCGTCAGCGACTTGTTTGTCGACGATACAGGCTCCAGGCACAGAGCCGCGCTGGATGACGAACTGGATCTGGGCCTCAACGACGACGACCTGGAGCAGGAGATGCTGATCCGCGAGGACGGCGCCCGCGATGCCAAGGAGGCTGCCCAGGGGCCGGACGGTGCCGCTGACTGGGATCTGAGCCTGGTTGATGAAGACGAAATCGGCGCCGGCAAAGGGCTGGATGAAGCCGAACTGGCGGAAATTGACCCGGTGGGACGCAAGCGTTGAAAAGTAAACCCTGTGGGAGCGGGCTTGCTCGCGATCGGATCAACACGGTTTACCTGATAAACCGCAGCGCCAGCATCGCCAGCAAGCCCGCTCCCACATAACGACTTTTCGCCGTCAGTCGACCAGCGTACAGGCCATCACCACCGCATCTTCACGCCCACCCACAGCCGGGTAGTAGTCACGGCGACGGCCGATTTCATTGAAGCCATAACGCTCATACAACTTGAACGCCGCGGTATTGCTGTCGCGCAGCTCAAGGAAGCATTCGCGCGCCTCATGCTGATAGGCAATCGACATCAAGTGCTCAAGCAGCTTGAGCCCCAGGCCACGGCCCTGGCTCTCGGGCTTGACGGTGATATTGAGCAGATGGGCCTCGTCGAGGATGATCTGCACCACGCCATGCCCTACCTGCTGCTCACCTTCAAACATCAGCCAGATATGGTACTTGCCCAGGCCGTCGAGAAATATGCCGCGGGTCCAGGGGTGACTGAAAGCGGCGTATTCAATTTTCAATACCGCATCAAGGTCCGCCTCGGTCATCGGGCGAAAAGTTACCGCATCACTCATCGTTCTGTTTCCAGCGCGCCATTAGCCGGCGCATGGCTTGCCACACATGCGCTTTGCGTTGTGGCTCATCCATTAAGAGTTCCAGGCCCGGCAACGCCCATGCGCTGCCCAGCCCTTCAATTTGCAGTTCAGTGTTGAACGCATCGGCATCGGCCTCACCGGCAAAACGCACCGCAGGCAGCCCGATCAGCCACAAACAGGCACATTCGGCCTCTTCCAGGCGGGCCATAAGAAAGCCCTGCACAAACTCACGCGCAGCCTCGGGCCCTTGATCGACATTGCCACGCCGCAGCAACGGCCAGCGCACCGGCTCGCCAATGATTTGCGGGCTGTCGGGCAAGCCGGCAGCGCGCAACATGTCTTTTAACAATAAATAGGCCGGGTCGCGGCTCTGGAATGCACCGCCTGTGGGTAACTCCACCAGCACCAGGCAACGTCCGGCCCGCAGTAACTGCAGGGCAAAACGCGGCGGTGGCAGTTGCACGACCTTGGCCGGTACAGGTGCCAACTCGGCTTCGACCACCGGTTTGCTGACCGGGCGACTGACCGAAGGCCGGGGCACTTCGATTTTTGGCCGCTCGACAGGTTTGCCCGGTGCAACCGCCGCCTTGACCGCAGGCCTTGTGATCACAGGCTCCGCGGGCGGCTCGGGGAGCACCAGCAGTTCTGGCCGCGAAGGGGCGGCAAACGGCAGTTCAGTGCGCGGCAACCAGCTGACCACTTGCATGGCAGTCAAGAAAGCGCGGCGGCGGGACTCATTCAACAAGGGTCGGCCATCTGTGGATTACTAAAGTGTGGGGATTCTACCGCCCTTCTGCCCTTCCCGCCCGCAGTTGATCTGCCAAGTGATGACTCGACAGCACGTTGCAGTACAATCGCGGCCTTTACTTGCCAATTGACCGGCCCTCCCATGATCGAACCCAAGCGCGTTTTACGTGCCCTCGCCGAGCACTGGGCACTCCTTGAGCCTTTGTGTGAACACTTCGACCAAGGCACCCTGAGCCTGAACGAATTACGCCTGCAACTGGCCGTTCATCAGATGGACAGCACGCCGCAAGACATCACCGCCGTGCTCGATGCCTGGATTCGTCTGGACATTCTGGTGCCGGTCGCCAAAAGCCCGAACCGTTTCGAGCTAAACGCCCAGATTCACGACTTTCTGGCTTATTTGCGCCACGAGCACCGACTTGGCCTGTGCCTGGAAATCGAAGCCTACCTGCGCCATCTGGAGCGGCTGGCAGGTTATATCCAGGATGCCTTCGACATTCGAGACGGCCATGACCTGGCACGCCAGCTGCGTTTGCTCGATATGCGGGTACGCGATGTATTGAAAAAACTCGCCAACGATGAACAGGCGCTGGTGGCCGTAGCCGAACGGGCCAAGACCAGCGACCGGCAAATTCCGTTGCGTCAGCGCTATGCCGAGGTGCTGGCAACCTGGGATGAATACGTCGAACCCATGATTCAGCTGGTCAACGCCGACGGCGCTTTCGAGCAAGGCGTACGCAAGGTCGAAGTGGTGCTGCTGCGCATGCTCAGCGAACAGCAACGCCTCGGCCACTTGGTAGACGACGACATGCTGCTGCGCACCCATGCGCGCATCCTTGAGATGCAAACCAGCGCCCAGATGACCCTGCGCCATGCCCGTGAGTTGCTACTGCCGCTGCGTGAAGAAGCCCGCCGGCACAATGCCGTGACCCGTGGTGCCGCGCTGGCACTGGCAGCCATCCGCCGCAAAGGCCTGGACGCTGTGCCGCAAGCAGCCATGCCGATGTTCACCCGCCCGCAAAGCACCTTTTTGGGTAGCGCCAGTCAGGTTGAGGCTTATGTCTATGCCCTGGCCCGCTTCGAAGCCAAACCGGCGAAATTTCCCAAGGCGCATAAGGTCCACCGCGGCGAAACGCCCAAGGCCCCGCGCACGGTCAAGGAAATGCTCGACCGCTGCAGCGATGCGCTACCGATGCCGGACTTGATGTGCTGGCTGCTGGCACAAGAGCCAGACGGCGACACCGATGAGCTGCTGTACTGGTTCTCACGCCTGTCCCGTGAAAAACGCTTCGTGCGCGAACGCCTGGAGCGCCGCGATTACCACACCCACGAACATTTGGTCAGCCTGCGCTCCTTCGCTCTGCTTTCTCACAGCGAAGATGCGACCCAGACTACTGCGAGCTCTCTGCATGCATCTTGATCTTTCTGAACTGTCCCAGCTGGCACCGATTTTTCGTGAGCTGTTCAAGGGTTATCACGTCAGCCGCCGCGACCCGGAGCTGTACGCGCAACTGTCGAACTTCCAGGATCAATACCGCGCCCTGTTTAAAGCCCTGGGCTTTGAACTGGTGTGTGATACCCGCGGCTTCTATTACTTTGTGCCCGACACTGCCACTGCGCAGGTCAACAAGACCGCACAGCGCCTGGCGCTATTCACGTTTATCATCGTCGAGCATCTGGCCGATCAGGGCCGCGACCCGATCGCAGTGCTCGACGGTGGCAGCCTGGGCCGCGACGAATTGCCCGCGCTGCTGGAAAAATACCGCGACCTGTTTGTACAGGCTGAAGTCACCAGCCAGGACGAACTGGAAGAAAAGATCATGCGCCGCATGACCCAGCTCGGTTTTGCCAGTGAAGAACCCGGCATCTATCGCTTTCTGCCACCGATGCACCGTTTTCTCGATGTGTGCCTGTCGGTGCAACAAGACCGCGACCTGACCGCCAGCCTGCACAGCATCCTGCCTTTGCCCACGCCGGTGCTGGCCGATGACGACAGTGATGACGAGGCCGCATTGGCCCGCGCCATTGCCGACGAACAACAGGAGATGGACGCATGAGCCAGGAACGCTACGGCATTCGCCGCTTTGCCCTGTTGAACACCGCCGGTTACAGCCTGGGGCTGTTCCCGCTGGAACACCCGCTGTCGGTCTACGGGGCGAACAACCTCGGCAAATCGGCATCAATCAACGCCCTGCAGTTCCCGATTCTGGCGCGCATGTCCGACATGAGCTTCGGCAAATACAGCCTTGAGCAGTCGCGACGCTTCTACTTTGCCTCGGACACCAGTTACATCCTGGTCGAAGTGTCCCTACCCCACGGCCCCCATGTGATCGGTGTTGTCGGTCGCGGCCCGGGGGGCGGCTTCGGTCACCAGTTTTTTGCCTACGCGGGCAAACTGGACCTGGCCCACTACCAGAAAGACGACACCTGCCTGCGCCAGAAGGAGCTGTTCAACAACCTGGAGCGTAATGGCCTCAAAGCCTACGAGCTCAAGCCTGATGAGCTTCGGCGTCTGCTAGTGGGCGGCCATACGTCGATCCCCCTGGACCTGACCCTGATCCCGCTGCGCTCCACCAGCGAGCAGAGCCTCAAGACCTTCCGCGCGCTATTTATCAACCTGCTGCATATGCGCGAAATCACTGCGGCCAAGCTCAAGCAACTGTTCCTCGATGCGTTCGAACACAGCCTGCGTTCGGGCAGCGTTGATTACATTGCCGCGTGCGAAGAAGCTTTCCGTGATGTACGACGCATGGAGCAGGACTACAACGCACTGGTCGGCGCCGGGCCGTTGGTCGAGGCATTGGCCGCAGGTGTGCGCCAGCGCGACCTGCTGCGTGGCAAGCTGCACCGCCTGTCACCGCTGCTCGATTCCTTGCTCGGTACCTGGCAGGACTACGCCGGGGCCCGCAAGGAAGAGCTGCTGATCCAGTCCGAGCACTACCGCAACGAACAGGACGCCCTGCAAAACAACCAGCGCAGCAGCACTCAGGAGTTGATGCGTCTTGAGCGGGAAATTTCCGGTATCCAGCGCTGGCTCGGCGAGTTGTCAGTGCTCAAACATCGTTTCGCCCTGGTCGACGACGTAAAGGTGCTTGAGCAGCAATTGCTGAGCGCCAAAGACGCCCACGACGAACTGGCGGGGGCGCTGGCGCAGTCGCGTCAGTTCAGTGCCGAGGATCTGGACGAGCGACTGCGCGATCTGGAAAAGCGCCTCAAGTCGGTCAAGCAGCAGCTCGATCACGCCGACAACAACAGCTATGCCCGCTTGCGCGAAGAGTTTTCGCAGCAGGATGTGGAACGCCTGATGCGCCTGTTCAACAGTGCCCTGTTCAGCCTGCCCCTGGGTGAGCACGGGATTGCGCTGGATGACAGCGATGCCTGGGTCAAATCGCTGGAGCTGATCCTCGATGGCTTTAAAGGCGAGCGTTTTGAAGCCCCGGGCCTGTCCATCGACTTGAGCCATATCGAGCCCCCTGCCCTGCAGGCACTGGCGGACCGCGCGGCTTTGCGCGAGCAGAAAGAGCGTCTGGAAAAAGAGCTCAAGCAACTCAAGACCCAGCAGGCCGTGACCTCTGACCGCGCCGCAAGCAAGAGCGAAGCCGAGTCCCTGTATCAGCAGGTGCTGGATGCGCAAAAGGCGCTGGAAGATTTCCGCCGCAGCCAGACGCTCAGTGCAGAAGAAGGCGAAAAACTCGAGCAACTGGCTCAGGCCGAAGCTGCGCAGGACGAGTTGAAACGCTCCAGCGATGCCTTCACCGAGCGCGTCCAGCAGTTGTCGGCCAAGTTGCAACTGGTCGGTCGCCAGATCGGTGACATGGAAGCCAAACAGCGCACCCTGGATGACAGCTTGCGTCGACGCCAACTGCTGCCCGCCGACTTGCCGTTCGGTACGCCATTTATGGATCCGGTCGACGATTCGATGGACAACCTGCTGCCGTTGCTCAACGACTATCAGGACAGCTGGCAGGGCTTGTTGCGTTGCGACGGCCAGATCGAGGCGCTGTACGCTCAGGTACGCCTCAAGGGTGTGGCCAAGTTCGACAGTGAAGACGATATGGAGCGGCGCCTGCAGTTACTGATCAACGCCTACGCCCACCGCACCGAAGAAGCCCTGACCCTGGGCAAGGCGCGCCGGGCCGCAGTCACCGATATCGCCCGCACGCTGCGCAATATCCGCAGCGACTACGACAGCCTCGAGCACCAACTGGCATTGTTCAACCGCGAAATCAACAAGCGTCAGGTGTCCAACCTCAAAAGCTTCCGTATCGTGCTGGCCCCCAACAAGGAGGCGCTCAAGCATATCGATCAGATTATCCACAGCGCCGGCCAGTACGAAGAAGGCGAGACACTGTCGGTGTTTGACCTCAGCCAGAGCACCGAACAGGACAACAAGAACGAAGAGGCCAAGGAGTATCTGGCGCGCCTGGTGGCAGCCAACCATAACCAGTTGGGGCTCAAGGACTTGTTCGAGCTGGCGTTCGAGATCACCAAGCTCAATGGCCAGCCGGTGATCCACACGGATATCGATGGCGCGGCGTCCAACGGTACGACCATGACGATCAAGGCGCTGACCAACATGTATTTGTTGCTGCACTTGATGGACCGCGATCAGGCCGGGCGTATTCGCTTGCCGTACTACCTGGACGAAGCTGCCGACATTGACGAGAAAAACCAGACAGCTCTGCTGGAGACCAGTTTGCAGCTGGGCTTTGTACCGATTCTGGCCAGTGTGAAGCCGCAGGTCTGCGCCCATGTGGCCATCGACCTGGAAGGCGGCAGCGGCCCTAACGGGATCTATATCGATGAAGACGACTGGAAGTACATTCGTCGCCATGACGAGGTGAAACCTGATGCGTTGACGGCGGTGGAAGAACGCGAACTGGATGAAGTCTGAGACTGAACCCCGTACATAAAAAAACCGCGATCATTGATCGCGGTTTTTTTTGCAGCTTATTTGCCTAACGGGATCTTCGGTGCCCACTGCAGCCATTCGTCTTCGAACTTGTCAAAGAGCGGGAAGGTTTGCTCAGGGCGAGCCTGGGTGCCCAGCTTGTCGCCGTCCGGTGTGGCGAAGGCAATGCCACCCTGCACCAGGGTTTCCAGGGATTCAGTACGAATCGTTGCTCCTTTGAACAAACCGAAGTCGACACCAAAACCGCTCGTATTCCAGAAGCGGCTACCGCTACGCACCAACGGCGCGTAACGCGGCTCGATCAGGATATGTACCAGCACCCGGTCGGCACTGTTGCCCAACTCATACCCCGTGACTTTACCCACGGTGACTTCACGGTAGGTGACAGGCACGCCCTCCTTGAGCGAACCACGACGGGCAGCGCTCAATACCAGGCTCAATCCGGCCTGGGAAACGGCGGCATCCGGCGCTTGCTCCAGGGCTACAAAACTGGTCTGGCGCCCCAGTTGTTTGCTCGCCGGTTGCACCTCGAGGTACTGGCCGGTGACCAGGGTTTCGAGGTTGGCCGTTTTCATCAAACCAAGCTCCGGCTTGACCACCCAGAATTGGCTGCCAACCCGCGCAATCCGCTCAGGCACTTCGGTGATGCGGGCCTTGAGCAGAACCGATTGCAGGTCCTCGCTCAGGTCAATGCTTTCGATCTTGCCAACATCCAGCCCCTTGAAGCGAATCGGCGTACCCTCGCGCAGGCCATCGGCACGCGGCACCTTGATCGTAACGGCGACTCCCTGCTGCATGGCTGCGTCACGGTCAGTAAACAGACGGAAACGCGGGATACGTTTTTGCAGCGGAGCCTTGGCTTCCGGCGTTTCAAAAGCAATACCGCCTGCCATCAGACTTTGCAGGGATTCGCTTTTAACCTGGATACCGCCGGTCAAACCGCCGGTCAACGTGATGCCGCTGGCATTCCAGAAACGGGTCGAAGCATTGACCAGATTCTCGTATTCCTTCTCGATATGGACACCGATCACCAACTGCTTTTTGGTGCGGGAGAACTGATAGCTCTGCACCGAACCGACCTTGACCTGCTTGTAGAGGATCGGGCTGCCGACATCCAGCGAGCCCAGGTTCTCGGTAAAGAGCACCATATGCAGGCCCGGTGAGCGCAGATCCAGCGGCGGAGCCTTTGGCCGGGCGACGAATTCGCGTTCGGGGGTGCTGCCCTTGTCACCCGGGCGAATGGCAATGTAGTTGCCTTTGACCAGCGCCTCCAGCCCGGTAATGCCGGCCAGGGAGATGGACGGCTTGACCACCCAGAACTGGGTGCCCTGCACCAGGTAATCTTCTGCCAACGGGTCCAGAGTCAGCTCGGCACTGGCGCTGGTCAGATCAGGGTCCACCTTGAGACCCTTGAGGCTACCGACCTGGATGCCTTTGTACATGACCGGCGTACGACCGGCCTGCAGGCCCTCGAAGTCGCTGAGTTTGACTTTGACCTTGATCCCCGCCTGCGCGGCATCGAAGTCTTCATAAAGACGGAACGGCAGGCTCGAATCGGTGGGCGGGCTGTCTTTGCGGTTCTCTGGAGTGGCGAAGGCAATACCACCGGCCACAATACTGGCCAGAGATTCGCTGCGCAGTTTCACACCCGACAGGTTGGCGTCGATGCTGATACCGCTGGCATTCCAGAAGCGCGTATGTTTGCGCACCAGATTGGCGTAGGTCGGCTCGATAAAGACTTTGATTTCAACAGTGCTTTGGTCTTCGGAAAGCACATAGCTTTTGATCTGCCCTACCTGGATCTGCTTGTAGAACACCGGGCTGCCACGGTTCAACGAACCGAGACGCTCAGCTTTAAGCGTCAGGTGCAGACCTGGTTTGGCATCAGACAAGGGCGGTTCTTGGGACAGCGCCTTGAACTTGCGTGCAGGCTCGCCATCGGCGGGACTGACCGCAATATAGTTGCCGGACACCAGCGTTTCGAGCCCGGTGATACCGGCCAGAGTGACACTGGGTTTGACCAGCCAGAAACGGGTATTGGTTTTCAGGTATTGCTCAACGTCCTTGTCCATTTCGACGGTAGCAATCACCCCTTTGCTGGGGCCAGACTCGTCGAGGGCGAGGGTTTTCACCTTGCCCACGGGCATGCCTTTGTAGACCACCTCGGTCTTGTTGGCGACGATGCCTTCGCCGCTCTCGAAACGCACCTGAATATCGATGCCGGTTTCGCTGTAGGCACGCCACCCCAGCCAGCCACCGATGACCAGGGCAATAAGCGGAAGGATCCAGATCGCCGACCAGTTGGAAGCCGGGCGGGTTTTAGCGGTAGGCAAGTCACTCATGGTCGTCGTCCGACTCCGTGTTGTCCCAAATCAGTCGGGGATCAAAAGTTACAGCTGCAAGCATCGTTAGCACCACCACACTGGCAAATGCCACTGCGCCAAGATTGGCTTCGATGCTGGCTATGCGTCCAAAATTCACCACGGCCACCAAAATGGCAATGACGAAAATATCCAGCATTGACCAACGGCCAATGAACTCGATAAATCGGTACATAATGATACGTTGCCGGGCAGAAAGAGGCTGATGGCGTTGTACCGAAAACAACAGCAAGGCGATGCCGACCAGCTTGAAGGTGGGCACCAGAATACTTGCCACAAACACCACGGCAGCAATCGGGATCATGCCGTGCTGTACCAGCTCGATGACACCCGCCATGATCGTACTCGGCGAGCCCTGGCCCAATGAGTTGACTGTCATGATCGGCAGCAGGTTGGCCGGGATATAGAGAATGGCCGACGTCAGCAGCAATGCCCAGGTGCGCATCAAACTGTCGGGGCGACGCGCGTGAACCAGAGCACCGCAGCGAGTACAGGTTTGCTCGTCGGTTTCGGGGTCTTGCCTGTTCAGTTCGTGGCATTCGCCACAGATCAAGATACCCGCATCAATCGCCCGCATGAGCATCCTCCCCGGATAACGCCTGCCAGATCTGGTGAGGTGACATCACCACTTCCAGCCAGACCTGTACCAGCAACAGGCTGACAAAACAGACCAGGCCCAGGCCAAGACTCAGCTCAGCCAGATCGGACAGTTTTACGATGGCCACCAGCACGCCCATGAAGTACACCTCAAGCATGCCCCAATCACGCAGATGGTGATAAATGCGGTAAATCAGCAAACCGTAGCTGCGCCCGATATTCCAGCGAATGCTCAGCAACACAGCAAGCTGGCAGAGCAACTTGAGCAGCGGGATGCCCATGCTGCACAGGAACACCACCGCCGCGATGCCTTGCATGCCGGTGTTGTACAAACCGAGCACACCACTCCAGACCGTGTCTTGCGACGCCTGGCCCAGTAGATTGAGCTGCATGATGGGTAAAAAGTTCGCAGGTATGTAGAGCAGCAAAGCAGCAATCACAAGCGCAAGGCTGCGTTCAACCACCTTGTACCTATGAGCGTAGAGTTCATAGCCGCAGCGCGGGCATTGGGCTTTCTCACCGAGGGCGAGATGCGGCTTGCGCATCAGTAGATCGCACTCATGACAGGCCACCAACTCGTCCAGCGGTAATTCTGACACCCTGCGGGGGTCAACCGGATCTGGCATATAGGGAGTCTCAGGCTCAGAAAATGACTGGGCCTATTCTAGTGCGCGGGCTACAAAATAACTGTGCCTATTTGCAGGACTTTAGCTGCAGGCGATCTGAAGAACGATACGCTCAGGCGGGTCATAACTTTTTTCGCCACAAAAACAAACCCCCTGTCTGCGTGAGCAGACAGGGGGTTTGGAATTTAATCTTGACGATGACCTACTCTCACATGGGGAAACCCCACACTACCATCGGCGATGCATCGTTTCACTACTGAGTTCGGGATGGGATCAGGTGGTTCCAATGCTCTATGGTCGTCAAGAAATTCGGTAGCCAGGTCGTTTACCTTTCGGTTTACGCTCCAGCGAATGGGTATGTAATAGATGTGGTGTTTTGTGAACCGCAAACTTTCGGTTTGTATCGTCTTCACACACCGCAACTTGCATGCTCTTGTGTTCAAGGGCGCAAATTGCTTGGGTGTTATATGGTCAAGCCTCACGGGCAATTAGTATTGGTTAGCTCAACGCCTCACAGCGCTTAC